>WLPL01000097.1 GCA_009698805.1 Actinomycetota bacterium | reverse complement strand
GCCGTTTGGCTAAACACTGTCCTAATGTTGCTTGCCATTCTCGCTTTCGCGACGGCCTTCAACCCGGACTTCGCGGGAACCCCAAACAAGCTAGCACTGGGTGGTTTCTGGCCCACCTTCATTCTCTCGGCATTGATTGCAATGTCGAACCCAATCTCTTTCGGTGCGTTCCTGGGTGACTGGGCTCGCTACATTCCAAAGGGCACCTCGAACGCTAAGTTGATGCTCGCCACTTTGGGTGCGCAGTTGATGACTTTGATTCCGTTTATCTTCGGTGTCGCGACCATGACCTTGGTGACCGGTGGCGACTACGTTGTCGGTCTTATTGGAGCGGCTCCAACCTGGTACGCGTACATGATCATCGTTGTTGCCTTCATCGGTGGACTCTCAACCGGAACCACCTCGCTTTACGGAACCGGCCTGGACTTCTCTTCGGTGTTCCCGAAGCTAAGCCGCGTTAGGGCGACTATCGCAATCGGTTCTGTTGCCTTCATCTTCATCGTGGTCGGACGTCTCTTCACCGACCTCCTAGGTGCCGTGAACGGCTTCGTTGGCGCAATCGTGGTTACCACCACCCCGTGGATGATCATCATGGCTATTGGCTATTGGAACCGTCGCGGTTGGTACAGCAGCGAGGACCTTCAAGTCTTCAACCGTGGCAAGATTGGTGGACGCTACTGGTTTGAGGGCGGCATCAACTGGCGCGCCATGGGCCCTTGGGTCATCGCCGCAGTTCTCGGCCTGCAGTTCGGCTACTACCCACCAGTCATCGAAGGCCCTCTAAACGGCGTCGCTGGTGGTATCGATCTGAGCCTTGTGGTTTCGATTGTTACCGCAGCCGTGCTTTATGTTCTTGCCTTGGTTATTTGGCCCGAGCCTGCCTATGCATTCGGCCCTAAGGGACCTCGGATCGGTCGCACCTCTAAGGGCGAAATCCCAGCGGTTCGCTAGGAGTTGCGTTGACCAAGCAAGTACCCAGAACCAATTCGGGTAACAAGATTGGTCAGGTCGATGCAACGGTAGTACCCCGATTCGCCGGGGCTGCAACCTTTGCTCGCCTGCCCAGAATCGACGAAGTAGACAAGGCTGACATCGCTGTTGTTGGCATACCCTTTGACGCCGGCACCAGCTATCGTCCGGGGGCGCGATTTGGCCCGTCACACATCCGTGAATCCTCCAGACTGCTGCGGCCATACAACCAGGCACAGGACGCCAGCCCATTCGTTCTTGCTCAAGTAGTCGACGCCGGTGACATTGCCGTGAACCCTTTCAACATTGAGTTGGCCGTCGAACAAATTGAGCAGGGCGTCGATGAACTTCTGAGCGATGGCATGCGTTTAGTCACCCTTGGGGGAGACCACACCATCGCATATCCGATTATCAAGGCCCTTCATAAAAAGCACGGCCCAGTAACTGTGATCCACTTCGATGCCCACCTAGATACCTGGGACACCTACTTCGGGGCGCCACTGACCCACGGTACGCCTTTTCGTCGGGCAAGCGAAGAGGGATTGATTGATCTCGATTCTTGCCTCCACGTCGGTATTCGAGGCCCTCTCTACGCCGACACCGACCTAACCGATGACAAGAAGCTCGGTTTCGAGGTGGTCAGTAGCATAGACATGGACAAACTGGGCGTTGATGGCGTGATAGCCCGAATGCTGGCTCGGGTCGGGACCAAGCCGGTTTACGTCTCAATCGACGTAGACGTGCTTGACCCTGCTTTCGCTCCCGGTACTGGAACCCCAGAAATGGGAGGGCTGTCTAGCCGTGAAATGCTTGCCCTTCTAAGATCGCTCGAAAATGTAAACCTGATTGGGGCAGATATCGTTGAGGTTTCGCCCCAGTATGACAACGCGCAAATCACAGGAATAGCCGCCGCTCACATGGCCTACGAACTGATCACCCTTATGGCGAGGAGCCTGAAGTGAATTCAAACCAAGCCGTTTTAGACGCCGCTGCAAAAATCGTCGAAGACTTCGGTAGCCACCGAACCGCGCAATACTTCGCCGGTTTTTCATCCGACGCAACATTCATCTTCTACACCCACACTGACCGCCTGAATTCGAGAGCTGAATACGAGGTGCTGTGGGAAAAGTGGGAGACCGAGGATGGCTTCAAGGTTCACGCCTGCCGATCGAGTAAGCAGAAGGTGCAACTAATCGGGCTGGATGCGGCCGTTTTCACTCACCTAGTCTCAAGCGATATCGAATTCGGCGGTGAGGTGGCAACCGTGGAGGAGCGAGAAACAATCGTGTTCGCTAACCTAGGCGACCACTGGGTAGCCGTTCACGAACATCTGTCGCCCAACACGACGTCCTAGAAGGCTTTCAATTGTTAGTTCACCCCTACGACGGCGCCATGAGCGAGACCGAATGGCGCGACTGGATCGCGCAGAGTGCGAAATTTGGTGTGTTGGCCGTCGGTGCTGGGGAGGGCAAGGCACCAATCATGGTTCCCACCCACTTTGTTGTGCGTGGCGATGAAATCTTGATCCATCTTCACAAGGTCAACGATGCACTGCCACTACTTGAAAGTGGAGCAAGAGTTTCGCTCTCGATTGTTGGTGACTACGCTTTCATTCCGGGCACCTGGCGAGCTAAGGACTCAAGCAACTTGCAAGACGGCGTGCCAACCAGCTATTACGCAGCGGTTAACTTCGAATGCGAACCGTCTGTGGTCTCAGACGCTCACGGCATAGCTGCGATCATTCAAGAACACATGACCGAGTTTCAAGCCGATGGCAGTTATGCAGAGGTTGCCCCCGAAAGCACCCCCTATGGGCCAATGTTTTCGATCATTCGTGGCGTGCGACTCAAGATTTTGAATGTTGATGCCAAGTTTAAGTACGACGACCACAAGCCCGTCGCCTTTAGGGAATCGGTTATTGCTAAATTACGTTCTCGCAACAGCCACCTAGACGCCGGTGCTTCAAACCAGCAGTCCAGGCGCCTTGCCGAAATTGGCGAATGGTCCCAGTTTCGCCAAGATTAGTTTCGATGCCTGCTTAAGTAGTACTACTTTGGCATAAACATGTTTGCGGCGAACTTGATCACCAATGACTCAGGCAAGAAACTAGAGACGCCTGCCAATAGGCGATTACCACCGCCATCGATGACAGCTGGCTTTGAGCGCTTCTTTTCTAGAGCCTTGAAGGTCGTT
>WLPL01000096.1 GCA_009698805.1 Actinomycetota bacterium | reverse complement strand
ACAAGTTCGTTTAGAACGCGCGCAATGATTATTGCTAGGTCGTCTGGAGTCAATTTGGGCCCTAATCGGCGGTGTTTGGCGGCTGCGTCAATTCTACTCGTTTGAGCCTGACGCCCTGTAACCTTGTGATTACCCTAGGCCCCTATAGCTCAGGGGATAGAGTGTCGCCCTCCGGAGGCGAAAGCGCAGGTTCGAATCCTGCTAGGGGCGCATGATCGATCTATCGTTTCTAAACTCCCTAGGCCCGCTGGGCATTCTCGTCGCCTGCGCGATGATTTTTGCCGAAACCGGGCTGCTGGTCGGTTTCTTCTTACCAGGTGACTCGCTTCTGTTCTTGGTTGGCCTAAACCTTGCCGGCATCTGGCACGATGTGCCCATCTGGGTAGCTTGCCTGGCAATCTCGCTCTCTGGATTCGCTGGCGACCAGACCGGTTATTGGCTCGGGCGTCGAATCGGCCCGGCAATTTTCACTCGCCAAAATTCCAAGTTTTTCAGCCAGAAAAACGTCGAGCGGGCTCACAAATTCTTCGAACGCTACGGCTCCAAGGCGGTAATTTTGGCCCACTTCGTACCGATTATGCGAACCTTCGTTCCGGTGGCCGCTGGTGTAGGAGTCATGTCTTGGCGCAAGTTCACAACCTACAACGTGATCGGTGTCATTGGCTGGGGTACCGGGGTAACCCTGCTCGGCTACTTCTTGGGTGGCATCCCGTTTGTCAGCGACCACGTAACCTACGTGACGCTCGCATTCATCTTGCTTTCGTTTATCCCGCTCGCGCTAGAGGCTCTCAAGGCCCTGCGTCGCAAGAAAACCACTTAGCTGAGCTAGCGCCTGCGCCCTGTGGCTGTAGGCATTCTTGAGCTCGGGCTCTAACTCGGCCGCGGTCACCTCAAAACCCTCTGGGATGAACACGGGATCGTAGCCGTGGCCGTTGGTGCCGCGCTCCTCGGCGGCAATCGAGCCACTCCAGATCCCTGTGAACGAAGCCTCGCCGTTTGGCCCGACCAGTGCGAGCGTGCAGATGAAGGCCGCGGCACGATTCTCGGGGGCGATATCTTTTAGTTGCGCGAGAAGCAGGCGACGGTTAGCTACGTTGTCGCGACCGCCAGCCCAGATCGCGGTGAAGATACCCGGTGAACCACCTAGGACTTCGACAGCGAGCCCTGAATCATCGGCGATGCTCGTCAGTCCGGTGTGCAAAAATGCCGCCTTGGCCTTGAGCATCGCGTTTTCGAGAAAGGTTAGGCCGTCTTCGACAGGTTCGGGGCCTTCGTAACCGACTAGCTCTAACCCTGGCACCTGGGCCTCGAGAATTGCGCGCAACTCTTCGAGCTTGCCCTTGTTGTGCGTGGCTAAGACCAGCTTCATGCCAGGGCTTTGGCCTGGATTTCGCGCAATTCGCTGTTGCCCTTCAGGGCTAGGTCAAGTAGCGCGTTGAGTTCTTCGCGGTTGAACGGTGCACCCTCGGCAGTGCCCTGCACCTCGACAAAGTGGCCGGCACCGGTGACGACGACGTTCATGTCGGTCTCGGCACGGACGTCCTCGGTATAAGCGAGATCTAGAAACGGAACTCCATCGATGATTCCGACCGAAATCGCCGAGACGCTGTCTTTCAAAGGCTCGCTGCGCTTGGGTATGAAGCCCTGCTCTTTGCCCCAGGCGATTGCGTCGGCCAGTGCCACGTAGGCGCCGGTGATCGCGGCTGTTCTGGTGCCGCCGTCGGCCTGCAAGACGTCGCAGTCGATCACGATGGTGTTTTCGCCGAGTCCCTTGACGTCAACAATCGCGCGCAGGCTGCGGCCGATCAGGCGCGAAATCTCGTGGGTGCGGCCGCCGAGCTTGCCCTTGACAGACTCACGGTCGTTGCGGGTGTGGGTTGCGCGCGGGAGCATCGAATACTCGGCGGTGACCCAGCCCTCCCCCGAGCCAACCTTCCAGCGCGGGACGCCGGAGGTGAACGAGGCGGTGCAGAGAACCTTGGTGCCACCGAAGGTGATCAGAGCGCTGCCCTCGGCGTGATCGCTCCAATTGCGAACGATGGTGACCTCGCGAAGCTGGTCTGCGGTGCGTCCGTCTACACGGGTCATGATTCTCCTTGGGTTAGAGGCTCTCGACCGAGTTGACCTCGGGCCCGAGAAAACGACGAGCGAGGCGCTCGAACGAAGCTGTTTCACCGGTTGCCTGGAACCGGTAGGTCGGTTTGCTAGCCGAGGCGCGAAGCAGGTTGTGCTCAACGAGAGTGTGGTAAAGCTCCTTGGCGGTTTCTTCGGCGCTCGAAACCAGCGTCACGCCGTCGCCCATGACATACGAAATTGCGCCGGTGAGCAGCGGGTAGTGGGTGCAACCTAGAACCAGGGTGTCGACGCCCGCAGCCTTGATCGGCGCCAGGTATTCCTCGGCGACCTTCAAGAGTTCAGGGCCGGAGGTGATCCCATTTTCGACAAACTCGACGAAGCGCGGGCAGGCGGCTGATTCCACTTGGACGTTTACCGCTGCAGCGAAGGCGTCGTCGTATGCCTTAGAGGTGATTGTGGCGGTGGTGCCGATTACGCCCACCTTGTGGTTTCTGGTCGCGGCAACGGCGCGGCGAACGGCAGGTTGGATTACCTCGACAACCGGGATTCCGCGACCTGCGGTGTAGCGCTCGCGGGCATCGCGCAAAACCGCGGCCGATGCCGAGTTGCAGGCGATCACCAAGACTTTGACGCCCTCGTCAACCAGGCGGTCCATCACACTGAGCGCGAGTTCGCGCACCTCTTGAATGCTCTTGGGGCCGTAAGGAGAGTTCGCCGTGTCACCAACGTAGATGATGCTCTCGTTGGGCAGTTGATCAATCACGGCGCGAGCAACGGTGAGCCCACCGACTCCCGAGTCAAAGATGCCTATTGGCGCGTCATTCACGGAGTTCAGTCTATTTCTCGCCGTCTTGAGGTTCGCGCAAGCCGTCGTAAATCTCTTGGCACTCGGGGCAGACCGGGAATTTTTGCGGGTCGCGGTTTGGTACCCAAACCTTGCCGCAGAGCGCGATCACGGGCGTGCCCATGACAGCGGATTCGACGATTTTTTCTTTGCGAACGTAGTGCGAATAGCGGTCGTGGTCACCCGGTTCTACCGATTCGACTACGACTTCTTCGAGAAGACTCCCAGTCTGTTCGCTCACTT
>WLPL01000095.1 GCA_009698805.1 Actinomycetota bacterium | reverse complement strand
GATGTCTTCCAATCTAAATATCCGGTATTAGCACCTCTTTCGAAGTGTTATCCCAGAGTCTGGGGCAGGTTACCCACGTGTTACTCACCCGTTCGCCACTGATCCAGGGAGCAAGCTCCCCTTCTCCGTTCGACTTGCATGTGTTAAGCACGCCGCCAGCGTTCGTCCTGAGCCAGGATCAAACTCTCCGTAAAAGTGTGTTAGGTAGGAGCAAGCTCCTACCAAACTTTTCGAAAGCGCCGGAAAATGGCGCCTCAGTTTGATCTGACTAAATCAGATTGTCTGACAATCTGTCTAATCCAAATGTTGCTTGGCTAGCCGAAGCTAGCCAACTTGTTTGGCATCGACATTGTGCACGCTGTTGAGTTCTCAAGGATCGGATGCACCTGGGAGTTTGTCTTTCGACTGGCCTCCAGGGCAACTTCACTAACTTACCACCAAATTGCCGCTCGTCAAAACGAGTGCCTTTTTGAGCAGAAGTCCAATCTTACGAGCCAGACAATAGAAAGCACAAGGCTTTTCTTGTCTGAGACATTTGATTGGTTGCACTTGAGCCGGAGACCTAAACAGGTTTCCCCAAACTTTGGGCAACAGATTGAAACATTACGTTGTTATAACGGTGAAGTCAAATCCATTTGGGTGTTTTGCGGCGTTTTTACGAAACTATTTTTTGAAAAGGCCGGCCAGGGTCTTTTTGCCCCTGCGCAGGACCGCAAAACCGCCCGGAAGCCAGACATTTGCTACCGCGGCTTCGTCGGTGATCTTCTCGTTGTTCAGGTAGACGCCGCCCTCGGCGATGGCCCTGCGGCCCGCCGAAAGTGAAGCTACCAAACCGGTGTCGACCAGCAGTTGCGCGACCGGCTCTGCACCACCAATGGTGGCATTGGGCAATTCGCCAAGAGCCGCCCGCAGGGTGGCTTCGTCTAGGCCGGCTAGGTCACCGTTGCCAAACAGAGCCGCAGACGCGTCCACGGCCGCCTGAGCGGCTTCTTGCGAGTGCACCAGGCTGGTCACCTCGAACGCCAAACGCTTCTGTGCAGCCCGAAGATGCGGTGCCTCCGTGGTTTGCTTTGCCAAGTCTTCGATCTCGGCCCTCGAGAGGAACGTGAAAACCTTTAGGCGATCGACAACGTCGGCATCTTCGACGTTTAACCAGAACTGGAAGAACGCGTATGCGCTGGTGAATTCCGAATCCAGCCAGACCGCGTTGCCCTCGGACTTGCCGAATTTCTTGCCGTCGGAGTTGGTAATCAACGGGGTCGCAATGATGTGCGCCGAAACCCCCTCGACCTTGCGAATCAGGTCGGTTCCGCTGGTGAGGTTGCCCCACTGGTCGCTGCCGCCGGTTTGCATGATGCAGCCGAAGCGACGGTAAAGCTCGAGGAAGTCCATGCCCTGCAGGATCTGGTAGCTGAACTCGGTGTATGAGATGCCGTGTTCTGAGTTCAGACGCGCGCTGACGGCGTCTTTCGAGAGCATCTTGCCGACTCTGAAGTGTTTTCCGATGTCGCGCAGAAAGTCGATTGCGCTCATCGGCGCTGTCCAGTCGAGGTTATTCACCATTCGGGCGGCGTTTGTGCCTTCGAACGAGAGGAATCTCGCTCCTTGGTTGCCGAGCTTCTCGACCCATTCGCCGACGGTTTCTTTAGAGTTCAGCGTGCGCTCGGCGCTCGGACGTGGGTCGCCAACCAGACCGGTCGAGCCACCGATCAGCAGGAGCGGCTTGTGCCCAGCAAGTTGCAGGCGTCTAAGCGTCAGTAGCTGCACCAGGTTGCCGAGGTGCAGGCTGGCTGCGGTCGGGTCGAAACCGCAGTAGTAGGTTATTGGGGTACCCGCGAGCAGCGCCTTGACCTCGGCCTCATCGGTCGACAGGGCAATGAGCCCGCGCCACTGCAGCTCGCTCCAGAGCGAGTCGAAACTTGCGTCGTTCGACTGACTTGCTAGTGCCGCTGGGGTCGCCATCTGGTTCCTATCGCTTAGCCGAAAATTTGCGAAGAGCGGTTACTTGCTCGAGCACGCGCGGTAGCGCGGTGCCGCCGGCACCTGCGCGGGCTCGAATCGAACCCGAAACGCTGAGTACGTCTCGAACCTCGGGGGTTAGCTTCGGCGAAATCGCTGCCATGTCGCCGTCGGCCACCTCGTGCAGCTGCAGCCCGTTCTTTTCGCAGAACGAAACAAGCTTGCCGGTGATCTCGTGGGCGTCGCGGAACGGCACCTTCTGCTTGACCAACCACTCGGCGACGTCGGTCGCGAGTGAGAAGCCAGCCGGGGCCAACAGTTCTAGGCGGTTTTTGTTGAACTCGAGAGTCGCAACCATGCCGGTAAAGGCAGGCATCAAGACTGTCAAGGTGTCAACCGAGTCGAAGACCGGCTCCTTGTCTTCTTGAAGATCGCGGTTGTAAGCAAGTGGCAGACCCTTGAGAGTAGCCAAAAGGCCGGTCAAGTTACCGATTAATCGACCCGACTTACCGCGAGCGAGCTCGGCGATGTCTGGGTTCTTCTTCTGAGGCATGATCGAGGACCCTGTCGAGTAAGAGTCGGAGAGTTTGACGTAGTCAAACTCAGCCGTTGCCCAGATGATGATCTCTTCGGAGAACCGAGAGAGGTTGATTCCGATCAGGGTGAGGATGAACTGGAATTCGGCGACCACATCTCGGCTGGCGGTTGCGTCCATCGAGTTCTGAGTCGGGCCGGCAAGGCCTAGTTCGAGGGCGACCAGGTTCGGGTCGAGACCCAGGGTCGAGCCGGCGAGTGCTCCGGCACCGTATGGCGAAAGACTCGCGCGCTTGCGCCATTCACGCATTCGCTCGATGTCGCGCTGCAGTGGCCAGGCGTGAGCCAGCAGGTGGTGCGAGAGCATGACCGGTTGCGCGTGCTGAAAGTGTGTGCGCCCAGGCATCGCCACGCCCAGGTGTTCTTCGGCTCGATCGACCAGAACGCTGATTAGGTCGAGCACAAGGTCTTCGATGATGTTGGCCTGATCGAGCAGGTAAGTACGAATCAGAGTCGCGATTTGATCGTTTCGACTGCGGCCGGCGCGAACCTTGCCGCCGAGTTCGGTGCCGGCGATCTCGATGAGTCCGCGCTCGAGTGCCGAGTGGACGTCCTCGTCGGTTGGTTTGGCGATGAAAGAGCCCTCGGCTACCCGACGGGCTAGTTCTTCTAGGCTCTTCTCGAGCTTCTGGTGTTCGGCAACGGTCAGGTAGCCGGCTGCGTGCAGCGCCTTGATGTGAGCGAGGGTTCCTTTGATGTCGTACTGAGCCAAGCGCCAGTCGAAGTGCACGCTGCGACT
>WLPL01000094.1 GCA_009698805.1 Actinomycetota bacterium | reverse complement strand
TCTCACGAAGAATGTTCTTGTCGCGGTCGAAGAGTTTTTCTAAAGCATCTAGGTTTTTGCCCTTTGATTCTGCCTCGTCGCGTGCGTGACGATAATCACGCACTGCGCCGTAGACCTCATCTTTTTTGAGGCCACGCTGACCACTAAGCAGCAGCGCGATGGTCAGGCTCAGAAGTCTCTCGGACTTGTTTTCCGGATCGCGTTGGTACTTGTCCGTGGGCATTATTCCTACTTAGAGAAACCTAGGATGTCGACCACAAAGACCAAGGTGGAGTTCGCCGGGATGCTCTGCATGGCTTGGGACTTGTAGCCCAGCGAAGGAGGGATCACCAAGAGAACCTGCGAACCAACGGTTTGGCCGTCGAGACCCTGAACCATTCCTGGTATCAGTGAACCGCTAGCCAGTTCGAATTGCGCCGGCAGCTTGTTATCCCAAGAGGAGTCGAATTTTACGTGCGAACTCCAGACCCAACCGGTGTAGTGGATTGTGACTTTTTCGCCCTTATTGGCCTCAACCTTGGGGCCCCAACCCTTGATCATTGTGGCAACTTTTAGAGAAGTTGGTGCCGAATCATTACCGAACCTAATCGTTGGTTGACCGGTAGTGGCTCGAATAACGGTAGGAAAACCGTTCTGGTTTGACTGCTCGTCACCGACTGCGTGCGGGAGGTAAACCTTTTTAATCTCGAACACAAACACACCAGCGTTGGCTACTGCCTCGCCGGCACTCATGATCGAGCTTGGAACAACCACTGCAACTCTTGAGCCTTCGGTAACTCCTGCCAGTGCGCCACAGAGGTTGGTTTTGCCGCCTAGGTACTGAGACTGCTCATCGGTTCCGTCGAACTTCGATGCGCCGGTTACTTTGCCGGTCGAGCCGGAGCCCTGAATAAATTCGAAGTCGATGAATTGGCTACCGGTGATTGCCGGACCCGTGCCCTTGCTGATCACCTTGGTTTCGAGAATCTTCGAGTCGATGCCGGCCGGGAAGGTCACGGTTGGAACCTTTGATCCCGGCGTTTCGGTGACCTTTACGGCCGCAACATTCGGGCCAGTTTTGTAGGTTCCGCACTCGGCCTTCAGATTGGAATACATGTCGGTGGCCGTGTGGCTGGTGCATGCGGTTAGCGATGTAATTGTTAGTGCCGCAACGACGACGGCTAGTAGCTTGCGCAAAGATTTGCTGCTTTCTCTCAAAGTGTTACTAGTTTAGTCATTCAAGGAGGCCCGAGCATCGGCTCCGGCTTTTGCGTTGCGAAGGCTCTTGCGCAACTTCTTTTCGCCAACCTGACGCTCGCCCAAGTGCTCAGGATTCCAAACGCTCAGATCTTCGTCACTGAAGTCACCCTTGACCTTTTTGAACTGCGGCAGTTCGGCGCCCGGTGCCAGTCTGCGAGCGGTAACAAGGAACCCTGTGTGACCGATCATTCTGTGCTCTGGTCGCACCGCAAGGCCTTGCAGGTGCCAGTCGCGAACCATCGACTCGAAGGCTAGCGGCTCGGCGTACTGTTTAGAGGCCCTGATTGCCTCAACAAATCTAGACATTTGGGTTACGGTCGCGATGTAGCCAATGACCAACCCACCCGGGATTAGCGCTTCCGAAACCGCGTCGACGCATTCCCAGGGAGCGAGCATGTCCAAGATCACTCGGTCGACGGTGCCTGGCTTGCACTTCTTCGGCAGTTCCACCTGAAGATCGCCGATGTGGACGTCCCAGTTTTTCGGGTCTCCCCCGTACTGAGCGGCAACGTTAGCCTTGGCGATTTCGGCGAACTCCTCGCGGCGTTCGAAAGAGTTGAGTGTTCCGTTTTCACCAAGGACGCGCAGCAGGTACATACTCAAGGCGCCGGAGCCGACGCCCGCCTCGACAACGTTGGCTCCCGGAAAGATGTCTCCCTGAACCAAAATTTGGGCGGAATCTTTCGGGTAAATGATCGCGGCTCCGCGGGGCATGCTCAAAACGAAGTCGGTCATCAGCGGTCGCAGTGCGAGGTATTCGACCCCGTTCTGGTTCTTCACGATCGAACCCTCGGGAACGCCGATAATCTCGTCGTGCTTCAAATCACCGCGATGTGTGCCAAAAGCTGCGCCTGCTACGAGCGTGATGGTATTCAAGCGACCCTTTGGTCCAGTGAGCTGGACAACGTCGCCCACTCGAAATGGCCCGGTTGGTTGTTGCTTCTTACGCATCTTTCGCCCTATCTGAAAAGATTTTTCAAGTCTTTAAGTCTTACGCCTTCAAGTGTTGGCCACAGAATGCGGTCTGGGTTGGCCGGAATTCGGACCACGTTTGGAATCCCAACGGCTTTGGTTCCGGCGGCCTCGGCCGAAAGAATACCCGAAATGGAGTCTTCGAATGCAACACACTCATGCGGTTCAACACCAAGAAGTGCGGCCGCCTTCAGGTATGGCTCGGCGTGAGGTTTGCCATGCACCACGTCATCGCCTGCAACGATCACATCAAAGGCGTCAAAAGGTATCGCTTCGACGACCTGGAGTGCCATTCTCCGAAGTGACATGGTGACCAGGGCGGTTTTTACCCCGCGGCGACGCATTTCACGCAAAAGTTCTTGGGCTCCCGGGCGCCAGGGAATTTCTTTTCGCAACTGGGCAGTGACCGAGTCGGTTAGCTCTTGGACGGTTGCCTCCGTATCAAGCTCGACTCCGAAGCGCTCCCCCATGATTTTGGCCGAATCCTTTAGAGCCATACCGACCAGCGACTTGCCGTCTTCTTCGGTCCAATCGAAGTCGTGACGAGTGGCAAGTTCGATCTCGGACTTCATCCAGTAGGGCTCGGAATCGATTAGCGTGCCGTCCAGATCCCACAGGATCGCTTTCGGTAGACGCCTCGCAAACATGGGTTCGAGTCTACCCGCGACTGCCTTAGGGTTAAAGTGAAGTCTTTCGGGAGGAACCTTGACCAAACCACTGCATGGCCGCATGTTAATCGTGGCCTTCGAGGGTTGGAGCGACGCACGCGACGCAGCCACCCTTGCGGTGCGCTACCTTGCCGAAACCTGCGACGCCGAGCAGGTAGTTTCAATCGAATCCGAGGATTACTTTGACTTTCAGTTCAACCGACCACTGGTCATGATTGACGAGGACGGCGACCGAAACCTTTCGTGGCCCACCGTGGAACTCTGGTCCCCGAGTGGTGACTCCGATGTCAAGGGTGCCGATCGCCTGTTCTTCTTGGTTGGCGCCGAACCAAGCCGCCGATGGAAGTCTTTTGTCGCCGAGATCTCTGACCTCGTTGTTGACTACGAAATCGACGCGGTCATTTTCCTGGGCGCATTTGTTGCCGACACTC
>WLPL01000093.1 GCA_009698805.1 Actinomycetota bacterium | reverse complement strand
CGTCTTCGATTTGGTGTACGGCCGCGACTTTGAGGCCGACGGCATCAAGGACATCGCCGAAGTGCGCGCCGGCGACCCAGCACCAGACGGCTCTGGCCCCCTCGAACTGGCTCGCGGAATCGAGATCGGCCATGTCTTCCAGCTCGGTCGCAAGTATGCCGAGGCTCTAGATCTCAAGGTCCTCGACGAAAACGGCAAGCTGGTCACGGTGACCATGGGTTCTTACGGAATCGGTGTGACTCGCATTATCGCGGTCCTAGCCGAGGCAAATCGTGACGATAAGGGCCTGATCTGGCCTGAGTCGGTCAGCCCGGCCGATGTCTACATCGTGGCTGCCGGCAAGGATGAAGCCATCTACGAGGCGGCCGAGAAGCTCGCTGCCGACCTCGAAGCCAAGGGTAAGACCGTGATTCTCGACGACCGCCTGAAGGTTAGCCCGGGGGTTAAGTTCTCCGACGCCGAACTAATCGGCGTGCCAAACATAGTTATCTGCGGCCGAGGCATCGAAACCGGTGAAGTCGACCTTTGGGATCGCCGCTCTGGCGAGCGCCGCACTGTCGGGTTAGACTCGGCACTGCAAGAAATTATTTAATAACTGAAAAGGAGTCTTCATGGACATCGATTTGAGAATCCTGAAGACGATCGAGTCAGACCGAGGCATTGCCTTCGGCGAACTGGTCGAAATCATTGAAGCCGCAATTCTCGCCGCCTATTTGAAAACCACAGGCGTGTTCCTCAAGCGCGACCAGACTCACCCTTCTCGCGCCCACCTAGACCGCGCAACCGGCGCCGTGCACATCTTTGCCAAGGACGTTGACGAAGAGGGCAACGCGGTTGGCGAAGAAAAAGACGTCACCCCAGAAAACTTCGGACGCATTGCCGCGTCTTCAGCCAAGCAGGTAATCATGCAGCGCCTGCGCGCGCTCGCCGACGAAGAGCTCATGGGCGAGTTCGCCGGCCGAGTCGGCGACATCGTCATGGGAACCATTCAGCAGGGCACCAAGCCATACCTAATTCAGGTCAGCCTCGGCGATGTCGAAGCCATGCTTCCCGCCGAAGAGCAGGTTCCGGGCGAGGAATACACCCACGGCAAGCGCCTTCGCGTCTACATCACCCGCGTCGAGCGTGGTACCCGCGGCGGACCGATGGTCACCGTCTCTCGCCGGCACAAGATGCTGGTTCGCAAGCTTTTCGCACTTGAGGTGCCTGAAATCGCGGCCGGTTCGGTCGAGATCATGCAGGTTGCTCGTGAAGCCGGCCACCGCACCAAGGTCGCGGTTCGCGCAAATGAGCCCGGCCTAAACGCCAAGGGTGCCTGCATCGGCAACCTGGGAGCTCGCGTCCGTGCCGTTTCGGCTGAGCTCAACGAAGAGAAGATCGACATCGTTGACTGGGACGAAGACATCTGCGAATTTGTCACCCAAGCCCTTTCACCGGCCAAGGTTTCGAGCGCTTACCTGATTCCTGGCGACGTCGATGCCAGACCACACGTCCGTGCTCTTGTTCCCGACTACCAGTTCTCGCTCGCCATCGGCAAAGAAGGCCAGAACGTCCGTTTGGCTGCCGATTTGACCGGCGCGAAGATCGATATTCAGCCTGAAAGCATCCTCGAGGGCGAATAGTCCTAGACCTTGAGGCCAGGCGGGGTTACAATGGAACCTGTTAGAACTTGCGTTGGCTGTCGTCAACGCGCCAAACAGCACGAATTACTGCGAGTTATCGCTCAGGGTGAGAGCCTTGTGGTCGACCGCGAAGCAGCCGGGCGAGGCGCGTGGCTTCACCCGAGCAGGAACTGTTTAGAACTGGCGATCACTCGCTTGGCCTTTGGCAGAGCGTTGGAAACCAAGAAACAGTTCGACACCGTGGCACTAACCGCACAAATAGAACAGGCAGAAACGATGTTGGCACAAAAATGAGTAGCTCGAAATGAGTACCCAACAGCTTTAACTGGCCTGACCTGAATGGGGAAGGCCCCAGACAGGAGACAAAGTGGCGGCATTACCCCGCGTTTACGACATTGCTAAAGAACTTGGTATCGATACCAAGATTGCTTTGGACAAACTTAAAGAACTTGGCGAATTCGTCAAGGGTGGATCATCCACAATCACGCCTCCGGTAGCTAAGAAGCTCCGCGACGCGTTCCCAAACGCTAAGCCAAAGGTCGAAGAACCTAAGGCTGCTCCCAAGGCGGCGGCTCCAAAGCCGGCGACCCCAAAGGCCGAGGAAGCCCCGGTAACCGAGGCTCCAAAGGCTGAGTCAGCCCCGGAGGCCCCGAAGACCGAGGCTCCGGCATCGGCCGCCCCAGGAATTCCGCGTCCGGGTAACAACCCGTTCGCCGCGAGCCAGGGCATGGGTATTCCACGCCCGATGGCACGCCCGGGTAACAACCCATTCTCAACCAGTCAGGGCATGGGTCGCCCAGGCGCCCCTCGCACCGGCGCTCCAGGTGCTCCTCGCACCGGTGGCGCGCCGGGTCGTCCAGGTGGCGCTCCTAGCCGTCCGGGTGCTCCACGCCCAGCAGGTGCCGGTGGCCCTGGTGGCGCACGTCCAGGTTTTGGTGGCGCAGGTGCCGGCGCAGGTGCAGGTGCTCCAGGTGCCGGTGGTTTTGCCGGCGCTCGTCCGGGTGCCGGTGGCCGCGGCCGCGGTGGCGGTACTGCAGGTGCTTTCGGTAAGGGCGGTTCGCGCGGTGCCTCGAAGGCTCGCAAGTCGAAGCGTACGAAGCGCGAAGAGTTTGAACAAAGAATGGCTCCGAGCCTCGGTGGCGCAGTTGTGCCTCGTGGCGACGGCTCCACCGTCATTCGTCTTCGTCGTGGAGCAAGCATCCAGGACTTCGCAGACAAGATTGATGCCAATGCTGGTCAGCTGATCACGGTGCTATTCCACCTCGGTCAAATGGCTACCGCAACCGCTTCGCTAGACGCCGAAACCTTCGAGATTCTAGGTGTCGAGCTCGGCTACCGCATCGAAGTTGTGTCGCCGGAGGACGAAGAGAAGGAACTATTCGACTCGTTCGGCCTAGACATCTCGACCGAATTAGACGAAGAAGACGAAGACCTCGCCGCGCGCCCACCGGTTGTTACCGTGATGGGTCACGTAGACCACGGTAAGACTCGTTTGCTCGACATGATTCGTAACGCCAACGTTCAGGCCGGTGAAGCCGGCGGAATCACCCAGCACATCGGTGCTTACCAGGTGCACGCAATGCACGACGGAATCGACCGCGCGATCACCTTCATCGACACACCTGGTCACGAGGCGTTCACCGCCATGCGTGCCCGCGGTGCGCAGGTTACCGACATCGCGATCCTGGT
>WLPL01000092.1 GCA_009698805.1 Actinomycetota bacterium | reverse complement strand
GTGCGCGAGAGTCGCAATCTTGGGAATCATTTCGGTGATGAATTTCTGACCGCCAAAGCCTGGTTCAACTGTCATGATCAGGAACATGTCGAAATGCTCGATCATTGGCAGCAGCGCTTCGACGTCTGTTCCAGGCTTGATGGCCACGGCGGCAAGTGCGCCTGCATCGCGAACGCGCTTCGCCAGCGCAACAGCCTCGTTCGAGGCCTCCAGGTGGAATGTGACGCTCTTCGCTCCCGCTTCGGCATACCCAACGGCAAGCTCGTCAACGTTTTCGATCATCAGGTGCACATCGAGTGGGAGTTCGGTGATTTCCAACATGCGACGGACCATTGGAAGGCCAAAGGTGAGGTTCGGAACGAAGTGTCCGTCCATGACATCGACGTGGATCGCATCGGCGTTGGCTATCGTTGCGAATTCGCGCTCCAGATTCGCGAAATCGGCAGAAAGAATGCTCGGGTGGATGTGTGCGTCCATGTTTTTAGCCTACTTTCCTAATCAGCGAAATGAACATCGCGTCGGTGTCATCGGTATGTGGCCACAGCTGAACGGTCTTTCTGGCCCGGTTTGGCATGAACTGGTCGCTGATTCCCTCCAAGATCAAACCGGCGTCAAGCAACTCGGCATCTTTGTGCTTGCCGAGCAACTTGCTCAAGATCGCGGTCGTCTCGGCTGGGTGCGGTGAGCAGGTGACATAGGCGAGGACGCCGCCAGGCGCCAGCTGGCGCCAACCCGACTCGATGAGTTCGGACTGCAACACATTGAGCTCCTTCAAGTCCTCGGCTGTTTTCCGCCAACGTGATTCAGGACGTCTGCGCAAAGCGCCTAGACCGGTGCATGGTGCGTCGATCATGATTCGGTCGAACAGCCCAACATCAAGTGTTCTGCCATCCTGATTGATCACCTGGGCCTTGACGCCTGAGTCTGCGAGAGCCTGCGAAACCAGTCTTGAGCGGTGGTTAGAAATCTCGTTTGCAACGAGCTTTGCGCCAACCAGCTCGGCTTCAGCACCCAAAAGGGCAGCCTTGCCGCCAGGGCCCGCGCAGAGATCAAGCCAGCGTTCGCCCGGCTTTGCCTCGAAAGCCCGCGAGAGCGCCAGAGCGGCAAGCTGTGAGCCCTGGTCTTGAACTCTGAGTGAGCCATCTTGGAATCCTCGAAGTGAGGTCGGGTCGCCGCCTTCGAGTCGGTAGCCCAGGGGCGAAATGCCTTCGCGAACGAGGTCTTCTTCATCAACGAAACGGTGATTCGGCAGTGCCACGAGGTTTACCGAGGGGGCATCGTTGTTTGCCCGAAGTAGCTTCTCAATTTCGCTTCTGCCATCGGCCTCAAGAGCGAGTTTCAGCGCTTTCACGATCCAATGCGGATGCGAGTAAAGAATGGCGAGCCGCCTCGCTGGGTCAGCAACCTCGCGTTCCAGAAGCTCTACCCATTCGGTGCGAGGCTTTTCGCTGATTCGCCGAAGTGCTGCATTCACGAAACCAACCGCACCTTGGCGCAACACTCGCTTGGCCAGGTTCACAGTTTCATTAAGTGCTGCATGTGGAGGGGTGCGCATCCCGAGAATCTGGTGTGCGCCGAGTCTGATCACGTCGAGTGCGTCGGCGTCGATTGCCGCAAGGTCTCTCGCAGTCGCCTTGCTAGCAACCCAGTCGTAGAAGCCTTGGTTTCTCAAGGTACCAAAGGCAAGTTCGACGCACATAGCGGCGTCGGCGCGGTCGAGCTTGTTCTTGCCGATCAGGTCGGGTAGCAACAGGTTTGCGTAGGCGTCCGATGACCGAACGCGGCCTAGCAATTCGTATGCGACTTCTCTGGAGTTCATCAAGTTATGTTCCGTTCGGTTGGCTTTGTGCCGCGGAACCAGTCGGCAGCCGGCATTTGGTTCTTGCCCGCCGGCTGGACGGTTTGCAGTTCGATCGAATCCCCACCGAAACCCAGCAGGACGCCGGTCTTGGTTGCTGCTAGTTCACCCGGTGGCAAGACCTCGTATGAAGGTTTCGCGTCGATGATTCGCAGCGGGCTGCCGTTGAACAGCATCCACGCACCTGGCTCGGGGTTGAGCGCTCGGATTTGACGCAGCGCAGTCTTAGCGCCAGCCGCCAGCTCAATCTTTGCCATCTGTCTGTCGAGTTTTGGTGCGTTCGTGGGTTCGCCAACCTGGACGCTGAGAGTAGCCAGACCTGAGAAAAGTTTGGGTAGTTCCGCGAGCAAGAGCGAAGAGCCAATGTCGGTCAATCGACTCAGGAGGCGAGCTGAGTCCTCGGTCTCTTCGATAACGGTCTCGGCCACGCCAACGATGTCGCCTGTGTCGAGACCCTCGTCGATTTTGAACAGGGTGACGCCCGTGATCTTGTCGCCAGCGAGAATCGCGCTTTGCACCGGTGCCGCTCCGCGCCATCTAGGCAGAACGCTGTAGTGCAGGTTGAACCAACCCAGCTCGAGGGCGTCAATGGTAGATCGCTTGAGGAGTGCGCCAAAGGCCACAACGACCGCGAGCCTTACGCCGCTTGAGGCCATGGCGCCCTCATCTTCGGCAGTGATCCTGTTGGTTTTTAGCACCGCGATTCCAAGTTCTTCAGCCGCAACCGCAACCGGTGACGGCCGAAGGGTTCGCTGGCGACCGAAAGGAGCGTCTTCACGTGTGATTACTAGTGCAACGTTCTGCCCGGCGGCAACCAACTGCCTGAGGCATCTTGCAGCGTTTTCGGGAGTGCCAGCGAAAATTATGGGTTCCATTAGAGCACCTGCGGATCGTCTAGTTTGAAGGTAACCGGCCGTTGTGGGCGTCCGGATTTTGCATTGAATCGCTTTTGACCGCTGGCCAACTTCAGCTGCAATTCTCGAACCACGCCGGTGACAGCAACCCCGGACGCATAGCTGAAGCGAGCAATCAGCTTGGACTCACCGGTTTCGTTCTGAGTCACTCCTAGAACCTTGAGTTCTGGGTTGGCTTCGAGAGCCGTTCTTACCGACGCGATGTTTTCTGCTGACCCGGTGGCGCTCAAAACACGGACGGCAGGAGGGAAGCCAAGCTCGATCCGTTCGGCGTACTCTGCCGAAATCAGTTCTCGCAGCTTCCAAAGCCCAAGTGAGCTGGCGAGTTCGCCAATCACACCGACGATAACCGCTCTCCCGGTTGGAGACATTAGCGCTATCGCGTTAGCCCAAGATCGCACTGCATCCTCGGTAGCTCGTAGCGAATCCCTCGCCAGTGCGTCGTGTGCGTCGAGAATCACAACGCTCGCGTATCCACCCTGCGCCTCCGGCTCTATTCCAGGTGTTGCCACGACAATCTGCGGTTTCGAGTCCACTGCAGTTTTCAGCTGATCGGCCGTCACCTCGGTCACTT
>WLPL01000091.1 GCA_009698805.1 Actinomycetota bacterium | reverse complement strand
TCCGATGACGCCTTGGTTGCCTCAACACTCGAGCTCACCGAAGCGCACACGCTTTCGTTTGGAACCGGCGAGGATGCCCTGGTTCGGATCGATGAGCCGAAGCTTTCGCTGGCCGGCACTTCGGCAGAAATCCACTACGCCGATGGATTCACCCAAGAGTTGAACCTGCAAATCCTTGGTGAACACCAACTCATGAATGCGGCTGCCGCGATGGCCGTTGCGGAGGTCTTAGGCGTAGATCGCAAGCAGGCGGCTGGTGCGCTTGAGCGCATGAAACTGGCCGAGCGCTGGAGGATGCAGCTCGATCAACGTGCCGATGGTGTGTTTGTGATCAACGATGCCTATAACGCCTCTCCCGACTCAATGAAAGCCGCGCTCCAAACTCTGGCTCAGCTGGGCCGTCAAGGTCACCGAACAATCGCCGTTCTCGGTGAAATGGCCGAACTTGGGGAGTTTGCTATTCACGAGCACGATGCAATCGGCCGGCTCGCGGTTCGACTAAACATCGACCAGGTTGTCTCGGTCGGCATGGGCGCCAAGCTAATCCACATGGGCGCTAGCCAAGAGGGCTCATGGGACGGCGAATCAAAACACTTCGAGACGATTAACGAGGCTTTGGACTTTGTTCGTGGAATGCTTGAGCCAGGTGACGTAGTGCTTGTGAAGTCATCGAAGTCGGCGAATCTGCGCCTTCTCGGAGATGACCTAATGGAGGTTTCAGTTTGAGAGCGATACTTATGGCCGGCGCAATTTCGCTGGCATTTACGCTGTTCCTGACCCCCGCGTTCATTTGGCTATTCAAGAAATTCCAGTGGGGCCAATTCATTCGTGAAGACGGCCCAAAATCGCATCACACCAAGCGCGGGACTCCCACAATGGGCGGCATCGCCATCATCGGCGGTTCGGTACTCGCTTATTTCTTGGCCAAGGCCATAAACGGCGAAACCCCGACAATTTCTGCACTTCTAGCGCTCTTCATGATGGTTGGACTCGGGGCCGTCGGGTTCGTCGACGACTTCATCAAGACTCATAAGCAGCGAAGTCTTGGCCTTTCTGGTTGGGCAAAAATCGCCGGCCAGGGCGTTATCGCCACAATTTTCGCCGTCCTCGCAATTCGGTTCCCAAACGAACAGGGCATAACCCCTGCATCGCAGAAGATTTCGTTCACCCGTGACATTCCGTGGCTTGACATCGCCAGCTGGGGCACGGTGATTGGCACCGCTGTATTCATAGCCTGGATCTACTTCTTGGTGGCTTCGACCTCGAACGGAGTGAATATCGCCGACGGGCTCGACGGTTTGGCTACCGGTTCGACAATCATGGCAATCGGTGCCTACGCGATTATTGGTTTCTGGGAATTCAACCAGGCCTGCGACCCTTTGTTGAAAGTCGCCCAGTGCTACGCGTCTAGAGACCCCCTCGACCTTGCCGTTGTAGCCTCGGCCATTGTTGGTGCGCTAATCGGATTTCTGTGGTGGAACACCTCGCCGGCACAAATCTTTATGGGAGACACCGGCTCGTTAGGCCTAGGAGGCGCTCTGGCAGCGCTGGCGATTCTTTCGCGCACCGAGCTACTGCTACTGCTTATCGGTGGAATCTTTGTGATCGTCACCGGCTCGGTGATCATTCAACGCGTTTACTTCAAACTCACCAAGTGGTCCTCGGGAACCGGTAGGCGAGTGTTCCTGATGAGCCCGCTGCATCACCACTTTGAGCAAAAGGGGTGGGCGCAGATCACAATCGTGGTCAGATTCTGGATTATCTGCGGATTGTGCGTTCTAGGCGGCATTGGCTTGTTCTACATCGAATGGACTTACGGGTAATTGGGACGCATCGATGAACTCACCAGCTGGCACAGTGATTGGCGCGGGCTGAAAGTAGCCGTGCTCGGGTTGGGGGTAAGCGGCTTTTCGGTAGCCGACACTCTTGCCGAACTCGGCTGCGAGCTCCGCGTATTTGCCGAGCGCGCTGACGCCGAGCAACTCGACATTCTCGACGTCTTAGGTGTAGAGCACTTCACCGGCCCGGCCGCCAGCGGCTTGCCAAATGAGCTGTTGGCATTTAAACCCGAGCTTTTGGTGACCTCACCAGGTTTCAAGCCAGACGCAGAAATCTTGGTCTGGGCTAGCGGGGCAGGTGTGCCGGTTTGGGTCGACATCGACCTTGCCTGGCGCATTCGCGACAAGAGCGGAGAGCCCGCCGAATGGGTCTTGGTCACCGGCACCAACGGAAAAACCACGACGGTCCAACTAACCACCAGCATTCTTCAAGCTGCCGGGCTTCGAGCGATATCCTGTGGCAACATCGGGACACCGATTCTCGATTGCATTCGCGACCCAAGCGGGTTCGATGTCTTGGTCGTCGAGCTTTCCAGCTTCCAATTGCACTACCTCGGTGAAGTATCGCCCCACTCGAGCGCAGTCTTGAACATCGATGAAGATCATCTCGATTGGCACGGCTCGTTCGAGGCCTACATTGCCGCAAAGGCGAAGGTTTATCAAAACACCCGTTTCGCTTGCGTTTACAACGTTGGCGACAAAGCCACAGAGCAAATGGTTATCGATGCCGATGTGATCGAGGGTGCAAGGGCTATTGGCTTCACCGTAGGGGCTCCGTCGCTTAGCCAAGTCGGATTCGCCTCAGACATCCTCTGCGACCGGGCCTTCATCGAAGAGCGACGAGACCAGGCTCAGGAGCTGGCCACTCTCGACGACATTGCCGAGATTGGGGTAGTCACCCCGCACCTTCTGGCAAACGCTGCTGCTGCTGCTGCTCTAGCTCGTAGTTTCGGCATCCCCGCCGATGCCGTGCGCGAAGGGATCAGAAGCTTCCGTCTCGATCGTCACCGCATCGAAGTCGTCGAAGAAGCTAACGAAATAACCTGGATCGACGATTCGAAGGCCACAAATGCCCACGCTGCTGCTGCTTCGCTCTCGAGCTTCGATTCGGTGGTCTGGTTGGTCGGTGGTCTTCTAAAGGGAGTCGATCTCCAACCCCTGATTTCGCGATTCGCCAAGAAACTGCGCGGTGTGGTTGTCATCGGTAAGGACCGAGACGAGGTCATGGCGGCTTTGCACTCAAGCGCACCGAGCGTGCCAGTCATCGAGATAACAACCGAAGACAACGAGGACGTGATGACTCAGGCCGTGGCCGGCGCGGCCGCCTTCGCGCAGCCAGGTGACGTCGTGCTTTTGGCACCTGCCGCCGCGTCGATGGACCAGTTCAAGGACTACGCCGACCGTGGCTTCCGGTTTAGTGCGGCAGTCAAGGCCCTCGGGGAGCGTGATTCGCTTGGTTAGAGAACTCTCACAACGACTAGCGGATCGAGCCTTGACCGGGACGAAGAGCTTCTGGTTTGGTCAGTCTGCGCGCTACTACACGATTCTCGGCATCGTCACTCTCTTGACTGGCTTCGGCCTAATCATGGTGCTATCGTCCTCTTCGATTGACTCGATCAAGGCCGGCAACAGCGGTTTCGCCATTTTCTTTAAGCAAGCGTTCTTTGCAATCGTCGGTTTGACATCGATGGTGGCTCTTTCGAGATTTTCCTTTGAGAACTTGCGTCG
>WLPL01000090.1 GCA_009698805.1 Actinomycetota bacterium | reverse complement strand
GATTGGTGTGCCATTCTTGAGAGGTGAGTAAAGAATTTGATTTTGTAGAAGAGTGGCTAACTGTTCCAGAGGTAGCGGAACGATTGAACATTCCTCTTGGCAAAGTTCGTCGTTACATCGAGGAACACGTTCTCTTTTCGGTCCGTTTTGACGGAGTGCAAAAGATTCCGGCCCAGTTGGTTGCAAGCGGAGAACCGCTTCCCAGCCTGCGCGGCACAATCTTGGTTTTGATCGACGCTGGATTCACCGCAGATTCCGCAGTGGAGTGGCTCTATCGGGTGGAGGATTCGATCGGTCGCAGGCCAATCGAGCTGTTGCTCGAGGGTCGCAAGTCCGAGGTAAGGCGCGTGGCTCAGTCGTTAGCTTTCTAGGAAGCTCGGTTGATGACTTTTTCGGCTAGGTCTTGCAACTGGGACTTGGCGTAGGAGTCGAGTTGCAACAATTCGAGTGCCGAGAGACTTTCGTCGGCCAATTCTTCGATCATTCGCTCGGTCTTTGCCAATGCCCCGGATCCGACAATGGTTTGCTGAAGAAAAACGATTTGTTCGTTTGAAAGATCCCGCTGGGCAAGTAGTTCATCGAATACCTGCCCGCTACTCGAGGTGAGCGACGCTCTGGTGAGAGCAACCAATACCGTGCGTTTTCCCTCACGAAGGTCATCGCCCGCTGGCTTGCCGGTAACGGCTGGGTCCCCAAAGACCCCGAGGATGTCGTCTCTCAGCTGAAACGCCATTCCAAGTGGGATGCCAAAGGCGGTTAGGCCGCGGAGAGTTGCCGGGCCGGCTCCCGCAAAGGCCGCACCAATCAGCAGAGGGGCCTCGATCGAGTACTTTGCAGTCTTGTAGAGCATCACCCGGTTCGCTCTGCCAACCGCCTCTTCGACGGGACGCGTGGTTGCAGCGTTTTCTTCAAGCACGTCCAAGTATTGACCGGCCATGACTTCGACTCGCATCTTGCTGAATTCATTGCGGGCGGCCGCTTCAACGGCTAACGCGGGGGAGTCGAGTAGGGCTTGCCCGAAAATTTCACTAGACCAACCGAGCATCAGGTCGCCAACCAAGACAGAGCCGGCGACTCCGAAACGCTCGGGGCTGCCGACCCAGCCGGAGTCCTTGTGGAGTTGCTCGAATCGTCTGTGGATGCTTGGAGCACCGCGTCTGGTGTCTGACTGGTCTAGCAGGTCGTCGTGGACGAGAGCGGCCGCGTGAAACATTTCGAGAGAGGCGCAGATTCCAACCATGGCGTTGGCCGATCGGCTCCTTTGCTCTTCGGCCTGAACCTGGTCGGCAGTCTCGAGGGCGGCTGCCCAAGCCCAGTAGCAAAAAAGTGCTCGAAATCTCTTACCGCCGCCGAGTAGCGACCGGGTGTAATCGACCACGGGCACCAGATCGGGCGAGATTGCTTCGAACTCGGTCTTCCGGTCGGCACAAAACTCGTCCAGCTGTTTTTGGACTAGGTCAAGTAGCACACGGGTTTCACTCACAGCAATAGCCTAACTTTAGAAGTCTTAGTATTTGTTTATGGGACTTACCGATCACGAACGCAAGGCGCTCGAAGAGCTAGAACGCTCGCTACTTGATGGCGGTGGCGTGCGTGAGCCACGCCAAGCTTCGGGTTCAGCCAGCGAGCTCGGCCCAAGGCGCATCCTGGTTGGCGTTTTGATCTCATCCGTAGGCCTTGCCGGTTTGTTGGCTGCCGCAATCACAAGGGTCCCTCTTTTGGGGCTACTGGGCTTTTTGGTAATGGGTTCTGGCCTGGTCGTTGCCAGCTCTCGACGCAGGAGCTCCACGCCTTAGCGTCATTTTTTTTTGACCAAAATTGCGCGATTACGCATAAAAACCTCCATTTTCAACCACCAGCTAATTTCCTTATTGTTACTGGCTTGTTATAAAAAAAATCTGGCAAAATGTTCTTTTTTGGTCTAATTTGATAAATCCGTGGAGTAAAGTGGAGCAATCGGGTTACGAAAGGAGGCGACCGTGTTTTCAGGTACAACAACCCCAAAGCTTGATGAAAAGGGTCGTCTCGTAATCCCGTCCAAGTTTCGTGAACTCAGCGACGGGGCCCTCTACATCACCAAAGGGCAAGACCGTTGCCTTTCGATCTACACCGCGAGCGAATTTAGTCGGATCGCCGAGCAGCTACAGGGGGCTAGGGTCACCACCAAGTCGGCTCGAGAGTTCGTAAGAAACTTCATGGCCTCGGCGGAGCTTCAGGTTCCCGACAGGCAGGGCCGCATCAGCGTGCCGAACCACCTTCGCCTCTACGCCGCACTCGAAAGAGATCTCGTAGTCATCGGAAACAACAACAAGGTCGAGATCTGGTCTGTAGAGCTGTGGGAGAGCAACCAGGCCGAACAAGACGAACTCTTCGCAAACCGTGACGAGGAGGTGATCCCCGGAATCTTCTAAAGATTTCGGTCTCCATGTCAAAGCCAATCTCCGAACTTCACACACCCGTCGCTCTAGAGCGAGCGCTCGAAGTGCTCGGCCACTCGCTTGGTAAGCCTGGCGCCGTATTCGTTGACTGCACACTCGGTTTGGGCGGCCACACCGAAGCTTTCCTAAACAAGTTCGCCGACATCCGTGTCGTCGCAATCGACCGCGACCCAAGTGCAATTGCTCTGGCCAGCGAGCGCCTCGCGCAGTTCGCCGGCCGAATCGACTTTGTGAACACCACCTACGACAACATCGATGAGGCTCTCGAAGAGCTCGGAATCAAAAAGGTGGACGCGATCCTGCTCGACCTCGGGGTCTCATCCATGCAGCTCGACGAACGTGAGCGCGGCTTTGCTTACAGTTATGAAGCACCGCTGGACATGCGAATGGACGCCACCAGAGGGAAGACCGCAGCCGAAGTCGTCAACGAATACAGCGAAGAGCAGCTTTCCAAGATCTTCTTCGAATACGGAGAAGAGCGTTACTCGAAGGCCATCGCCAAAGCCATCGTTCTAGCTCGCGCCGCCAAGCCGCTGGTTACGAGCACCGAGTTAGCCGCCCTCATTGCGAAGGTTGTTCCGTTTATTCCCGGCAAGAGCAACGGCCACCCGGCCAAGCGAGTGTTTCAAGCGTTGCGGATTGAAGTGAACGAGGAACTCTCGGGTCTCAAAACCACCATGCCTCGCGCCATCGACGTTCTGGCCATTGGCGGTCGCATTCTCGTGATGTCTTACCACTCCCTTGAAGACCGGATAGTCAAGCAGGCGCTAGTCGCAGCTTCGACTTCTTCGGCACCGATAAATCTTCCGATCGAGCTACCCGAGCACGCACCACAGCTGCGACTAGTCACAAAGGGTGCCGAAGGCGCTTCTTTGCAAGAGATAGAGATCAATCCAAGGTCGGCATCGGTGAAAATCCGAGCCGCAGAAAAGATCAGGCAGGCAGCATGAGCGCCATAAGAGCGGTTGGACAACCATTTTCGCTACCGCGGTTGATTGCATTGCCGCGGGTTGCGTCTCCGCGACTTCGAATCGGGATCACGGCGATCATTGGTTTGGTCGCTATTCAAATGATCCAACTATTCCTAGGAGTTCTAACCGAGCAGGGTGCCTATCAGATGGCCGACCTGAAGGCTCAACGTCACGTTCTAACCACCTCAAGCGAT
>WLPL01000009.1 GCA_009698805.1 Actinomycetota bacterium | reverse complement strand
TAGTGCGCTTTCGGGCTGGGTCGGCTCGCCAAAAACGGTCGAAAACACGGGCAACCTGAGACGGGGTCATGCCCACGCCGAAGTCGGTCACGGTGACAGCGACGGCCGTTGCGTTCTGACCCACCTCGATTCGAATCGGCTTGCCCTCGCCGTGTTCGATCGCGTTCGAAAGCAGGTTGCGCAAAACTCTTTCGATTCGGCGCGGGTCAAATTCCGCTTGGACCGGACCATTAGGAATTATCACCTCGAGGTTCGAGCCCTTGCTGTCGGCGAGCGGTTGAATATGCGCGAGCGAAAGACCGACCACACCGTTGAGGTCTTCGACCTCGAAGTCACCGACGACTCCCAAGGCATCGAATCGAGAAATTTCGAGGAGGTCGGCCAACAGCGACTCAAACCTTGAGATTTGGCTGGCCAGTTTCTCCAGGTTTCTAACCGCTGCCGGGCTCAACTCTTCGGCTCTGGCCTGAAGGAGTTCAGCGCTCAACTTGATGGTGGTTAGCGGTGTTCGAAGTTCGTGAGAGACGTCTGAGACGAACACCTGCTGCATCTGCGAAACCTTGCTGAGCTGCTCGATCTTCGACTTCATGCTGTCGGCCATGGTGTTGAACGAGCTACCCAGCGCCGCGATGACATCGTCGCCGGACACCTCCATGCGAGGCTCCAGGTCACCGGCGGCTAGCTGCGCCGAAATTTCGGCCGCTTTGCGCATCGGGCTGACGATGCGACCCGTGACATAGAAAGAGACGGCTCCGATTAGAAGGATCAATGCCATTCCGCCGAAGAACAGGGTTCGCTGAACAAAGTCCAAGGTTTCTTGAGCACTGCCTAGGTCGTAGACCAAATACAACTCGTAAGCACCCGCGACCGGGATCTCCATGTGAGCTCCGACAATCAGCCCCGGGTGGGTGTCGGCGCCAATCGGAAGCGAGACAGACTTGTAGACCAACTTGCTCGTGTGACTCCGGACGGCGGTGCGCAGCGAGTCGGGAATCAGACTGGCATCCAACCCGAGCGAAACCGGGGACTGCAGGTACTGGCCGGTCGATTGACCCGGACTTCGAAGCAGAGCCACGTTTCTACTAGAGCTCGAAGATTTCGACTCTAGGTTCGGAATCACGGTATTCATCAAGCCTTGTAGCGTCTCGGTGTCGGCGGATGCGGAGGCAGTAAAAGTGTTTTGAACCTCAACCACGGCTCGGTGGGCCTCTGCGAGAATCTGCTGTTGTCTGGTTTCGAAAAGACCCGAACCGATTGAATAACTCAGAAATCCACCGACCGAAACGAGGGCGAACGTACTCAGAATCACCGTAGCGGCGACCCACCTTGCCTGCAGCGAACGCCTAAAAAAGGCGTAAAGCCCGCGAAGGAACTTGCGCAATTAGTTAGATCCGGCCTTGTAACCGATGCCGCGCTCGGTCAACACAAAGTGTGGAGTGTCGGCGTCCTCTTCGATTTTCGAACGAAGGCGCTGAACGTGGACGTTGACGAGCCTGGTGTCTGGCTTGAACTTGTCGTTCGGCTCAAACTTGTAACCCCAGACCTTGATTAGTAGCTCTTCGCGACTGAAAACTTCGCCAGGTGTTGCAGCCAGGGTTTCCAGGAGCTTGAACTCGAGCGGGGTTAGTTGCAGTCGAACGCCGTCTTTTCTAACCTCGTGCCCTGCGACGTCGATTGTGATCGGGCCGAGAGTGAAGATTTCGGATCCGCTGGTCTTTAGATCGCGCAGACGGGCCTTGATTCGAGCGATCAGGACCGGGGAATCGAAGGGCTTAGGGACGTAATCGTCGGCTCCGGCTTCGAGGCCTAGGACTATGTCCTCGGAATCGGTGCGCGCGGTCAACATGATGATAGGTGTGCCGTGGGTCTGGCGAATCTTCTTGGCGATTTCGAGCCCGTTGAGACCGGGCAGTTGAACGTCGAGCAAAACCAGATCTGGCTGCATCGAAGCAAACTTTTCTAACGCTGCGATGCCGTCAAGCACTCCCTCGGCCTTGTAGCCGGCCGTTTCAAGCACCTCGACGATGAGTTCATTCATGTCCGGTTCGTCTTCGATTACCAGAATTTTGTGCATCGACTGCTCCTAATACCTGTAGTGATCTACTTTGTAAGGTCCAACGACTGACACGCCGATGTAACGCGCCTGATCGTTGGTCAACTCGGTGAGTTCGACACCTAGAGCCTTGAGGTGAAGGCGGGCGACCTTTTCGTCTAGAGCCTTCGGAAGAATGTAAACGCCGAGTTCGTAGTTCTCGCGCTTCGAGTAAAGCTCGATCTGAGCCAGAACCTGGTTTGAGAACGAGTTCGACATCACGAATGAAGGGTGACCGGTGGCATTGCCAAGGTTCATCAGGCGACCCTCGCTCAGGATTAGCACCGAGCGGCCATTTGGTAAGCGCCACTCGTGAACCTGAGGCTTGATTTCGATTCGCTGGACGCCTTCGATGCGAGCGATCCCTGCCATGTCGATTTCGTCATCGAAGTGGCCGATGTTGGCGATGATTGCCAGGTTCTTCATCTTTAGCAAGTGCTCCGGACGAATGATTCCAGCGTTACCGGTTGCAGTTACGAAGATGTCGACGGTTTCGATGACGCTCTCGAGCTTTGCAACCTGATAGCCGTCCATCGCTGCCTGAAGCGCGCAGATTGGGTCGACTTCGCTGACGATAACGCGAGCACCCTGGCCAACCAAAGCCTCGGCAGCGCCCTTGCCCACGTCGCCATAGCCGGCAACGAATACGGTTTTCCCACCGATTAGGACATCGGTCGCGCGGTTGATGCCGTCTGGTAGCGAGTGGCGGATTCCGTACTTGTTGTCGAACTTCGACTTGGTGACCGAGTCGTTCACGTTGATGGCAGGGAACAGGAGTTCGCCGCGCTTGAAGAACTCGTAGAGACGGTGAACACCTGTGGTGGTTTCTTCGGTTACGCCGAGGATATCTTTGGCGATGCGAGTGAAGCGAGTTGGGTCGTTTTTTAGGCTTTCGCGAAGGAGTTCGAGGATCACCGAGTACTCGTGAGAGTCGTCGACTCCGGTCGGGGGCACCGATCCAGCAAGCTCAAACTCGCGTCCCTTGTGAACCAAAAGAGTTGCGTCTCCGCCATCGTCGAGAATCATATTCGGGCCGTCGAAACCTTCGTCACTCCAGTCGAAGATGCGATCGGTGCACCACCAGTATTCTTCGAGGCTCTCGCCCTTCCAAGCGAAGACCGGTGAACCGGTCGGGCTGTCTATCGAACCGTCTCGGCCAACCACAACGGCCGCTGCGGCTTCGTCCTGGGTTGAGAAAATATTGCATGATGCCCAACGAACCTGCGCACCTAGGGCAACCAGGGTTTCGATGAGAACGGCCGTCTGCACGGTCATGTGTAGCGAACCGGCTACCCGGGCTCCCTTTAGGGGTTGGCTGGTCGAAAACTCTTCGCGGAGTGCCATGAGGCCGGGCATCTCGTGTTCGGCCAAGCGGATCTGGTGACGACCAGACTCGGCCAGCGCGAGGTCTTTAACGCGGTACTCGAGAAGTGCTTTTTCGGTCATAAAACAATGTTACGACTTGATAAAGGTTTCAACTTCTCGAGTTATCGATTTAACGACCTCGTCGTTTTTGGCTTCGCAGTTGAATCGCAACAGCGGCTCGGTATTCGAGGTTCGAAGGTTGAACCACCACCAGTTTTCGGTGTCTTTAGAGGTGAAGGTCACGCCGTCCAGTTTGTCGGTGGTTGCACGGTCGGCGAACGCCAATTCGACGGCGGCAATGATCGACTTGGCATCTGAAACCCTGTGATTGAGCTCACCGCTGGCGAAGTACGGGTCGTACTTCGCGGCAAACTCGCTCAGCGGCTTGGCTTGGTGGCCGAGTGCCGAAAGCACGTGCATAGCCGCCAACATGCCGTTATCTGCTCCCCAGAAGGCCTTGAAATAGTAGTGGGCCGAGTGCTCGCCACCGAAGATCGCGTCTTCGGCAGCCATTTGGTCCTTGATCAGCGAGTGACCTACGCGAGTGCGAACGGCGCGAGCGCCGGCGGCTTCGATTGCCTCGATGCAGGCGCGTGAAGTCAATAGGTTGTGCAAGACCGTAACTTTCGCACCGGGGTTTGTTTCCTGCTCGCGAGCAATCTCTCGTTCGGCAACGATTGCAGCGACCGCTGAAGGGGTTACCGCCGCGCCGGTTTCGTCGATTACGAAGCAACGGTCGGCGTCGCCGTCGAAGGCCAGGCCGATGTCGGCACCTTGCGCGATGACTGCCTTTTGCAGGTCGACGAGGTTTTTAGGGTCGAGCGGATTTGCCTCGTGGTTTGGGAAGTTTCCGTCCAGTTCGAAATACATGGGAACGATTTCGAGCGGCAGTTTTGCAAGCCCCACCGCGTCGCCAAGGACGGCCGGAACCGTGAAACCGCCCATGCCGTTACCGGCATCGACAACTACTCTGAGTGGGCGAACGTTTTCTAGGTTCACCAGTTGGCGCAGGTAGGCGCTGTAGTCGGCGAGGGTATCCAACTCTCTAAAACCGCCTTCTCGGGCCAGTTTGTCGATGCCGGTTTCTAGATATACATTCGCGCGATCGCGAATCGCGGCGAGCCCCGTGTCGAGCGAGATTCCCCGAGCCCCGGCACGCGAAAGCTTGATGCCGTTGTAGGCGGCAGGGTTATGGCTTGCCGTGAACATTGCAGATGCGGCGTTTAGAGTGCCCGAGGCGAAGTACGACTGATCGGTTGAACAGAGACCGAGTGAGACCACATTGCCACCGCGAGACCGGGCTCCCCTGGCAAAAGCTGCGGCGAATACAGGTGAAGAGTCTCGCATGTCGTGACCAACCACGACGTCCTTGCCGGCTAGTTCGAGTTCGTCGACAAAGCCGGCGGCCACCGCTTCGACCATTTCTTCGGTAAGTTCGACGCCCACCAAACCTCTGATGTCATAGGTTTTTACGATTTCGTTCAAGCTTGGGGACATGCCCTAAATTCTACCTTCTGAGCTAAAAACTAGAATTGAACGATGAGGACCAGAGTTTCGAAACACGGACGCCCGATGCGACACTTCGCGCTGGCAGGGCTGGGTCGACGCGCGTACGGTTCGTTTGGCGACGTAGTTGCCGAAACCTGTCAGTTTTTGCGTGAAGAGTGGCCAGAAGAACTAGGCAAACTCAGTTGGCGGATTCTCGATGCCCCGCGGCAGGTCATCGAAGGAAAACTGCCTCGCTGGCACGCCGACACGAAAAACCTGCGGATTACCATTTACCGACTACCGATCCAGAGGCTGACTCACGTTCGGAGGCCTGACTCTCAAGACGAAAGATTTCACACCGAGCAGTTTGTGTTTTTTGCGGCCGGTGAACTGTTAGGTAAAGACCCGTGGGATCTGATGCCCGACCGCTTTAAGGACTAGCGGACCAACACCGAAAGTTGACCGCCGAGGTTTTTGTAGTCGATCACCGGAACTACCGAAATCAAGCCACCGATGTCGATCACGAGGCTCGCCGAAACCGGAACGTTTGAGAAAATTTGCGAGCCTGCCCCGGCTGGCACCGAAACGGTAATGGCAGTCGAGGGCGGGATCGTGTAATGGGACGCTCCAACATGGACTAGCGCCGAAACCCTGCCAGGGTTGGCAATCGAAAGTTTACTTATCGCTCCCGCAGGTGCATTGAAAGCCACTGTTCTCGATAAGGCGGCCACCGCCGGGGCCCAGGCAAAATCGGTTTGCGACACCTTGGTGCGGCTCAGCCGAATCGAGGCCCTGATCGGCTGGCTCGAATTTATGAACGCCACGTAATTGCCATCGACCAAGCCGGTTATCGGAATGTCCAGGCTGGAATTCGCAGCAACCACCTGTTGCACCACGGTTCCGAAGGTTTTCGCGCTGCTGCCTAAGAACTGAGCGGTTACCGTCGCGTCCTTGGTGGAGGTCGACGTGATTCGCAGCATCGGAACCAGATCGGAATACGCATCGTTCAGCTTGATGAGGGTTGCGGCATCGACCGAACCGCGAATGAAGATGCCCGGGATGCTCAGACTCTTTGCTGGGTCTGCACTCGGGCCGACAAAGTCCACTCCGCCCGGGGTGAGACCTCGGATGGTTCTGGTCTCCAACCAAGTTCCGAGTGCTCCGCCCGAAGAAACGACGTGAACGGCGAAAGTCGATAGGTTCGGCGCTAACCCAGAGATGGGGATCACAGCGGTCTTCAACTTTGGCACCGAGATGCTGCTGAGCCCCGGCGCTGCGACGGTGCCACCGGTCCCGATCAACTCAAGGTTCACCGTGGAGTCGACGCCGGTTGGGTTTGACAGCACTACGAGCGTTTCACGACCGGGTGAGGTCGAACCGCCAACCAGCCAAGAGTCGCTCGATGGCCTGACGCAGTTGGCGGCGGCTAAACCCGAAAGGTTTGGTGCGGCGACCTTCTGCACCTGAACACCTGAAAGCATCGCGGAACCCTGGATTGCCTTGCCGGTTTGATCAACCACGGTGAGAGCGCTCGCTGCAGTGAGGGTGTCGTTGACCTTGCCAGTGGTGACCCCCAGCACGCCGTTTAACCTCTGTTCTTGGAGCAATAACCCCGGTTGGCTTGCGAACCTGCCGCTGAGGGTAGCCGAGCCGACCCTGCCAACGTTTAGCGAGGTGCCGCTGTTGCCACCGGCTTGAAAGACCGCACCAGGGCAAACCAGGGTTAGATCCTTTGCCTGGGTAACCACGAGAATCGGCGAGGGTGGTGAAGAAATCGCGTACTCAAAACTCGCGCCGTTCAGGTAAAAACCAATGGACGCTGCGAGAACCACCACCAGAGCGAGCGAACGCCTAAACATCGGACTCCTCCTCGCCGAGGAAGATTTCTGCGTCGAAAGACTTCTTGCGGCCGCGACTCGGTATAGCTAAGAGCAGGAACGAGCAAATTACCGCTACCTGAACACCCTTGGTGACCGACCAGACCGAATGTTTCGTGTAACCGATCTTGCCGGCCGACTTCACTCGCCAAAGTTTTCCGAACTCTGTGTCTCCAGCCGATTCGAGTTGAGGAACCGAATTCAGCGAGCCGGCGATTTCGACCACCTTCGCGGTGCCGTCATTCGGCACCAAGACGTATTCGACATTGCTTTGTTGCAGTGCCGCGCTGATGTCTAGACCATTGGCCGAAACCATGTTGCCGGCCAATTTCGCCAGGCGCTGGTAGTCACTCGAGTTGACCCGGTTTTTCAGGTCGAATCGATAGATGGTGCTCAGGTCCTCTAGGTGAGCACCGCGGGCGGGAAGCCACTGAACAGCGTAGTTATTTCGGCTTGCCGAAATCACCAATAACTGGGCATCGGTGTCTCCTTGAGAGACCAGAAGCCAAGGAACCACTCTGCCGTCGGTTGATGAGAAGGAGGTTGAGCTCGTGGCAGCAAGGTAAGTCAGCGGGGCAAACCCGCCCAGAAGAACCACAGTTGCGACGATTCGAGTTAAGCCCTTTTTACCAATCGAATCCAGAGCAATGGCAGACAGGACGGTGACTACCAAGGCGACGGCCGAAAGCAAGACCAACGGGGAACCGGTGACGGTCTTGGTTTCGTAACCTGGGAACACCAATCGCTGGGTGAGCCAAGCGCCGACCAATAAGACCAACCCAAAACCCCAGAGCGCGAGAGCGGCAACCCAGCGCTTAGTCATTAGTGCGCCTAGCGACACCGCGATGTAAACCACGGTCAGAACCGAACCACCGATGAGCAATTCCAAGTTGTTGAAGATTCTGGTTGACGCCGCGACACCGGAGTCGGCAAGCACAGCGGCCGGCTGGCCGAGGCCGACAATTAACGCGTATGCGTAGGGGGCAAAGATTGCGCCAAGAGGCAGCGGGATCCAAAACAGGTAGCCCAGGCGGCGAATTCGCATAAGCGCAACAACTGCTAGGCCGAGCAAAATTAGCGGAAGCAGGCTCGGAGCGCTTGCTCCCTCGATCGCCAAAAGAAGACCGGCCAGAGCGACCCAGCTCCAGGTTTGACGGTTTGACCTTGCCGAACCAAAGCGGCCGATGCCGGCGGCTCGGGTTATCGCGAGAACGAGCCAGGGCAGGCAAATTGTGGCTACCACTTCTGGCACCCTTGCCGAACCGAGCCCAACCCCAAACGTTGGCCAGAGCGCATAGGCCAAGGCCGAGAGGTTTCTGACCCAGGCCTTCTTGGTGGCGAGCCCCGCCACACGCCAGGCCCCAGCGAATGCCAAAGACCTTGCCGCAAACAACAAGAAACCGATCGAAAGCTGAGGCGCCCAGAAAGTGGCCGAACCGAGCATGAGCAAAACCCAGTTGAATGGGTCGCTTGGAGCGATAAAGCCATCACCGATGGGTTGCCAACTTGCGCCGGCGCGCGCAAAGAGGTGCGAGAGATCTGGGCTAAGTGGCAAGGCGCTACCACCGGTGACAACACCGACCGGAAACAGCTTCCAGGACGCCGCTGCTAGGAGGATCACAAACAGCCAGGCAAAGCTCTCACCGAAACCCTTCGCTGGTGCTTCGTTCTCGTCGGCCCTGGCAAAGGCAGCCAGATTTTGTTGCGATTCATCGCGATCGGCACTCGCCCGATTGGCCAGCCTCACCTCGCCCCAACTGGCGCGCAGAGGCTTCAGGCTCGCGAGAGTGACCTTGGATTGCTTCGGAATGTTTCGCCTGCTCTGAAGGCGTCTAGGAGCGCTAAAAAAGCCCCAAAAACCGCTGTATAACTCGGCCCAGATTCGATCCGGTCGTTTTTGCGCGATGCGATAAATGGCTCTCAAAAAGCCCATCGGAATCAGGGTGAGCCAATAAAGCGCGACCAACCAGATTGGCGAGTAGACCATTCTCAGGTGAATCGTCGCCTTGCGGCGTTCTACCTTTAGAGACCTTCCAAGCTCAACGCCTTTACCGTCGTAACTAACCCGCGCGGCCGGCTCCACGGCGACTCGGTAACCCGCCATCCTGGTTCGAATCGAAAAGTCGATGTCGGCGGCGAGTTCTGGCGCGTTCTCGTCGAAGTTGCCAACCTCGGCAAGAAGACTCGCACGAAATAGCATTCCCGGTGCGCCAACGGCTAAGACATCGCCAGCTCGGTCTTTTTGACCCTGGTCGAATACTTCGGAGACCGGTGAAAAGGCATCGCCGAGCGGAGTGAGCGTGAGGCCTAGTTGGGTGATGATTCTTGGGTTGGCACTCGAGACGAGTTTTGGGCCGATGATCGCGGTTAGCTCCGAACGCGAGGCCGCCTCGAGCAGCGCCGAAAGTGCGCCGGGTTCGGGGTTTGAGTTAGAAAAATTGAGCCAAACCCAGGTGTTTGGGTCTGGCTCTACGTTTAGGTTGACGATAGCCGAGGCGACACTCGAACCTAAAGCGGTTCGGGCCACGCTACCATCACTCGTAACGAGTGAGGCGATCGTCTCGATCAATTTGGTTTAGGCGAGCTTCTTGAGCTTGCGGCGCTCGCGCTCCGATAGTCCGCCCCAAATGCCGAAGCGTTCGTCGTTGGCCAGTGCGTACTCGAGGCACTGAGCTTTTACGTCACAGCCCGAGCAAATTTTTTTCGCGTCTCTCGTTGAGCCGCCCTTTTCCGGAAAGAAGGCCTCTGGGTCGGTTTGAGCGCAAACCGCGTCAGCCTGCCAGGCCAGCGGGTTTTCGTCTAGGTCGTTCGAGTAAGCCCCCGAAACACCAAGCAGAACGGGATCGATGAACCAGTTATCTGGAATGCGACTGTCTGAACTCATGGCTTCATAACCTCTTCTGTTGACGAGCACCGGAATAGTTCCTTGGGTGTAATTACACTGGTGTTATTCGTTCAAGTCAAGTTGAAATTCAGCAACTCTCAAGGTTTGCTTGAGCCTTTGGTTTAGAGCTCGCTACCGATGAAACCGACGCCGCTACCGGTAAACGAGAAAAAATTGGCCTCGGCCGAAACGTAGGCTGCTTCACCGCGTCGAAGAACCGCTCTCTCACCGAGGGAATTCCCGACCGCGAGCTCACCCGAAATGCAGACCACGATCGAATCGCCGGGCAAAGCAATGTCGGCGAGCAGGTTTTGACTAGATACTTCAACCCGGTGCAGGCAGTAGTCCTCGCTGATGGCTGGGTAAACCGCTAACCCGCGAGCCAGCGTCTTGGGGCGAACGACTTCGCAGGACTTTGCCACCTCGAGATCGAGGACGTTCAGAAACTCGGCCCCGTCAATTAGCTTGGGGGTGAGACCGGCGCGCAAGACGTTGTCTGAGTTGTCTTGAATCTCGAGACCGAGGCCACGTAGGTAGCTGTGTGGTGTGCCAGGTGGCACCACGATTCCCTCGCCGGGCTGCAAAACGAAGTGACGCATGAAAAGCGCGAGTAACGCACCCGTGTCGGCGCCGAACCTCTGCACGATCTCAAAAAGAAGTTTTTGCTCAGGGGTTGCCGGATTGATCAAATTCTGCTCGAGTTCGGCGAGCAGAGCTACGTATTCGGCGGCACCTTCTAAAACCTCACGAAAAAGTTCGTCCGGGTTTGTCTCGCAAATGGCAATCAGGCGACCAAGTGCCTCAGTGTTTTCCGAGACCAAAGAAGTCAAGGACTCCAGCGTTGCACGCACCTGTGGTGTGGGCAGGATTCCGGCCAGAATTTCGAACTCGGTGATAGCCACCAAAGACTCGTTTTTGGGGTTTTCGTCTTTGTACGAGCGATTCGGATCATCAAGGGCCAAGCCGGCTGCGTTCTCTCTAGCAAACCCCTCGACGGCCTTGAGTTTTGATGGGTGAACCTGAATCGAAAGCGGTAAGGCGGCGGCCAAAAACTTAAGCAAAAAACCCAGCGGCTTTTCGCGAAGCTCGGCGAGGCTCAAACCGTCAATCGTCTTTGCCGGTGAACCGGGGTGGGTTCCGAACCAAACCTCGGCCATTGGGCGTCCGGTGGCTTCAAAACCGAGTTCCTGAGACAAAAGTTCGGTCGAGCCCCAAGCATAATCTCGGGCCTGATTCTCAATTTTTACGATCAATTGTTTCTCCAGTAGTCGTCAAGGCAAGTTTAGTTGCGAGGCTAAACTAACCGAGAGCAAGGAGTGAGTGGTGAAACAGGCTAAAACGGTGGCTTACCTCAGTGTTTTCGTGCTACTCGCCGGAGATGCCATTCGCAACACGTTTTCTTGGGCAGGCTGGGGGGCTATCTGCGCGGTGCTAGCCGGGTTCACGATTTTTTGGCTCGTGAAGCACAAACCCGTATCGCTCATAAGACAAATACCTTGGCCACTGGCTGCGATGCTCGCACTCATGCTAGTGAGCACGATTTGGTCAAACTACCAGTTGGTGACCTTCGGGGTTTTCTTTATCCAAATCATCCAAACCCTGTTCGCCTTGTTTTTGGCGGCCGCTTTCAGTTGGCGCGAGTTGCTGCAAATTCTGAGCAACGTGATACGAGCAATCCTGGGGCTTTCGCTGCTGCTCGAGCTCTATGCGGCCATTGTTGTTCGCGGGCCGGTCGCTCCGGTGTTCAAGTTTTACGAGGGCGACAAACCGCCCGCACCGGATTTTTACTGGTGCCGAGGAAACCTTTTTAACGGCGGACGCATTCAGGGGATCGTTGGAAATTCAAACATTCTCGCCTACATTGCGATGATCGGTGTGATCTTATTTTTGGTTGAGCTGAGCATCAGACAGTCAAGGCGGTGGGTCAGCCTGGTTAGTCTCGCGGCTTCATCGGCGGCACTTGTCGATGCTTGGTCTATGACGGTGAACTTCGCCCTAGCCGCAGTGCTACTCGCGTCGATTGTTTCGATCGCCGCCGAGGGTCAAAACAAAGAGACAAGGCATCGCTACTATCGAACCGCCTGGTGGTCTACCGGGGTTTCGGCTCTCGTTGTGCTGGCCTTTAGAGCCCAGATCTTCGAGTTACTTGGCAAGAGCCCAGACATCTCTGGTCGAACCAAGATTTGGAAGGCCGTGCTGCACCTAATCGATCAGCGCCCACTGCAAGGATGGGGCTGGAGCAGCTACTGGATCCCATTCGTTCAGCCTTATAAGGGGTTGGTTGTGATGCACAACGTGACCTATCTTCAGGCCCACAATGCCTTCTTGGACGTCTGGCTGCAGCTAGGCGTGCTCGGACTCGGACTATTCATCTGCTTGATTGGGTACACCTTCGTGCCACTTTGGCGCCTTGCGGTTCGCCACACGAACCCGCTTTACCTTTGGCCGATTCTGGTTTTCGTTGGTTTGATTGTGCAAAACCTAACCGAGAGCCGAATGCTTATCGAAATCGGCTGGGTGCTGTTGGTCCTGTTTGCCGTCAAGTCGCGAGATCCGGAGGATTCGCTTGAACCGAGAACGGGTGAGGTTAAAAGAACTCGTTTGCTCGTTGGAGGTCTTCGTCGAAATCAATCTCGACAGCAAAAAGATCGGTGATGTCGACCGTTTTGAATTTGAGCGAATCGCGTTCGATCGCAAGTTCAATGCCTCGTTCGAAGTAATCCGAGTCGGAAACTTCTTCTAGTCGGGCGATCAGGGCATCCTTGTCGGTCGAACTGACAAAGTTGATGCCCACCGCTTCGCCCAAACCGTCGACTACCTGCTTGGACAATTCAGAAACGTAGCCGTCAGGGGTGAGCGAGTACTTGACCTCTTCTTCGGAAACCTTAGCGGTGTTCACCACAACGAAAGACTGATCGGCTTCGATAAGAGGTTTGACCCGGCTCAGGACGTCCTTGTGAAACACGACGTCGCCGTTTAGCCACAGCACGCCACCGTCGCCAGAGGCTCGAAGTGCTTTGAGCAGACTCTTCGCGGTATTGGTTTGGTCGTAAAACTCGTTGTAAACGAAGGTGGCGGTTGGGAACCGCTCAATTATTGCTTCGAGCTTGAAGCCGACCACAATGGTGGTGCGAAAATCCCCGCCGAATGCGGTTTCGAGGTTATCGAACTGCTGCTGCATGATTGAGCGGCCGTCTCGCAGCTGGGTGAGCGGCTTTGGTAGCGGCCGGGCAAGACGAGTGCCCATTCCTGCTGCCAGGATTACTACCTGTATCGACATGATTCAAGTCTAAGGAATAGCAAGGACCTGACCCACCCGAATAATGTCTGAGGTCAGCTTATTTAGCGACTTGAGCTTCGACACCGTCGTCTTCAACTTGATCGCAATCCCGCCGAGGGTGTCGCCCGCTACTACCGTGTAAGTTTTGGTGACCGGTTTGGCTGGTTTCGCAACCGCATTAGCGCCGGTTGGGATCCCCTTCAAGAAAGCGGTTTCGACCCTCACGTAACCTAGGCCGGTGCCACGAAGTGCTTTGTAGATAAGGGAGTTGGTGATCAGGTGCTTCTGACCGCCAGCGATGTAGTAAAGGTTGTTGGTTACTGAATCGCGGACGAACAGCCCGATCTTGGCCGTCGATTGAACAAACTTTGCGCAGGTTTCGGTGCTGAATCCAAGCGGGCGTGCGGGCCATGCCGCCACCGCACTTGCGTCCACCTCGGCGATTTGTTTGAGCACGGGGATCCAAGTCTTGTTCGCGCACTTAATCAACTGCCCCGAGTACCTTGCTTGCTTGATTTCTTCTACCGCGGAGTCCGCTACCAACCTAGGTGTCGGCAAAGCTAGCAAGCCGAAGGTATCCGGGCCGCTGAATTCGACCAAACGAGAGTATGAGTCGACCAAGTACAACTTGCGAGTGGACCTCGAACGCAAAGTCGCGCCAGGCGCAAAGACGATTGGGCCGTCTGGAATCGCGGCCAGGGCGGTCGAACCGAAGTCCTCGGTAGCGGGCCCGATGGTTGCGACCAGCAAGGCAAGGTCGGCGGCGGTTGCCACGAGTCGCTTTTGGTTGCTGGCAATAAGCGCCACCGAACCGTTTGGTAACTGTGCGAGCACTGGTGTTGCAATACCAGGACCGGCGCTAGAAATTGATTCGGTGAATTCGGGGTTCACAACTACCGGGGTTGTCGAAATTTCGGCTGGATTCAAAAGTTCTCGGCGGCCAGAGGTGGTAATCAAATAGGTGCCAAGCGCGTTGGTTACAAACGGGCCGACGGTTACGTTGCTGTTAATTTGCGTTAGACCGGCAGTGGTTAGCGTGCCAGAAGACCTATTGAACCAAAGCCCGAAGTTGACTTCTGCGGCCAGGTTGTCGTCAATCTCGAAGTACTTGCCGCCAACGTAAACACCTTGACGACCCGAAGTGCTGTTAGTGAAGGTTGTGCCTTGCCGCGCAATCGGCGCGCCCCAAGGCAAGTTATTGAAGGCTGCCAAAGCCAAAGCACTCCTGGCCGGTAGGCGAATGTTCTCGGCCGTCACGCTCGCGTCGTCCAAGATCTGGCGCTTGCTGCAGTTCTGAATCAAGTATCGATTGCCATCGGCGTCAACCACCAATGGGGTTGCCACACCGCTGGTTGGCAGAGCAGCCAACTGATTCGTGGTTAGTGAGACGGCTTTGGCGCAATCCAGTGTGAGGCTCAGCGCAACGGCACAGCTGGCGACCGTGTATTTTTTGCCCTGATCAACCATGTAGAGCGAGCCGGTGCTCGAGGAGACCAGACGTGTCAGGCTGCCCGAACTGACGAAGGAGCTTAGGTATGGCGTCGAAATCGTGCCAACTGGACCCAGCGGCGCTAGCGAAGTCAGGAGGTCGGGGTCATCGATCAAATACTTTTTGCTATCAACGATCAGATAGGTGTCGGAGCTTGGGGTTTTGAGCAGAAAGCCGCCACCGATCGTGCTGCCGAACCAATCGGAGTAAAAGCGCCAGAAGTTTCGGTTTCCGTAGGCACCGCAGGCGTCACCGCTGCCATAGAGGTTTTTCAGGGCGCTAGCGTTTGGCGCATAAGGCGTGTAGTAGTAGAGGTTTGCGGTGGCTTGACTCTGCATCACAAAACTTGCGGTGCCGCACTCGTTCACCCACTTGGTGCATGATCCAGCACTGTTTGTCGCTTTGCAGGCATCCGGGTGATAGCGCATCGAAACGCTCTTTCCGACCTTGAGGTAGGTGAACGACCCGCGTGGATCTCCGTACCACTGAAACTGGCCGGCCGCCCGATACAGCTGGTTGAACAAGCCGGTAATCTTCGATCCTTTGCCGCAGATTTCGGGTTTGGAGTCTGGGCAGCCGTAGCCGGTTGCCGCTTTGTACATATAGGACGTTGGATTGGTGGCCTGAACCAGGCCCTGCTCCTTTTGCAATAGGACGATAAGCACCCTCGGATTGATGCCGCAGGCATGAGCAATGTCGTAGATGATCTGAGCCGAAGACTGAGCCGTCTTGGCTGGCAGCGCGTCGCACCGACCGTCCTCAGCGGTCTTCGCCTGGGTGTCCTGGGCATAATTGCGAAGACAGGTTGGCCCGCCGTCGTTGGCATTGCAAATCGGCACTTTTCGATTCAGGAAGGCCTGGATTTGATCGACGCTCATTGTGCCAAAATCAAAGAAAACACTGTCACTGATGATCAACCCGGGGTCAAACATCTTGCCGGTCAATTCGGCCTGGGCCGGGTTTGCCGGAGAAATCACGGTCAGGCCAACTATGACCAGCAGCACAGAGACTGCGGTCGAAAAGGCCTTACGGATTCTTGGAAACATGAGCTACGGAATATCCACCTGGGCAACGGCCGAAATACCCTTGGCGGTGTCAGATGAGTAACTGACCGTGAAAGTTGCGGCACCGGAGGAGAATCCGTCGATTTCAATATGCATCGGGAAGCACTGGCTGGAGACGACGTTCGACTCGGCACCAACGGCGGCCGATCTTTTGGTGCCCGCCTGACTGACTACCAAAGTGCAGCGACCGCCATCCTCGCTCAGATTCAAAACCTCGGCGATGACGTCGATTCCGCTCGCATCGGCACTTGAAGACAAGATCGAAACCTGAACATCCAACAGTTTCGCGGGCTTGGTGGTCGTGGGAGCGGGAGTGCTGGTGGCTGTTTCGCTCGGTGTTGGCGATTCGCTCGGGTGCAGAGCGCCCCAGTTCGGGGTCAAAAAGGCGCAACCGGACAGTGTGACCGTGACGCCTAATAGCAATGCAAGCGATGCAATTCTGCTCTTCATGTCTGATTGCTCCTAACCTCAAAACCCGTAAACGCCTTTCAGCGCCTATATCAAGAGTAAGTCTGTTAGCTGTGTGACGCCTGTAAGAGCCGCAAAGTCGAGGCCCTCGAGCCCACCATTGCTTCGTGGAGGATATCTTTGTGAGCCGATTTGGCATTCGGCCAAACCTCTGGGGTGGCATCGCCGAGCAGGCTGGCCGAGGCAAGTTTTAGCGCCGCAAAGTACGACAAATTCTGGCTCGCTAGCGCGATCGTGAATTCCCTGAGGTGGTAATCGATCGCTCGAGTTTGGAAGGCTGAGTAACCGTAAGCGCCCAACGAACCCCGCCTGATTCTAAGTTTCAGAAGTCGCTGGATTTCGTGGAGTGACTCGACTTGCGCTTTTAGGGAGGCAAGTGAGATTTCAAGCGGGTCCGATGCCTGCTCGCCACGGGTTTCAACGATAGAAAATGAAGGAGCATCGATAAGCAATTCTGCAACAAGAGCGAGCTCTCCCCCTCGACCCTTTCGAGCTAAAGCGGTGGACCGAAAAGTTTCCCACTTGAATAATTTGCCCTCCAGTGCCAGATCTTCAAAAGCCTCAGGCGCTAGTTCGAGTGTGACGTCTGTCTTCACGGCTCGGCCGAAGAGTTTAGAGCTTGGGCGAATGACCACCAAGGTTGAATGGCCAAATTCGAGAAGCCCGACGCAGCGTCCCAGCGTTCGTATACCCCAGGCCGGTGTCGACCGCGAAAACATGACGTAGTCAAATTCGGTCTTGCCATAGCCGACCAGTTCTGAAACGCTGGCCACTGTAGAAACAACACTCACTCGCTTGTCAGAGCCAAGAAGCGGCTTCGCAGCACCAACCAGTAAAACCCGAGGTGCCAGCCGATTAGCCAATTCGACTCTTATCGACAGAAGCCATCGTGGCCCCTCGCAAAATTCCGACCCAAAAGCCATAACCCCAGCAGAGCTGCATGGCTGGCAGGACCAGGACGAGCCAAATGCGTGACCGCAGCGACAGAGCCGATCCCGAAATCGCAATCGCTAAAACGAAAAGTAGATAAAACGCCGTTGGCACGACGCCAATCACGTGACCCGTTGCCAAAAAGATTAGGCCGACAACCTGCGAAAGCACCGCCAACGGTGGAATAAAGTATCGCTTCGAGGCAGAGCGCAACGAGCGTCTGGAAAGTTCACCTCGCCAGATCCCGGTCGAATAAAACTGTCTGGCCAGGTCTTTGTACCTGGACCTCGGCCAATAGGTGACCCCGAGTTCTGGGCTGAACCAAACCAAGCCGCCGGCGGCCTTGATTCGCCTAGCGAGATCCCAATCTTCGCCCCTGATTACACCCTCGTCGTAACCGCCCACCTTGAGCAGCGTCGACTTCCTGAAGATGCCAAGGTAAGCGGATTCGGCTTCTCCCGCCTGGCCACCAATGTGATATGCGGCACCACCGATACCGAACCTACTGGTGTAGGCCCAGGCCACGGCTTTTTGAAAAGGACTTTTGCCCTTCGCTGCCATGACTCCGCCGAGAAGGTCTGCGCCCGTTTCGAGAAGTATCTCGATGCCCCTCTGAAGGTAGTTTGGCTGGGGTTCGCTGTGTGCGTCCACGCGAATAACGTAGTCGAACTTAGCCTGGCCGATTGATTTGTTTAAGCCAACTGTCGTGAGACCGCGGGGGTTATCGATCAGGCGAACTCTCTTGTCGCGCTTGGCGAGTGCGTTAGCGACCTGGAGGGTTTTGTCTCTGCTCGGCCCAAGAGAGAGCAGTAGTTCGATTTCGCCAGGGTAGTCCTGGCCGAGCACCGAGTTGACGGCGTCCTCGAGATAAAGCTCTTCATTCAATACCGGCATCAGGACGCTAAGTGCCGGATACGAGACTTTTTTTGCCATTCGACTAATCGATTGTCGAGGACTCGGTGAAGGCGTTGTATGCATCAATTACCTCTTGCGGGTCTCCATCGGCCTTCAAGTCGCCCTTCTCGATCCAAATCACTCGCGTGCAGGTATCAAGAATTGACTTCATGCTGTGGCTCACCAAGAAGACGGTTCCGGCTTGATCACGCATTTCACGCATGCGAGCTTCGGACTTCATTCTGAAGTTCTGGTCACCTACCGACAGGGCCTCATCGACAATCAAAATATCGTGAATCTTTGAAGCTGCAATTGCGAAACGTAGTCTTGCCGACATGCCGCTCGAGTAGGTGCGCATGGGCAGATCGATGAACTCCGTAATGCCGGCGAATTCGGTGATTTCGTGGACTTTATCGGTGATCTCCTTCTTGCTGTAACCCATGGCGAGACCACCCAGGACGATGTTCTTCTCGCCGCTCAAAGCTGGCAAAAGAACAGCGCCGACGCCCAGCAAAGTTGGTCGTGCGAAAGCGAACACGCTGCCCGAGCGCAACGAAGTGAGACCGGCAATCGCGCGCATCAAGGAAGACTTGCCCGAGCCGTTGCTACCGATGATGCCTACGGTTTCACCCTCGTAAATCGTGAACGAAACGCCTTTGATGGCGTGCACCTCGCGATATCTGAGCTTCTTGGTCAAAAGACCACCCTTGGCCAAGCGACCAGTCACCTGGCGACCGGTACCAAAAACCTTATAAATGATGTGGGCGTTGTCGACGATCACCACTGGCTTACGTGTCTCTGCCACAGTCTTCTTAGTCTTCGCGGCCATGACGCTCCTCAACTGCCCAGAAGAGCACGACGCTAACCAAAGGCAAAAACACCGCCCAGCCGGCACACAACCACCAGGTTGTTGCCGTGACTGAGTAATCTCTGATCAGCAAACCGCGAGCCAGAGTCAAAAATGAAGAATAGGGGTTGAACTTCATAATTTCGTAGGCAATCGGGTACTTGCTAAGAATGTTTTCAACGCTGTAAAAAATGCCGCTCGAATAGAAAATCAACCTGAAAACGAATGGCAAAAGCTGATTGAGGTCAGCAAACTGGACTGTTAAACGAGCCGCAAACATGGCACTGCCGATACCGAAAAGCAACATCAAGCAAATCGCCGTAATAAACAAAAGCCACTGCCAGGTAATAGGGTTTCCGAAAAGCAAGAGGGTCACCAAAAGCAGACCAATTTGTGGAATCAGATTGATGAACTGCTGGATGGCTGCAGAGAAAGGAAGCAGGACCCTCGGGAAGCTGAGGCTTTTGACCAATCCTGCGTTACCTGTGATCGAAGTTGCGCCACTCGTAAAAGACTGTTGCATGAAGCTGAAGAGGAAGACACCGCAAAAGAGATATTCGATGAAGTGTTGCGGGCGATTCGCGGTGCCCATGATGAATCCGAAGATGATTCCGTACATTCCGCCCTGCAGCGCCGGCGTGAGAATCAACCACCAACGACCCAGGCGATTCTGAGCATTTTGCGAAGCATTAGTGAAGGTTGCTAGGGCCACGGCAAACTCTCGTTTGGCCCAAGACTCTTTTAGGTAAGCCAAGAAGGACGGGCGCGCGCCAACGCGTTTCAAACCGTTTTCGGCGGCAAATTTTTCGATGTCCAAGGCGTCCCTCCTGTCTTTGAAAGTTTAGTTGCTGGCTCTAAGGGCGGCTGCGACTGCCGCATGAATCTTCTCGAAGTCGGGAACATCAGGCTCGAAGCCATTCTTTGGGACTAGCTCAAGCGCCTTAATCTTTTTTGATTTGGCACTCAAAGCCATGTCAACGTAGGTTCCGACCATGCCATCTGGGATGTCGGTGTAAAGCAGCTTCTTGGCGACTGCGGCGAGGCCCGAATAGTTTGCCAGGATTGTGCTCGGGGTGAACTTCTTGAAAATCAGCTGCTCGATCTCATGCTGCCTTGCCATGCGGGCGTAGTCGGTAGAGCCGTGGCGACTTCTCGCGTACCAAAGCGCTCGGTAGCCATTCAAGTGCTGAACACCTACTTCGATCCAGCCGTATGCATCGGAGGCGTCGTCTCGTTGGCCACCGATCGGGAGTCGGGTCTTAACATCTACGGTGAGTCCGCCAAGCACGTTGATCAGCTCTTGAAACGCGGTCATGTTGACCATGATGTACGACTGAATTTGTAAACCGGTTACACCTTCGACGAGGTCGCGGGTGGCTTCTAACCCCGGTGTAGACCCGTTCTTCAGTGCGTCAGGGTAGGCGTCCTGATGGTTATCCATGACGTTTTTATAGGCCGAGTTGATCAGGTCGTCCCAGCTGTTTCCGTAAAACTTGTACAGAGGTGAATCGGTTGCAATCGGGGCGTGCTGAAGGTTTCGGGGAATTCCGATGTTTACCATCGCGCCGGTGTTGGCGTTAAAACTCAGGACCGATATGGAGTCTGGTCGAACGCCGAATCGGTCGGTGCCTGCATCGGAACCGATCAACATGATGTTGTAGCGGCCGTCACTCGCGGCGGAGAAACCCTTCTGGGCAAAAATCGAACCCACGGTGTCGCCGGTGGTTTTTAGAGTGTTGGCGGCGGTGCTAAAACCGCTGATGCCGAGAATCGCGAAAATCAAGAAGAATACGATGAGCACGTTTCGGGCAGCCGGGTAAAGCCTGCCAAGCAGCGAGATTCTGAAGGTGTCGAAAAGTAGGACTGCAAACCCTATTCCGAAGACCCAAAGTGCCACCGAGACAATGGCGCTAATCCAAGGGGTAGCCACAATAGTGAAAGCCCAAGAGCGCTTGACCAAGAAGATCAGCCCGAGAAAAAGTAGCAGCGCCCAGCCGAGGAGGGTGGCGCGCAGTCCGAATTTGCCGAGCTTGCGATTGCCAGCTAAAAGCTGCGGGCTGCCAGGCAGCAGAACGCCTAAAACGAGTAGGAATATCGCACGCTTTCGCATCTGCTGTGGTGTTGCAGTGTCGAAGCGTCTGAAGAGGGAGTTGCCTATATCTGAGATTTCAGTTTCTCGTTCTTTTCAGCCACGGCATCCTTGAGGGATTCGCCGAAGGCGGCCAGCTTTTTTGCCATTTCGGGTTCTGAACTACCGATGATCCGGGCGGCCAGGATTCCGGCGTTGCGCGCGCCATTGATTGATACGGTAGCCACCGGGATTCCCGCGGGCATTTGCACGATCGAAAGCAGGGAATCCATGCCGTCAAGTTTTGCGAGAGAAACGGGGACGCCGACAACTGGCAGAGTGGTCACGCTAGCCAACATGCCGGGCAGGTGTGCGGCACCGCCAGCGCCCGCAATAATCACCTTGATGCCGCGACCGGCTGCAGCTTTGCCCCACTCGATCATCTTCTCGGGGGTGCGATGTGCGCTGAGCACCTCGACCTCGTATTCGATGCCGAACTCTTTGAGCGCTTGGGCGGCGTCAGACATTATGTTCCAGTCTGAATCCGAACCCATTACTACGCCGACGATTGGTTGAGCCAAAGCGGTCTCCTGTCAGTTACCTAAACAATTTTGCTATCCGCGAAGCAAAACCTCGGCAGCGGCGCGCGCCTGAGCCAAAGCCCAACCGGCCTCGGAGGCCACCACAGTGATGTGACCCATCTTGCGACCCTTGCGGGCGGCCTTGCCGTAGGTGTGAATTTTTGCGTGCGGGTGAAGTTGCATGACGTGGCGATAGTGCGTTACGAAGTCGTTGGTTTCGTCGACCCCGAGCAGGTTCACCATCACAGCGCTCTCGTTGGTGAGCTCGGTCGAACCGAGCGGCAGGCCGGCTACCGCGCGCAAGTGCTGCTCGAACTGGCTGGTTACCGAGCCTTCGATGCTGAAGTGGCCAGAGTTGTGCGGTCGCATGGCGAGCTCGTTGATCAGCAAGCGCCCGTCGGCGGTTTCAAACATTTCGACCGCGAGCACTCCGGTGACTCCGAGACCCTCGGCGACTCCCCTGGCGATCTCGACCGCGTATTCGAGGGTGGCCGCGGAGGCGTCTGGTGCCGGCGCGATTACCTCGGCGCAGACTCCATCAAGCTGAACGGTTTGCACGAGCGGCCAAGAGCGTAACTCGCCGGTGCTGCTGCGAGCGCTCAACTGGGCTAGTTCGCGGGTGAACGAGACCTTTTCTTCGGCGAGAAGCGGGGCAAGGTCAAACCAGTCGGCGGCTTCTTCCACAGCACGAATCACGCGAACGCCCTTGCCGTCGTAACCACCGATCGGGGTCTTCAAAATGACTTCGCCGCCGTTTGCGTCCAAGAATTCTTGTAATTCAGCTGGGGTGTTTATCTCGGCCCAAATCGGCATCGGAAGGCTTAGTTCAGCGAGCCTGCGACGCATGGCTAGCTTGTTTTGGGCAAAGGCAAGAGCGTGTGGCGAGGGGTGAATCTCGACCCCCTCGGCTACCAGGGTTTGCAAAATTTCGAGTGGCACATGCTCGTGATCGAAAGTAACTACGTCTACGGTCTTCGCAAAATCCCGTACCACCTGCAGTTGGTTGTAATCGCCGACCATGGTTGCCGCTATCGCCGCCGAGGATCCCTCGGTCTCGGCGAGCACGCACAAATCAAAACCGAGTGCTACAGCGGGTGGGACCATCATTCTGGCGAGTTGCCCGCCACCGATCACACCTATTTTCACCATGCTTCTATTTTGCCAGAGCATTCAGCTGCGCGGCGATCGCCTTCGGCTTCGGGTAACGCTTCAAAACCGCATTCTCTTGGTCGCGGACGGTCAAAACCACGCCACGCACGGCTCCACCGGTGATTTCTAGGACGTCGACAAATAGCACAGTGCGCTTCTTGCCGGACAGCCCGCGACGAATGATGAGCCGGTCTTGATAGACATCGGCGAAGGTTCCCGCATAAGAAAGCGTCGGCAGGAGCCAGAGTAAGAACAAGGCCACTTCAAGCGAGCCGTAAAGCAGTTGCTCGAAGCTCGGGTCGAGTTGGCGGCCGATAAAGAAACCGTAGACCGCGCAGCAGCCGGCCAGAATCAGCGTTGGCCACCAAAGCACCACTAGGCGCGGGCGAAGTCGGTCGATTCTCTGCATTGGTTAATTGTGTCGCAGGTGGACGATGTCGCCGGCACCCACTGCGTAGAGAGTGTTTTCGCCAGGCACCGCGATGAGGAGTCGACCTGCCGAATCGATGTCGATGGCTTGGCCAACCACCTCGCTATCGCCCGGCATGATCGCCCGCACATCCTGGCCGATTGTCGAGCAGAGTTCGATCGCAAGACTGCGCAAGCCCGCCTCCGGGTCGCCACCGGCGGCAACGAAGGACTTGTATAGGGGTACGAATTCGGCAAGGTATGCGTGCAACGCCTCGGGCAGGCTTACGGTCAGGCCTTCGAGGGCCAGTGAGGTGGCATTCGGAATCGGCAGTTCGTCTTGTTGCTGCTCGAGGTTCAGCCCGGCACCGACGATCACGGTTTGCCCATCGACTAGCTCGCTCAAGACGCCGCAGAGCTTGCGTTCGTTCACTAGGACGTCGTTTGGCCACTTGAGCGTAGCCGCAGCCCCTAGGCGCCTAACCGCTCGGGTCATGGCTGCACCGGCTAGCAGAGGCAGCCAGGCTAGAGAATCGGCGCTGGCCAGCTTTGGCTTCAGCAGAATCGACACCGAAAGCGAGGCTCCAACCGGCGAAGACCATTCGCGACCGGCTCTGCCCTTGCCCGCGGTTTGCGCACCGGCCACCAAAACGGTGAGGTCTTCGCCACCCTTAGCCGCGAGATCGACATTGGTTGAGCCAGTCACCTCAACGTAAGTCAGCGACGCCACCAGGGCTTGAGACGAAGAAAGATCCATGCTGGCTAGTTTAGGTTTCGAGCCGCCCGCGAGTAGTGTGTTATTCATGACTGACGCAAAACCTTCGCCAGATTTGAGCACCACCGCGGGCAAAATCGCAGACCTCCAGCACCGTTACCACGAGGCAGTTTTTGCCAGTGGCGAGGCAGCCATTGCCAAGCAGCACGCTCGAGGCAAGAAGACAGCCCGCGAGCGCATCGAGTTATTGCTAGACCCGGGTTCGTTTGTTGAGCTTGACGAGTTCGTTCGTCACCGAGCAACCGCCTTCGGCATGGATAAAAACCGGCCATACGGCGACGCGGTCGTCACCGGAGTCGGAACCATCGGTGGCCGCCAGGTTGCCCTATTCTCGCAAGACTTCACAATCTTCGGTGGTTCGCTCGGCGAAGCCGCCGGTAACAAGATCATCAAGGTGATGGACCTAGCCATCGCAACCGGCGTCCCGGTCATTGGAATCCTCGACTCGGGTGGTGCGCGAATCCAAGAGGGAGTTATCGCCCTCGGCAAGTACGGCGAAATCTTCAAGCGCAACACCATGGCCTCTGGCGTGATCCCGCAGATTTCGATCATCATGGGCCCAGCCGCCGGTGGAGCCGTTTACTCCCCCGCACTGACCGACTTCGTGATCATGGTCGACAAGACCTCGAACATGTTTGTGACCGGCCCAGACGTGATCAAGACCGTAACCGGCGAGGACGTCGGCATGGAAGAGCTCGGTGGCGCGCTCGCCCACAACAAGACCTCCGGCGTTGCCCACTACCTTGCCAGCGACGAAGAGGACGCCCTCGACTACGCCCGCAACCTGCTCGGCTACCTCCCGAGCAACAACCTCTCCGAGCCAATCGTTTACGAGTCACACGGCGAGCTCGAGGTCACCGACGAAGATCGACTTCTCGACAAGGTCATCCCGGACTCACCGAACCAGCCATACGACATGCACACCGTCATCGAGTCGATCGTTGATCGAAACGAGTTCCTCGAGGTGCAGCCGCTGTTCGCGCCGAACATTCTCATCGGCTTTTCCCGCGTGGACGGCCGCAGCGTAGGAATCATCGCAAACCAGCCTTCACAGATGGCCGGCACCTTGAACATCGACGCCGGTGAAAAGGCCGCTCGCTTCGTCCGTTTCTGCGACGCCTTCTCGATTCCGATCCTTACTTTGGTCGACGTCCCCGGCTACCTACCCGGAGCAGACCAGGAGTGGGCCGGCGTTATTCGCCGCGGCGCCAAGTTGCTTTACGCATACGCCGAGGCAACGGTGCCGCTGGTAACCGTGATTACCCGCAAGGCCTACGGCGGCGCATACATCGTTATGGGCTCGAAACAGCTCGGTGGCGACATCAACCTCGCTTGGCCGAGTGCCGAGATTGCGGTCATGGGTGGCCAGGGTGCCGTGAACATCCTGTTCCGCGACAAGATCAAAGAAGCCGAAGACTCCGGCGCAGATGTTGCCGCTGTTCGAGCCCAGCTGGCTGCCGAATACACCTACAACGTTGCCTCCCCCTTCTTAGCAGCCGAACGCGGCGAACTCGACGGCATCATCGAGCCTTCGGCCACCCGAATCTCTGTGATCAAGGCTCTGCGCGCACTCAGAACCAAGCGCGCAACGCTGCCACCGAAGAAGCACGGAAACATTCCGCTGTAATGAGTGAAGACCTGCAGCACCTACTAAAGGTCGAGGCTGGAGCCCCGACCCCCGAAGAACTTGCGGCCGTGGTGGCCGTTCTGTCTGCTGCTTTGGCTGAGGCCGAACACCAGACATCGAAGGCAACCGGCCAGCCACGCTCAAGTTGGAACCGCGGTAGCTCAATGCTCCGCGTACAAGTAAACCCAGGCTTGGGTCAGTGGACCGCAAGCACCCGACCAGGATTGGATTAGCAATGTCGCGCAAGCCATCGGCAATCGATGAACTCTCAAACTCTTGGGTGGTGAAGCTCGCGCAGTTGAGCCCATCATTCGCAACCTACGCCGGTTTTGCCGGCGGCGAAGACCGCCTCGACGACCACTCGCCGGCAGCCGTCGCTCACTTTAACCAGCTGGAGCGAGACCTTCTCGAGCAGCTGAAGGGAATGGAACCGGTCGACAAGATCGACGAGGTTTCAAAGGACGCCCTCATGGCCAACCTTCAGCTCAGCCTAGACATTCACGAAACCGGCCTCTGGAAGCGTGACTTAGATGTTCTTGCCTCGCCGGCACAGGGAATCCGTGACATCTTTGACCTCACCCCGGTAGCCACCGTTAGCGACTGGGAGAATCTGAACAAGCGACTTCGTGCCGTTGAAGGTGCAGTCGACGGATACATCGAAACCCTACGAGTCGGAATCCGCGACAAAGAGACCCCCGCCATTCGCCAGGTCAACTGGGTGGTCAACGACCTAAACAACATCACCGGCGAAAACGGCTTCTTCACCAAGTTCGCCAAGGCCGAGGGTGTAGAGCTGCCAGCTGCGCTTCGCTCCGAACTGGTCGAGTCGAGCAAGGTTGCAACCGCTGCCTACGCGAAGCTTCAAAACTTCTTGCGCGAAGAGTTGGCACCCGTGGCAACCGAGGTCGACGCCATCGGCCGCGAGCGCTACACGCTTCTCAGCCAGCGCTTCCTAGGAGCCAAGGTTGACCTCGAAGAGACCCTGCAGTGGGGCATCGAAGAACTCGCGCGAGTCAAGGCCGAGCAGGAGGCAGTTGCCAACGAAATCAAACCGGGGGCAACGGTAGCCGAGGCCATCGAGGTCTTGAACAACGACCCGAGCCGCAAGCTGCACAGCACCGAAGAACTTCAAAAGTGGATGCAGCGCCTGAGCGACCAGGCGATCGAAGAACTCGGCAAGACCCACTTCGATATTCCCGAGAAGCTACGCACCCTAGAGTGCCGAATCGCGCCAACCAACTCAGGGGTCATCTACTACACCGGCCCTACCGACGACTTCAGCCGCCCTGGACGCATGTGGTGGTCAGTGCCGGCAGGCGTAACCGAATTCGACACCTGGCGTGAAACCACGACCGTCTACCACGAGGGCGTTCCGGGTCACCACCTGCAGGTGGCCACCCAGGTCTATAACCGCGAAGAACTGAACGACTGGCGCCGAATGGCTAACTGGTGCTCGGGGCACGGTGAAGGCTGGGCCCTGTATGCCGAACGCCTGATGCAAGACCTTGGTTTCTTAAACGACCCGGGCGACCGCCTGGGCATGCTCGACGGTCAGCGCATGCGTGCCGCTCGCGTGGTTCTCGACATCTCGGTTCACCTCGGCAAGCCTCGCCTAGACGGCACCGGCAAGTGGGACTTCGACTACGCGGTTGCCTT
>WLPL01000089.1 GCA_009698805.1 Actinomycetota bacterium | reverse complement strand
GATGAGTGGCGCGCGGTCAGTGTTGTCGGTCACTACCTGCCAGAGAAGGCAGTGCTCGTTCGCAACCGCCCGAATTCGGGTCAGCCTGGCTTCGAACAGCTCGTGCCGTTCGTGCAAGCCAACTCTCGAGTCATTTTGGTCTCCCGTGGTTGGGTAGCCACCGGAAACAATCAGGACTCCCCCGATGTGAACCCGATGCCGAGCGACAGCCAAAGGACGATCATCGTTCGACTGCGCCCAAGTGAGGCGCATGACGGACGCACCGCTCCTGCTGGCCAAGTGCCGAACCTCGAGGTTGCACGGGTTTGTAGGCAATTGGAGCTCAGCGGTTGCTACTCGAAAAGCTACGGCAGGGTTTACAACGACTCCTCGGGCGATGCGGCATTGCAGGCGCTAGAACAACCGGTCACCGATGAGGGAAACAATCTGAGCTACGCGATTCAGTGGATAGTTTTTGCGGCCATGGCCTTCGGCGCATTGTTCTGGATGATTCGAACCGAACGAGATAGATATCTCGGACGCACTCGCACCAAGACTCGCAAGACACCAACCGACGAAGACGTCGAGGATTCGCTTAGCTAAGCGAAATCAGGTCAGCGTAGGAATCGTTCCAGAGGTCCTCAGCTCCATCAGGCAAAATAAGTACTCGCTCCGGGTTCAGAGCCAGCACCGCGCCAACATCGTGCGAAACCAATACAACGGCTCCGCTAAACGTCGAGAGCGCAAAGAGAATCTCTTCGCGGCTTGCAGGGTCGAGGTTGTTTGTTGGTTCGTCGAGTAGCAAAACATTCGCCGAAGAAACCACCAGAGCCGCCAGGGCAAGACGAGTCTTTTCGCCACCCGAAAGCACGCCGGCAGGCTTGTTTACGTCGTCACCGGTGAACAGGAACGAACCCAAAACCTTACGCACATCGGTGTCGCCGAGCTCGGGCGCCGAACGCTGCATGTTTTCGAGCACGCTTTTGTTGACGTCCAAGGTCTCATGCTCCTGGGCGTAGTAACCGATTTTCAGGCCGTGCCCGGGTTCGATGGTTCCGGTATCCGGCGCGTCGATTCCCGCGAGCATCCGAAGCAGCGTGGTCTTGCCTGCTCCGTTGAGTCCGATGACGACGACCTTGGAACCCTTGTCGATGGCCAGATCCACCGCTGTGAAGATCTCTAGCGAGCCATAGCTCTTGCTCAGGTTCGACGCCATCAGCGGTGTGCGTCCACAGGGCGCTGGCTCGGGGAACCTGATGCGGGCGACCCGGTCTTGCTCGCGCACGGCTTCAAGGCCGCTCATGAGGCGCTCTGCGCGCTTAATCATCTGCTGCGCGGCAACCGCCTTGCTTGCCTTTGCGCCGAACTTTGCGGCCTGCAGGTTGAGTGTCGCAGCCTTCTTTTCGGCGTTGGAACGCTCGCGCTTGCGACGCTCTTGGTCGGCCTCGCGCTGCTTCAGATAGTTGTGCCAACCCATGTTGTAGATATCGATCACGGTGCGCATGGCATCAAGGTAGAAAACTCGGTTCACGGTTTCGCCAATGAGTTGAACATCGTGACTGATCACGATCAGGCCGCCCTGGTAGGTCTTTAGGAATTCGCGCAACCAAACCACCGAGTCGGCATCCAAGTGGTTTGTCGGCTCATCGAGGATCATGGTGTCGGCCTGCGAAAACAGGATGCGTGCCAACTCGACACGACGTCGCTGACCACCGGAAAGGGTCTTGAGCTGTTGGTCTAAGACGTGCGGCTTGATACCAAGGTTGCCCGAAATGGCCTCGGCTTCTGCTTCGGCGGCGTAACCACCGTTGGCCACAAAACGGGCTTCTGCGCTCGAGTACTTCTTCATGGCGGCCTCATAAACGACTGGGTCAACCGAGCCCATGTCTTCGGAGGCAGCGGTCATGGCCTTGAGTTGGTCTCCCAGGTCGCGGGCATTGAGAATCCGGTCTCGAACCGTCTCCTCTGGGTCGCCCGTCCTCGGGTCCTGGGGTAGGTAGCCGATTACACCTACGGTTTCGAGTGACCCGCCGGTCGGTTGACCCTCCCCCGCCAAAATCTTGGTCAGTGTGGTCTTGCCAGCTCCGTTACGCCCGACGAGACCAACCTTGTCGCCCTTGTCTACTCGGAAGGTAACGTCTTGCATCAAGACACGAGCTCCGATACGGATCTCTAGGTCTTTGACATTAATCAAGTGTCATCTCTCGTAAGCAAGTGGGGTATCCCAAAAGGGCTAGTTTACAATAGACCCAACAAACCAAACCAGGAGACCCGATGTCGCTCACGCTTTCAACTCGACCAACCATCGTCGACCGCTTCGTACCGAAGAGCCTTACTGCAGACATCGCGCTGGTAGTTGCTGGTGCTGCGCTAACCGCGGGTGCCGCTCAAATCGCCATTCCTATGTGGCCTGTACCGATCACCGGCCAGACGTTCGCTGTGTTGCTCGCCGGTGCCGCACTGGGCAAAGCTCGTGGCGCACTCTCGATGGCACTCTACGTATTTCTCGGGGCAATCGGTCTGCCAATTTTTACCGGTGCCAAGTCTGGCTGGGCTTTTGGCCCGACCATCGGCTATCTAGTCGGCTTCATTGCCGCCGCAACAATCGTTGGCTACTTTGCCGAGCGCAGCTCGGGCAGCAAATGGTTCGGTGTCGCGGTTGGCTTTATTGCTGGTAACGCGGCTATCTACCTCTTCGGCTTGCCTGTACTTTCGGCCTTCCTCGGCTCTGTCGGTTACCCCAACGACCTGAGCGCGACGGTCAACGCGGGGTTGGCTCCATTCGTGGTTGGCGACGCCATCAAGATCGCACTGGCTTCTACCTTGCTGCCCGGCGCTTGGGCTCTGGTAAAGCGCGTGAAGCGCTAAAAAGGTTTAAGCGAAAAGGCCTCCCGACTGGGAGGCCTTTTCCTTTGGTCTTACTAAATCGAGAATCCGATGGCGCGCATCTGCTCGCGGCCGTCTTCGGTGATCTTCTCAGGGCCCCATGGCGGCATCCAGACCCAGTTGATTCGGTACGCCTCGACGTGGCCGTCGAGAGCCTCGCCGGTTTGTTCTTCGAGAATGTCGGTCAGCGGGCAGCCGGCCGAGGTGAGAGTCATGTTGATAAGTAGCGAGCCGTCGTCCTCAGACTCCTCCAGACCGTAAATTAGCCCGAGGTCAACGATGTTAACGCCGATTTCAGGGTCGATTACGTCTTTGAGAGCCTCGATGACCTCGTCGTACTTGGCTGGGCTGAGTTCTTTAGGCATTGGTGTACCTGTCGTATCCTTCGGACTCTAGGCGGTCGGCGAGCTCCGGGCCACCCTCTTCGGCAATCTTGCCAGCAACGAACACGTGAACGAAGTCTGGCTTTATGTAGTTGAGGATTCGGGTGTAGTGGGTAATGAGAATCACGCCCATTCCGGTCGCGGATTTGACGCGATTGACGCCCTCAGAGACGACCTTTAGTGCGTCGACATCTAGGCCAGAGTCGGTTTCGTCGAGAACTGCGAATTTCGGCTTCAGAAGTTCCATCTGAAGTATCTCGTGGCGCTTCTTTTCGCCACCCGAGAAACCCTCGTTGACGTTGCGCTCGGTGAAGGTCGAGTCCATTTTTAGCGCGTCCATCGCTCCGCGAACTTCTTGGATCCAAGGGCGAAGTGCTGGCGCCTGGCCGTCGATGGCGGTCT
>WLPL01000088.1 GCA_009698805.1 Actinomycetota bacterium | reverse complement strand
GGCCATAGCGGAGGGGAAACGCCCGGTTACATTCCGAACCCGGAAGCTAAGACCTCCTGCGCCGATGGTACTGCAAGGGTGACCTTGTGGGAGAGTAGGACACCGCCGGACTTAATTTAGAAAATGGCCACCTTTCGAGGTGGCCATTTTCGTTTAACATACACAAAACTAGGAGAGTCTCATGGCAGAAAGAAACGACCGTGGCGGTAAGCCACGTCGCGAAGGCCCTGCGGGGCGATCGGATCGCGGCGATCGAGCGCGTCCAGCTCGTGATTCGCGCGATGGTGCTCCCGAGCGTCCGGCCTGGCAGACTCGAGTCACTCCCAAGGTGCGCTCTGACAAACCAAAAAGCCCACCGATCCCAGAAGAAATCACTCCGGCCGACCTTTTGATGCCGATTCGGGTGCAGTTGAAGACCCTTTCGGTCGAAAATGCCGAAATGACCGCTCGTCACCTGGCTATGGTCGATCTTTTGATCGAGCAGGACCCCGCTTTGGCGCACCAGCACGCTGTTGCGGCCGCGGCTCGAGCCGGACGAATCCCAGTGGTCCGAGAAACTCTAGGCATTACCGCCTACCGCACTGGAGATTTTGCTCTTGCGCTTCGTGAACTGCTGACGCACCGAAGAATGACCGCATCGAACGACCAATTGCCACTAATTGTCGACTCGGAACGCGGACTTGGACGCCCGGAGCGCGCTCTAGAGCTCGCCCGCAGCGTCGACAAGGCCACCCTGAGCCCGACCGTTCGGGTGAATTTGGCCATCGCCACCTCGGGTGCGCGGCTAGATCTTGGTCAAAACGACCTAGCTCTTGCCGAACTTGAGATCAAAGAGCTCGATTCGAGCCGGGTGTTCGAGTATTCGCCACCACTTTTCTGGGCTTACGCCGACACACTCGAAGCACTCGGTCGCGAAACCGAAGCCAAGAAGTGGTCTGCGCTTGCCGAGCGCGCCGAAAAGGCCGTTTCGCCAGAGGCCACCGGTGAAGACGAAGAGCTTTCAATAATCGAAGAAATAGTTATTCCGTCGATGAAGGACTGGAAAGCTCGTGACTAGTTTCGTTGATGATTTTGACGTGATCCTCGCCGATCTTGACGGCGTGGTCTACGAGGGCACTGCTGCAATTGCCGGTGCCGTAGAAGCCGTAACGCGGCTACAGGCGAGTAATCGCTTGGGTTTTGTCACCAACAACTCCTCGCGCAAGCCCGAGGCAATCGTCGCCCAGCTGGCCGGCTTCGGGGTTACCGCAAGCCCGAACGATGTCGTCAGCTCCGGTCAAACCGGCGTCGAGTTACTGGCAACGCTCATTGAACCCGGCTCCAAGGTTTTGGTGGTCGGAGGCGAAGGCTTGCGTTTTTACACCGCCGAGGCAGGATTCACTGTGGTTGATTCTGCCGACGATAAGCCAGCAGCCGTGATTCAAGGTTTCGCGCCAGATGTCTCTTGGCGCAACCTGGCCGAGGCCTCCTACGCGATCCAAAACGGTGCAAAGTGGGTAGCCACCAACCAGGACTGGACCCTTCCGCAGGAACGCGGAATGGCACCGGGCAACGGAACTCTGGTTTCGGCCGTGCACACCGCGGTCGGTCAGCTTCCTTTGGTTGCCGGCAAGCCGGAAACCGCGATTTTCGAAACCGCCGTCAAGCGATTTGATGCCAAGCGTCCACTATTTATCGGCGACCGAATCGACACCGACATCATCGGTTCGAATCGCGCAGGTATTCCGAGCGTCCTCGTTCTCACCGGCGTTTCAAGGGCAAAGGACGCACTCGGTGCAAAACCGGGGGAGCGACCAACCTACATTCTCGAATCGCTCACCGAACTCTTTGACAAGTACGTCGAACCAAAGCCGACCAAGCGCGGTTTCAAGCTCCGCAAGGCCGAGGTTGAGCTGCTTGGCAACCGCGTAGTCGTGGTTTCTGGCGATCCAAAGTCGGTTGATGCCCTTCGTTGCGCCTGCCGAGTGATCTGGAACTCGGGTCTAGCGATTTTTGCTTTGGACGTCGATCCACAACTATACGAATAGGCTTAAAGCATGTCTTCAGATGAACTTCTAGAACAGGTTAAGCGCGAGTTGGCGCGGATTGCAGAGCTTCCCGTTGGCGAGCAAACCGCCGCATATGCAGCTTTGCACGCTCTACTCGAGCAAGCGCTAGACGGCGACAGTTGACCAGAATCGACGTCGCGCTCGTCGAGCGGGGTCTTGCCAGAAGTCGAAACCAAGGCGCTGCCCTAGTCGAGGCCGGGCGGGTTCTAATCAATGGGCGAGCCGCTCGAAAGGCCTCTCAAGACGTCCTAGACGACTCGACGATCAAAGTCCTTGACGCACTCGACTATGTTTCTAGAGCCGGCCACAAGTTGGCAACCGCTCTTGACCAATTTGGCGCGCTGGAAGTCACCGGTAAGACCGCTTTGGATGTTGGCGCCTCGACCGGCGGTTTCACCGACGTCCTGCTTCGTAGGGGAATAGCCAGAGTCGTCGCAATCGACGTTGGCCACGAGCAGATGGTTCCCGAATTGGCCGAAAACTCTAGGGTTACCTCGATCGAGGGCTTCAATGCGCGCGAACTCACCCCTGAAACCCTGGGCGCTCGGATCGGTGAGGTCCCCGAATTCGAAATCGTCGTCGCCGACCTCAGTTTCATCTCGCTCACGCTCGTCCTAGATGCAATCTTTACAGTGGCCCCGAAAGCCGACTACGTTCTGCTGGTTAAGCCGCAGTTTGAGGTGGGCAAAAAGTCGCTGACTGCCAAGGGCATCGTCACCGACCACCGCCTGCGTGCCGAATCGGTGATGCAGGTTCTCGAGCATGCCAGCAAACTTGGCCTGGGCGTTCACGAGGTGGTTCGAAGCGAGCTCCCCGGCACTCATGGCAACATTGAGTATGTTCTGTGGATGAGTGCGCGAAGCACTAGTTATCCGTCAGAATGGTCTGAAAGAGTCGAAACACTAGCGAGGGAGGGTCGATGAGAAACGTTCTTGTCGTAACTCACACTGGCCGCGCAGATGCCCTAGCTGCCGCCCAGGAGGTTTGTTCCGCCCTAATTTCGGCTGGTTTGACCCCGGTGATGACCAAAATTGAACTCGAAGATCACCGCCGATTCTCCGGAGATCAGGTGGCTCCGAACCATTCTCTAGATGGCATCAAGGTTCTAGACGAGGACGTAGCCGCCGAAGACGTCGAGTTGGCCATGGTTCTAGGCGGCGACGGCACAATTCTTAAGGCAGCCGAAATCGTTCGCGACGCACAAACTCCGCTTCTCGGCATAAACCTCGGGCACGTCGGCTTCCTGGCCGAGAGCGAGCGCGATGGATTGACCGATGCCGTACGTCGGGTTGTCGAGCGCGACTACGTGGTGAAGCAGCGTCTGGCTCTAGACGTAACAGTCTTTGTCGAAGGCAAAGAGGCCTTCAAGACCTGGGCACTCAACGAGGCTGCGATCGAGAAAAACTCTCGCGAAAAGATGCTCGAGGTGGTTCTAGAAATCGACCGGCGTCCACTATCTTCCTTCGGATGCGACGGTGTCGTGGTTGCAACCCCAACGGGCTCGACCGCCTACTCGTTCTCGGCTGGGGGCCCAGTGGTTTGGCCTTCGGTCGAGGCGCTGCTGGTTGTTCCGCTAAGCGCGCACGCGCTATTCGCTAGGCCACTCGTGGTTAGCCCAAAGTCGATGATCGCGGTCGAAATAATGGAACGAAGTGCCGGTTCCGGCGTGCTTTGGTGCGACGGCCGGCGAACCTGGGAGCTACCTCCCGGCGCTCGCGTCGAGATCAAG
>WLPL01000087.1 GCA_009698805.1 Actinomycetota bacterium | reverse complement strand
GAAATGTCCGATGCGGGCCTTTGCCATGACCGGAATCGACACTGCCTTGATGATGCCGTCGATCATGTCTGGGTCGCTCATGCGAGCGACACCACCCTGAGACCTGATGTCGGCTGGGACTCGCTCTAGAGCCATAACGGCAACAGCGCCTGCGTCTTCTGCAATCTTTGCCTGGTCCGGGGTGACAACGTCCATGATGACGCCGCCCTTAAGCATTTCGGCTAGGCCGCGCTTGACGAGAGGTGTGCCTGTTTTTGCCTCAGAATTTGAGCTCATTGGTTCAGTCTAAAGCAACGCCTAGAGCCTTACAAAACCGACCCTGGCCAAACCGCAGCTAAGGCTTCGCGAAGATCACCGAGGAGTCTCGGCAGCGCCTTAGTCTTTGCAATTATCGGCAGAAAGTTGGCGTCATTACGCCAGCGTGGCACGACGTGCTGGTGCAAGTGTGCAGCGATTCCCGCGCCGGCAACAGCTCCTTGATTCATCCCAAGATTGAACCCGTGAGCACCCGACGTTTCGCGTAAGGCTTGCATTGCCTGCTGTGTCAGCAGACCAATCTCGGCGACTTCTTCGGCGGTTGCCTCGTCATACGTGGCGATGTGTCGGTAAGGGCAAACCAACAGGTGACCGCTGTTGTACGGGTAGAGGTTCAAAAGTACGAAGGCGTGAGTACCTCGGTGCACGATTAGTGCCTCTTCATCGGTGAGCTCGGGGCCCTTACAGAACGGGCACACCTCTGGTTGCGTTCCGTGCTCTATGTAGACGAGCCTCTGTGGAGTCCATAGGCGCTCGAATTCATCGGGCACTCCCCCGAAGTCATTGGAGGACGAGGCTTCCACTAAACCTGTTCCTTTGACGCGATGGCGGCGAGAATCCGGTCGATGGCCTGATCAAGAGGCACGCCGTTTTCTTGCGTACCGTCTCGGAACCTGAACGATACTGCGCGGTTGTCGCGATCCTCGCCACCGGCGATGAGCATGAATGGCACGCGGTCTTTGGTGTGATTGCGAATCTTCTTAGGCATTCGGTCGTCCGAGACATCTACTGTTACTCGAACACCCTTAGCGCGAAGTGTGTCTGCGATCTCATGTAGGTACTCGTTGAACTCGTCGGCGACCGGAATACCGACCACCTGAAGCGGAGCCAGCCACGGCGGGAAGTGCCCGGCGTAGTGTTCGGTGAGCACTCCGAAGAAGCGCTCGATCGAACCGAAAAGTGCGCGGTGAATCATGACGGGTCGCGCTCTGGTGCCATCTGCCGCGGCGTATTCAAGATCAAATCTCTCCGGCAGGTTGAAATCCAGCTGAATGGTAGACATCTGCCAAGTGCGACCGATTGCGTCACGAGCCTGAACCGAAATCTTCGGTCCGTAGAAGGCAGCACCGCCAGGGTCTGGAACCAGCGTCAAACCCGACTTGGTCGCAACCGATTCAAGAATCGAGGTTGCCTGATCCCAAACTGTCGGGTCGCCAACAAACTTTGGATTGCCTTCTTCGCGAGTTGAAAGCTCCAAATAGAAATCGTGCAACCCATAGTCGCGTAGCAGACCGAGAACAAAGTTAAGCACGTTGGTGAGTTCGGCTTCCATGGTCTCTGGGGTCACAAAGAGGTGCGCGTCGTCTTGGGTAAAGCCGCGTGCCCGAGTTAGACCGTGGACAACGCCGGACTTCTCGTAGCGATAAACGGTACCGAACTCAAACATGCGAAGCGGAAGGTCACGGTATGAACGACTTTGCGACTTGAAGATCAAGATGTGGAACGGGCAGTTCATCGGCTTCAGGTAGTAGTCCTGGCCCTGCTTCCTGACAACGCCGTTTTCGTCGCGCTCCTCATCGAGCTGAATCGGTGGATACATGCCTTCTGAGTACCAGTCGAGGTGTCCGGAGATTTCGAAGAGGTTCGACTTGCTGACGTGTGGCGAATAGACGAACTCGTAGCCAGACTCTTCGTGACGCTGGCGACTGTAGTCCTCCATGACCTTGCGAATCATTCCGCCCTTCGGGTGGAACACGGCTAGACCCGAACCAATTTCTTCAGGGAACGAGAAGAGATCCAACTCGGCACCAAGCCGACGGTGATCACGCTTGGATGCCTCTTCCAATCGCTCGAGATGAGCTCGCAGTTCGTCTTTTGACGGCCAGGCTGTTCCATAGACGCGCTGAAGTTGCTTGTTTTGCTCGGAACCGCGCCAGTAAGCCGCGGCCGACCTCATGAGTTTGAAAGCCTGACCGATCATTCGTGTGTTTGGTAGGTGTGGACCCCGGCAGAGGTCGAACCAAACCGTCTCGCCGGTTGCCGGGTCAACGTTGTCGTAGATGGTTAGTTCTCCGGCGCCAACTTCTGCAGCCCCGTCGCCTAAATCAGAGCCTTTTAGCCCGATGAGCTCCAACTTATATGGCTCGTTGGCGAGTTCTACTGCTGCGTCTTTCTCATTGGTAACCCTGCGCATGAAGCGCTGTCCAGAGCGAACAATGCGCTCCATTTCTTTTTCGACGGCCTTTAAATCCTCTGGCGTGAAGGGTTCGACTACATCGAAGTCGTAGTAGAAGCCGTCCTTGATTGGTGGGCCGATGCCCAGCTTGGCCTCAGGGTTGATTCGCTGAACCGCTTGGGCCAGGACGTGCGCCGTTGAGTGCCGAAGGATGTTTAGGCCGTCTTCAGAGGAGACATCGACGCTCTCGATCGACTCGCCGTCTTGGACTTTATAGGAAAGGTCTCGAAGCTGGCCGTCGACTCTGGCAGCCACCACGGTCTTCGATGTGAACAAGCCAAATCCGTCGGTGCCAGCAGCCACAGAGTGCTTGATTCCGTCAACGGTTATTTGGTAATTGCTCATTTGGCTATTCTAGCCAAGCAACTTAGGCGTGCCTTGGTGCGCCTAAGACGCGTTTTGCTATTAGGTAGAGGTATGAGCAAACAAGCTAAGAGCGTGCACGACATTGAATCGGCGATAATTTCGACCGAGGAATTCAAGAAGAGCGGAATGGCCGCAAAGTTAAACTGGCTTCGCGCTGGAGTCTTGGGTGCAAACGACGGAATCATGTCGACCTCTGGTTTGATCCTGGGAGTTGCCGGCGCAACTACCGATCGGGCTCAGATTCTTGTGGCCGGCGTCGCCGCCGTCGTAGCTGGGTCCATCTCAATGGCTGGTGGCGAATACACCTCTGTCAGCGCTCAAAAGGACTCAGAAAAGGCCGCGTTGGCAGTTGAGCGCAAGGAACTGCGCGATAACCCTGAGGCCGAGTTGCGCGAATTGCAATGGTTCTACGAGCAAAAGGGCATGAGTCCAGAAATCGCTCAAAAAGTAGCCATCGAACTCACGTCCAAAGATGCCCTGAAGGCACACGCCGAGGCTGAATTGGGAATCGACTCGGATCATCACGTCAGCCCTGCGCAAGCGGCTCTATCGAGCTTCGTGGCATTCGCCGCGGGCGGTATACTGCCTCTCTTCGCCGCCATGGGCGACGCTAATTTGCGTATCTACCTAGTTATTGGCTCTGTCATAGCCGCACTAACCATCACCGGGTTTGTGGGAGCAAAGATTGGTGGCGCTAAACCAGGTCGAGGTATCGCTCGAAACCTACTGGTATCTCTACTGACCATGGGAGTTACCTATGCCATCGGCTACCTGTTTGGCACCCACATCGTTTAGTCAAACCAAAAGAAGAGGCCCTCAGAATTTTCTGAGGGCCTTTCTCTTTGGTGGTCGATACTGGGATCGAACCAGTGACCCCTTCCATGTCAAGGAAGTGCGCTACCGCTGCGCCAATCGACCGTTTG
>WLPL01000086.1 GCA_009698805.1 Actinomycetota bacterium | reverse complement strand
GGTTCAGACGGCCTGGTTCGCTGGTTCCACGTGAAGGCTAAGGACGGCTTCGATGCATGTGTCTCAACCGGCACCGATAAAGAGCTAGTCACCCAAAATGAAGACAGTATGGCTTCGCAGCTCGAGTCTGGTCTCCCTGGCATCACAACGCTTGGGGGCGAAATCACTGGCCCTAATGACCAGCACACTATTGGATACTTTTACCGCGGCTCTTGTCACGAATAAGAAACATCGATGATGCCGCGAATAGGCAGAGAAATGCAGCGGTGATCCAGGCGATGAAGTAGTCGCCTAGGGTGTCTCGAATCATGCCTGCGTAGGCGGCCGCGACGGCCGCACCAATCATGTGGCTTGCGAAAACCCAGCCGTAGACGACGCCTGACTTGGCTAGGCCGAAGTACTTGCGGGTAAGCGCAATGGTTGGCGGAACTGTGGCGATCCAGTCGAGGCCGTAGAACACGATGAAAAACCAGAGCGGGAGTTCGGCGGTTGGGCCGAGAACGAATGGCACGGTGAACAGGGCGAGGCCGCGAAGGCCGTAGTAGAAAACCAGGAGGAGCTTGGGGTCGACCTTGTCGGTGAGCCAGCCAGAGGCGATGGTGCCGACGAAGTCGAAGATTCCAACCACTGCTAGAAGGCTCGCTGCTGTGGTGGCTGGCATTCCGTGGTCGTGCGCGGCGGGGATGAAGTGGGCTCCGATGAGTCCGTTGGTCGTCCAGCCGCAAACGAAAAATGTTCCTGCGAGAACCCAAAAGGCTTTGACCTTGAAGGCGTCTCTGAGGGTGCTGAGAGTGGCTCTGACTGTTCTCGGTGCTTGTTCTTCAACGCGCGGTTCGGTGGCTCCAAAGGGCAGAAGACCGACGTCCGCGGGTTTCTCTTTGAAGACAAAGAAGAAGATCGGCATGATAGCGAACACGAAAACTGTGACGACGAGCGAGCCTATTTGCCAGCCCGATTGCATGACCAGGTTGGTGATTAGGGGTAGAAACAGGAGTTGGCCGGTCGCATAGGCGGCCGAGAAGATTCCGGTGATGAGCCCGCGACGGGTTTCGAACCAACGGTTGGCAACGACCGAGGCAAATACGAGAGCGAGAGCGCCAGTACCAAGGCCCACGAACACACCCCAATAGAGCACCAGTTGCCAGACCTCAGTCATGAATAGAGTGAGACCGGTGCCTAGACCGATCAGCGTGAGAGCAATCATGACCGTTCGGCGAATGGTGAAACGTTCCATAAACACGGCTGCAAAAGGCGCGGTTAGTCCGTAGAAAATTAGGTTGACGGTTACCGCGAGTGAGGTGTCGGTTCGAGTCCAGCCGAAATGCATTTCAAGCGGCATGAACAGCGCACTTGTTGTTGATCTAAAGGCTGCAGCTGCAATGAGCGTGAGAAATGTTACGCCGGCAATTAGCCAGGCGCGGTGAAGTTTGAAACCCTTAGTCGGCACTCAATAATGCTAGTTTGGCGCGATGTAAGCGGGTGACTAATTCGGCTTGGCGTATGGCGAGTTCTTGCGACACGTCAGACATGGTGCGCTTCTCAACGAGCAGGCCTTGGGCAACTGGGCGCAGAGCGGTTGGGAGCTTAGCCACCTTCGCTCGGAGTTCGGCTTCGGTGAAGTGAGAGACGTCTGGCTCTTGCTCTTCGAAGGTTACGTCTAGATCGTAGTCGTTGCTCATTTGAGTTCGAATTCCTTTCGGTAGCCCATTACGGTGGTTCGCATTCCGATGCCGCACACACCAACCATTTTGCCTTCGCGGTAGTAGCCGAAGACGCATTCGTCTTGGAGTTCACCGGCAATCAGTTTCACCTCATCGGCAAGAGCGAGCAGGCCGTAGGCGAGGATGTGCATGTCGTACTGGTCGCTCCAAAACGAAGGAATCGGGGCAAACTGGCCTTCGGCTTGGCCTGTGAATACCTGGGCGACGCGTTTTGCGGTGTCGGTAGGAATATTCCAGTGCTCCACTCGGCGAGGTTCACCGTCGAAGAGCGGGTTTGCGAAACGGGCTACGTCGCCGATGGCGAAGACGTTTGGCCAGGCTTCGCCGCCAGTTTTCAGGGCGCGCATGTCGTTGTCGGTTAGAACACCGTTCGAGAGGTCTAGGTCGTTGCCTTCGAGCCATTCGTCGTTCACGTTTGAGCCGATGGCTTCGATCAGAACGTCACATTCGAGGACTGTGCCGTCATCAAGGACGACTCCCTGGACCCTCGTGGAGCCCACCAGATCGGTGACCTGTGTCTTCATGAAGAACTTGACCCCCATGGCTTCGTGGCGGCGCTGGAGCTCTTTGGCGAGGTCAATGCCGAGTGGTCGAACGATTGGGTGGATGCCAGGGGCAACAACGGTTACCTCACAGCCGAGCTTGCGGGCGGTGGCGGCAACCTCGCAGCCGATGAACCCGGCTCCGAGCACGACTACTTTGGCGCCCGGCTGGAGTTCTTTGCGAAGCGCGATGGCGTCGTCGAGGGTTCTAACTGCGTGACGGCCAGCAAGTTCGCCGTTGGCTACCTCGAGTCGTTTTGGGCGGAGTCCGGTGGCGATGATTAGTGTGCCGTAGGCGTGGGTTTCGCCCTGTGAGTCGGTGACAGTTGAATGTTCGAGGTCAGCGCTCTCGATCTTCGTGCCGAGCAGCCAGTTGACATCGGCGGTTGAGTCACGCTGGGGGAACGCGACGGCTTCGTGGCTAACCTCGGCCGCGAGCACTTCTTTGCTTAGCGGTGGGCGGTTGTAAGGAGCGTGGCGCTCCTCGCCGATGACCGTGATCGGCCCGGCGTAACCGAATCGACGAAGCGCCTCGGCAGCCCGCAGGCCGCCCATCGACGCCCCGACGATGATTACGGGTTTGGTCATTACTTGACGAGCGAAATTGCCTGCATTGGGCAGACGTCGATCGCTGCCTCAACGTTGGCTAGCTCCGAGTCGTCTGCCTCGGCGGTGTATTCGAGCTTGTCGTCTGCGTTCAGACGAAAAATGTCTGGCGCTTCAAATACGCACTGACCGTAGTGCTGGCACTTGGTCATGTCTACTTCGATCTTGATTGTCATTATTTTTCCTCCACGGTAGATGGGTATAGGTCTTTTGATGGGGTGCGAATGCCACGGAACTCCCAGTCGCCCCCCATGGCGGTTGAGACAACCTCTTCGCTCTCGGTTGGCTGAGCGCCAACGTCGGTGCGAATCGGGGTTGGGCCTTCGACGATGTGGTTGGTGAGGCGTCCGAGGCCTTCGACCTCAACCTCGACGATGTCGCCGGGCTGAACCGGGCGGCTGAACGCTGGCGTGCCAGAGAACAGCATGTCGCCGGGCACAAGTGTGATTGTGCGAGCGATGTCGGCAACCAGGTAGTGCATGTCCCACTCCATGTTGTCGGTGTTGTCTTCTTGCTTGACTTCGCCGTTCACATAGGTGCGAATCATCTTGTTTCTGAAGTCCCAGTCGGTGACAAGCCCTGGTCCAACCGGTGCAAGGGTGTCTGAGCCTTTGACGCGAAGCATCGAGCCGGCGTCGGTGTCTCTGAAGTCATGTAAGCCGTAGTCGTTGCCAACCGTGTAACCGGCGATGTAGTCACCGGCTTCTGCAGGCGAAATGTTGCGGGCCGTCTTGCCGATGACGATGACGATTTCACCCTCGTAGTTCAGCCACTTGCAGCCGGCCGGGCGCACAACCGCACCCTTGTGGGTGTTTAGCGCGGTGATCGGCTTGTGAAAGTAGGTTGGGGCAGCCGGGAGCTTGGTCATGAACTCCTGGGTGCGGCTGTCATAGTTCAGGTGCACGGCGATGATCTTGGTCGGCTCACTTGGCGCGAGGTGCACGGCGTCTTCAATCGCGGTGACGCGTCCGTCGGGGGCAACCAGGTTTTCACCCTGGCGCAAAACCTGCACAGGGTAGCCGTCAAGCAGAATTCTTCGATACTCAGTCACGAGAGAGAGTCACGTCCTTAGGTAGTGGGAATCCACCCTCGGGCTTGTCGAACCAGATGTGAACCTGACCGGTGCCGATG
>WLPL01000085.1 GCA_009698805.1 Actinomycetota bacterium | reverse complement strand
GGTCTTGCCAAACAGGCCCTGGTAGCGCTCGTCGTCGGGGTGAGCAACCAGTGCAACGCAGGCTGGCAGCAGCTCCGGGCGCGTGGTCTCGATGAAAACTTTGCCGTCTGGGCCGTCGAAGCCGACTCGGTGGTATGCACCTGGCTGGTCGCGGTCTTCAAGCTCGGCCTGGGCGACTGCGGTTCTGAAAGTGACGTCCCAGAGGGTTGGAGCCATCGACTGGTATGCCTCACCGCGAGCAAGGTTGTTCAAAAACGCCTTCTGTGAAACGGCTTGGGCGTCCTTCGAAATAGTTTGGTAGGTCTGGTCCCAGTCGACCGAAACGCCGAGTCTTCGCCAGAGGTTCTCGAACTGCTTCTCATCTTCGGTGGTCAGTTGGTCGCAAAGCTCGATGAAGTTAGGGCGCGAGATCGCGATCTGATCGGCGGCCTTCGACGACTTGTTGTCGCCGCCTTCGAAGGGTGGCGTGAAGGCGGGGTCATATGGCAGCGAGGGGTCGCAACGAACCCCGTAGTAGTTCTGAACTCGGCGCTCGGTTGGAAGCCCGTTGTCGTCCCAGCCCATCGGGTAATAAACCTCGAGGCCGGTCATGCGCTTGTAACGAGCTACGACGTCGGTGTGAGTGTATGAAAAGACGTGACCAACGTGAAGTGAGCCCGATGCGGTCGGCGGGGGAGTGTCGATCGAATAGATCTCGGAGCGCGATTTTGAGCGGTCAAACTTGTAAACACCGGCAACATCCCAGGCAACCGACCACTTTTCTTCGAGACCCTCGACGCTAACCTTTTCGGGCGCGTCGGCGGCGTTCATGTAAGTCGGGCGTTCATTCACTGGGAGAGTCTCCAAAATCGGCGTTTGTATAAGGTTAACATTGACTGCAGAACCTTTTGCGTAAGCCAGAAAGCCATTGAATGTACCCGAAGAGAAACACGGGCGCGGGAGTCAACCCGTCACCGAGCTTCCCAGCGGTCGAGGAGAGCATCCTCGACTTTTGGGCGACCGATGGAACATTCCAGGCCAGCCTCGCTCAACGCGCTGGCGCAGAGGAGTTCGTTTTCTATGACGGCCCGCCTTTTGCCAACGGTTTGCCGCACTACGGCCACCTGCTCACCGGTTACGCGAAAGACATGGTTCCGCGTTTCAAGACCATGCAGGGTTACCGCGTCGAGCGCCGCTTCGGCTGGGACACCCACGGGCTGCCGGCCGAGGTAGAGGCCGAACGCCAGCTTGGAATCTCGGGTCGTCTCGAAATCGAGAAGTATGGCATTGACAAGTTCAACGCCACCTGCCGTTCTTCGGTGCTCAAGTTCACCGACCAGTGGCGCACCTACGTCACTCGTCAGGCTCGCTGGGTCGACTTCGACAACGACTACAAGACTCTAGACACCCCTTACACCGAGAGCGTGCTCTGGGCGTTCAAGGAGCTTCATAAGAAGGGCCTTATATACGAGGGCTTTAAGGTGCTTGCCTACTGCTGGCGCTGTGAAACCCCGCTTTCAAACCACGAACTTCGCATGGACGACGAGGTTTACCGCAATCGCCAAGACCAAACCGTCACAGTCACCTTCCCGATTCTCGAAGGCCAGCGCTTCGCGGGAGTCAAGCTCCTCGCCTGGACGACTACCCCCTGGACCCTGCCAACCAACTTCGCACTCGCGGTTGGCCCAGAAATCGAATACGCAGTCGTTGCCGGCTACTTGCTTGCCAAGGCTCTGATTCCGGCTCACGCCAAGGAACTCGGCTTCGAAAACGGCGAGGACGCACTTGCTGCAATAACCGAAACCGTGGCTGGTAAAGAACTTGCCGGCCTTCGCTACCAGCGCCTGTTTGACTATTTCGCCGATGAGTCCATGTTTGACATCGCGAACGCCTGGCAGGTGCTAGTCGACGACTACGTTGGGGCAGAAGACGGCACGGGAATCGTGCACCAGGCTCCCGCTTACGGCGAAGACGACCAGCGGGTCTGTCTCGCCGCCGGAATCCCCACCTACATCTCGATCGATGAACAGGGCAAGTTCAACAACCTGATCACCGACTTCTCAGGCGAGCACATCTTCGACGCCAACAAAGAGATCATTTTGCACCTCAGGGCCGATGGTCGCTTGCTCAAGCAGGCGTCATACGATCACCCTTACCCGCACTGCTACCGCTGCAAGAACCCGCTGATCTACAAGGCTGTTTCGTCTTGGTTCGTTGAGACCACGAAGCTCAAAGATCGAATGCTCGAACTGAACAAGGACATCGACTGGACTCCGGAGCACACCAAAGACGGTTCGTTCGGCAAGTGGCTTGAGAACGTGCGCGATTGGGCGATCAGCCGCAACCGCTTCTGGGGAGCCCCGATTCCGGTCTGGAAGTCGGATGACCCGGCCTACCCACGCATCGACGTTTACGGTTCGCTAGACGAGCTCGAAGCCGATTTCGGCGTGAGAATCGATGACTTCCATCGCCCAACGATCGACAACCTGACCCGCCTAAACCCCGATGACCCGACCGGTAAATCGACCATGCGTCGGGTTCCTGAGGTTCTTGACTGCTGGTTCGAATCTGGTTCGATGCCGTTCGCACAGGTGCACTACCCGTTCGAAAATCGTGACTGGTTCGACACCCACAACCCGGGTGACTACATCGTCGAATATGTTGGTCAGACCCGCGGCTGGTTCTACACCCTGCACGTTCTCGCGACCGCGCTGTTTGATCGTCCGGCTTTCAAGGCTGCGGTCTCTCACGGCATCATCCTCGGCGACGACGGCCAGAAGATGTCGAAGTCGCTTCGAAACTACCCAGATGTCAACGAGGTCTTCGACCGCGACGGTGCCGACGCCATGCGCTGGTTCCTGCTCTCGAGCCCGATTCTCCGTGGCGGCAACCTAAGCGTTACCGAGCAGGGCATCCGCGAGGGCGTTCGACAGGTTCTTCTGCCGCTGTGGAACACCTGGTACTTCTTCTCGCTCTACGCCAACGCCGCCGGATACGAAGCCAAGATTTCGCATGACTCGACGGACGTGCTCGATCGCTACCTGCTTGCTAAGACTCGAGATCTGATCGTCTCGGTCGAAGCAAAAATGAACCGATTCGACTCATACTCGGCTGCTAGCGATCTTCGCGACTTTGCCGACGTTCTGACCAACTGGTACGTTCGTCGTTCGCGCGACCACTTCTGGGTTGGTTCTGAAGAAGCCTTCGACACGCTCTATACGGTGCTAGAAGCGCTTTGCCGCGTTGCCGCTCCGCTACTACCGATGGTCACCGAGGAGGTCTGGAAGGGACTCACAGGAGGTCGCTCGGTTCACCTAGAGTCTTGGCCAGATGCAAGTTTGTTCCCAAGCGATGAAGTTTTGGTTCGCGCAATGGATCAGGTTCGCTCGGTCGCTTCGGTCTCAAACAGCCTCCGCAAAGCCGCAGGGCTTCGAGTTCGTCTGCCACTGAACAAGCTGACTGTGGTGCTCGAGGGTTCGCACGAGCTTGGCGCGTTCGCCTCGATCATCGCCGACGAGCTGAACGTGAAAAACGTTGCGCTGGTTGAACTTTCGCTCGATTCGACCAAGGACTTCGGCGTGGTCAAGCAGCTGACCGTAAACAGCCGCGTGGCCGGCCCGCGCCTGGGCAAAGAAGTTCAGCAGGTGATTCAGGCTGCCAAGGCTGGCAACTGGTCTGAAGCCAATGGCGTAGTTACCGTTGGCGGTTTCGACTTGATCGATGGCGAGTACGAGCTGGACCTAGTCGCCGACGTCTCGGAGACCGAAGACCAGATCGGCATTCTGCCAGGTGGCGGCTTCGTTATTCTCGACGGCCACCTAACCCCCGAGCTCGAGGCCGAGGGTGTTGCCCGCGACCTGATTCGTCAGGTGCAGCAGGCACGCAAGGACGCCGGGCTCGATGTCAGCGACCGGATCAAGCTAACCGTGACCGGCGACGCAGAATTGCTTGCCGCAACCGAGACTCACCAGGCTCTTGTGAAGTCGGAGACCTTGGCCCTCGTACTCAAACTTGTTGCCGGCGAAGCAAACATCTCGGTGGTGCGACTTTGAGTTGGGCCGCCAAGGCGCGGCAGGTTGAGGCCG
>WLPL01000084.1 GCA_009698805.1 Actinomycetota bacterium | reverse complement strand
TTTTTCTTGGGATCCATAGCGTTACAGGTGGCCACAGTCACGTTCCTCGGTTACTCGGTGAATGGCAACAAGAACTGGATTAACGTTTTCGGGGTGTTCAATGTGCAGCCATCCGAAATCATAAAACTGACCATGATTCTCTACTTAGCCGACTACTTAGCCCAGCGTGAAGATCAGAAAGACATTCAGCGGACGTGGGTAAATCCGTTCGCCACCTGCATCGTGGCAATAGGTTCGGTTCTCTGGGGCAAAGACCTAGGTACCGCGATGGTAATGGTGGCGATCTTGGTCGGAGTGCTGACCTTTGCGGGTTTGCCTCGAGTTTGGTTCTGGAGATTCACCGGCGGGTTGGCGCTTCTCGGTTGGTGGGCGCTAAACCTCGGTGGTTCGCGCATGGGGCGTATCAACGCTTGGCTGCACCATGACTGGCCAGATCCCATGCAGTACAACTGGCAGCAAGATCATGCCGTTTGGGCTTTTGCCTCCGGGGGAATAACCGGGACCGGTCTTGGTAATTCTCAGCTGAAGTGGTCCTGGATTCCAGAGTCTGAGAACGACTTCATTTTCGCGATTATCGGTGAAGAAGGTGGTTTGCTCTTCGCCCTGGTCATCGTCGCCCTTTTCGTGTGGTTGACCTACAACCTGCTTTTTGCCTACGAGAACAACATGGATCCCTTCTCCCGTTACCTCGTGTTAGGTGTCATGCTCTGGATTGGCGTCCAAGCAACCATCAATATCGCCGTCGTTTTGGGTCTTTTGCCAGTTCTCGGCGTCCCCTTACCACTTATGAGCGCGGGTGGATCATCGTTGATCATGCTTCTATGTGCCGTGGGGCTCGTTCTCGGCGCTGAGCGGCAGTTTGGAACCCTCAACCTGAGGAGGAATCGATGACAACCTACCTCTTGGCTGGTGGAGGCACGGCAGGCCATGTGAATCCTCTGCTGGCTCTAGCCGATCAAATCAAGAAGCACGAACCTGCAGCAGAGATTATTGCTCTGGGAACCTCTGAGGGCCTCGAATCAAGACTCGTTCCGCAGCGCGGATACGAACTGTTGACCGTTCAACGACTCCCTTTTCCGCGCAAGCTAAACGCCTCAGCACTGAGGTTTCCGAGGCAGTACCGAGCCAACGTTGCTGCGGTTCGCGCGATCATTCGCGAACGTAAGGTCGATGTCGTTGTCGGCTTCGGCGGCTATGCCAGCGCGCCAGCCTATTCGGCAGCGAAAGCCGAGGGTGTGCCCTATGCGGTTCACGAGGCGAACGCCATGGCCGGCTTGGCAAACCGTCGCGGTGCCAAAAACGCTTCGTTGGTTGCTGTTGCCTTCGAAGGCACCAAACTGCCTGGCGCGGTCTTCACAGGAATGCCGTTAAGGCCCGAAATTGAGGCCTTGACCCTGGTTAGCGACAAGGCAGCGGCGAGAAAGCACTTTGGCTTGGACGAGTCGACCGTTACCCTTTTGGTGACCGGAGGCTCGCTTGGAGCAAAACGCATCAACGAAACCCTAGAGGCGTCTCGAAAGGTTCTGAGCGCAGCGGGGATCCAGGTTTTGCACATAATGGGTGGCAACAGCACTCTGCCCGAGGTTAGTGAACCGGGCTACGTCAGAGTGTCATACTGTGACCGAATGGAGCTGGCGATTGCCAGCGCTGACGTCGCTATCGGGCGTTCGGGAGCCGCCACGGTGTCCGAATTTTCGGCGGTTGGTCTACCGGCGGTCTACGTGCCTTACCCAGTCGGAAACGGTGAACAGTCGCTCAACGCGGCTTCGGCCGTGGCGGCCGCCGCGGCGATTTTGGTAAAGGATGCCGATTTCACGCCGCAGTTCGTGGCAAATACGGTCGTCCCGCTGCTCTCGGACAGCAAGCGACTAGCGGCAATGTCTACCGCTGCCGAAAAGGTTGCAATTTCAGACGGCGCGGAACGCCTCTACCGCTTGGTTGCTGGCCTGAAGCGCTAGTCGCTCTTACTCTTTACCCAGAAGGATTCATATGATCAAGCCAGATTTTAGCCAACCGGTTCCCGACGACCTCGGCACGATTCACTTCATCGGCATCGGCGGTTCAGGCATGTCTGGCATCGCGAGAATCCTGATTGGGATGGGTCACAAGGTGACCGGTTCAGACCTTCGCGACACCTCAAACGTGGCAGCACTTAGAGAGTTGGGCGCTGAGATTTTCATCGGGCACGACGCGTCCAATTTAGGCACCCCAGACACGGTTGTGGTCACGTCCGCGCTTTGGCCGACAAACCCCGAATACGTCTTGGCCAAGGAGCTCGGAATCCCCGTAATCCACCGCAGTCAGGCACTTGCCTACCTCACCACCAAGAAGCGCCTCGTGGCTGTTGCCGGTGCCCACGGAAAGACCACCAGCACCGGAATGATCATTACGGCGTTGCTCGAACTAGGCATCGACCCAAGCTTCGTAAATGGCGGCGTCATCGCCGCACTGGGCGCGAGTTCTGGTTGGGGAAACGACGACCTGTTTGTCATCGAGGCGGACGAGTCCGACGGCTCGTTCTTGCACTACGACACCGCGATAGCGTTGATCACCAACGTCGACCCAGATCACCTGGATCACTACGGTTCGCTAGAGGCGTTTCAAGCAGAATTCGCCAAGTTTGCGAACAACGCCAAGGAGTTTGTTGCGATTAGCTCGGACGACTCGGGCGCGATAGCAGTGACCAAGTTACTTCGCGACAAAAAGGTGCTGACCTTTGGCAGGGCTGCGGGTTCTTTCGTTCAACTGACCAAAATCGATGCGTCCGGTCCGAAGGTTTCGTTCGAGGTTTTGGTCGGAGGTCTAAGTTTGAGCGCGACCCTCAGGATCCCGGGCGAGCACAATGCCATCAATGCTGCAGGAGCACTGGCCGTGCTGGTTGGTCTCGGCTACGACCCCGCCGAATCGCTGTCCGCTATCGCAACCTTCGACGGCACCGAGAGGCGATTCGAACTGCACGGAGTCTCTCGAGGGGTCTCGGTCTACGATGACTTCGCGCATCACCCAACCGAGGTGGCCGCGGCTCTTCGGGCGGCGCGTGCCGTCGTTGGTAACGGAAATCTGATCACCGTGTTTCAGCCGCACCTCTACAGCCGAACTCGCCTGATGCACAAGGAGTTCGCCGAGGCGTTGGCTTTGAGCGACCAGGTGGTAGTCCTCGACATCTACGCAGCACGTGAAGACCCCGAGCCGGGAGTCACCGGCGCCCTGGTTTCGGATTCGTTCATCGATCAAACCAAGGTGCACTACGTGCCACTCTGGGAGGACGCTCCAGCCGTAGCCGCAAGCCTGGCGGCGGCCGGAGATTTCATCGTCACGATGGGCTGCGGTGACGTGTATCGCATGGTTCCCGAACTTCTGAAGGCGCTCGAAGTTTGAAACGCCCCGAAGTTCGCTCCGTGGGCTCACAGAGACGGCCGGTTCCACGCGCTCCCAAGCCGCAAAGGCAGGCAAAGTCGCCACGGTTGGCTAGCCCCAAAGTTTCAATTCTGCGTCCACGGCACAACCTGGGTCGCATCGTCGTTTCCTCGACCATTGCGTCCGTTGCACTTCTTGTGATCTTGGTTCTGGTCGCCGCCTTCACCCCGCTGCTCGCTGTAGAAAAGATTCAGGTCGTCGGCAACCACCGGATCCCCACCAAGCTCCTCACGAACGCGCTGGCCAATCAGCTTGGCAAGCCGTTGCCGCAAATTTCGCTTGATTCCGTTTCGAATGATCTGAAAAACTTCACTCTGGTTCAGAGCGTTTCGGTCGTAAACCTTCCACCTCACACGCTCCAGGTGCGCATTGTTGAGCGCCAACCCATCTGCATAATTCGGACCAATCTGGGGCTGTTCGTTTATGACCCCGCCGGTGTCCGAATCGCCTCGGTTAACTCGACAGGTAAATATCCAGAGGTCGAGGCCGCTGGTACACCAGGTAAGTCGGAGGAGTTCAAGGCTGCAATCAAGACTTTGCTGGCTCTACCGTTGAGCCTTTACCCGCGAGTCGCGAGCGTTAGCGCTCCCTCGATGGACTCGGTCACTTTTCACCTGCGAGGAATGGCCGGCCAAAAAGTCATCTGGGGAG
>WLPL01000083.1 GCA_009698805.1 Actinomycetota bacterium | reverse complement strand
GGTGATCACGATCTCATGAGTGGTGAGTGAGCGTCCCAGATTAATCGCCTTGCAGGTAGCTGTGACGATTCCATCTCTCGCCGAAGCGCTGTGCGAGGCACTAACTTCGATACCAACCGCGCTCTTTTCGGGGTGGGCCCAAACATTCGCGGCGATGCTGCCAAGGGTTTCGGCAAGCACCACGTAGGCACCGCCGTGAAGCAAGCCGAGGGGCTGTCGGTTACCGGCAACCGGCATTGTTGCCACCGAATGTTCCGCACTCAACTCGACGAGCTCGATGCCCATTTTTTCGGCCAACTCGCCGAGTCCGCGTGTGCCGAGCAGGGCCAGCGCTTCTGCTGAAAGTTTTGCCATGATGGCTCCTGTATTGGTACTCGGTGCGAAGTAGCATTGGGGTTATGAACGCTAATCCAAAGAATACTCTGTTGCTTATCGATGGGCATTCTTTGGCCTTCCGTGCCTTTTACGCGCTCAGCCCGGACGCCTTTCGGGCGCCCAACGGGCAACACACCAATGCTGTCCACGGCTTTATCTCGATGATGCTGAACATCCTCGGCAACGAGAAACCAACCCACCTCGCGGTGGCCTTTGACCTATCGCGCGCTTCGTTCCGAACCGACGAATACCCCGAATACAAAGGAACTCGCGGCGAAACGCCTCCCGAGTTCAACGGCCAAACAGAGGCGCTCGAAGAAGCCCTGGCGGCCATGAACATAACGACGCTCACAAAAGTGAACTACGAAGCCGACGACATCATCGCCTCCCTAGCCGACCAGGCTGCAGACAAGGGTTTCGACGTCTTGATCGTCTCTGGCGACCGCGACACTTTTCAGTTGATTCGCCCCGAGACCACGATTCTTTACCCGGTCAAGGGCGTCATGAATCTTGCGCGAATGGACGACGACGCGGTGTTTGCCAAGTACGGCATTCACGCAAAGCAATATCCAGACCTTGCCGCTCTGGTCGGCGAAACCAGCGACAACCTGCCGGGGATTCCTGGCGTCGGCCCCAAGACGGCCGCGAAGTGGATCAGCGAGTACGGCTCGCTCGACGCGATCTTTGCAGCCGCCGACTCGATTGCCGGCAAGGTTGGTGAGTCGCTCCGCGAACACAAGGAGCTCGCCGTTCGAAATCGCAGGCTCAACCACCTGATTCGCGACCTCGACATGATCGATGACTTCGAGAAGTTTCGCCTTCGCGGCGTCGATGAGGGCAGGGTCAGAGATGTCTTTGGCAAACTCGCCTTCAGAACTCTCACCGAACGGGTCTTGAAGTTGCGTGGCGTAGCTAGCGATTCTTCGTCACCCAGCACCGAGGTTTCCGAACCCGAGGTCGTGCTCGAGCAAATCGAGGTGCCGAGCAAGCAAGTGGTTGATTCGGTTTCGGGCTGGTTGAAAAAGCAAGAACTGGTTGGTGTCGCGGTTTCGAATGAGGGCAAGTTTCTCTTTGGGCTCGCCAACGCAACCGAACGAATCGAGACCAGTGACCCTGCCGTTCTAGAGTGGCTCAGCTCAGACGCGAAGAAGGCTGTCTACAACGCGAAAGCGCTCGATCGGTTGCTGCTGGATAACAACACCAGCGTCAGCGGCGTTGAGCTCGATGCACTCTTGCTCTGCTACTTGAACGACCCGGTTCGTCGCGACTACAGCCTCGACACGATTGCACTGGACTACCTGGGGTTTTCGGTAGAACGAACCGAAGACGATGGCTCGCTGTTGTCGGAATCGGCAGCCGACCCATCGCTAGACGCCTTTATAGCCCTAAAGTGCGGCTTGACTCTCCTCGAAAAGGTGAAAGCCCAGGAACAAACGACGGTTTACGAGGAAGTCGAGCTGCCGAGCTCACCAACGCTGGCACTGATGGAGCACTACGGTATCGCTATCGACCAGGCCAAGCTAGAGGCTTTGTTTGAGAGTCTCGGTATTGAGGTGAAGCAAATCGAGACCGAGGCGTTCGCCATAATCGGTCACGAAATAAACTTGTCTTCGCCAAAACAGCTGCAAACGGTGCTGTTCGAAGAACTCGGCATGACCGGCACCAAACAGGTGAAAACCGGCTTCTCGACAAACGCCGAGGCGCTAACGACCCTGTTTGAACAGAACCAGCATCCGTTCCTCGAAAAACTGCTCAGCCACCGAGAAATCAGCAAGATTCGTCAAATGGTTGAGGTTGTTTTGAAGTCGGTCGGCAAGGACGGACGCATCCACACCAACTATGTTCAAACCGGCACGTCCACCGGCCGGCTTTCATCTGAAGGTCCTAACCTGCAAAACATTCCAATCAAGTCCGAGCGCGGTCGGCAGATTCGCGATGCCTTCGTCGTAGGTGCTGGTTTCGATACTCTATTGAGCGCCGACTACTCGCAGATCGAAATGCGCATCATGGCTCACATGTCGGAAGATGAGGGGCTAATCGAGGCTTTCAAGTCGGGCGAAGACCTGCACCGCTTCGTCGGATCGCGGATCTTTGGCGTTGAACCTAGCGAGGTCACCACCGCGATGCGTTCGAAGGTCAAGGCGATGAGCTACGGACTCGTTTACGGGCTAAGTGAGTACGGACTTGCCAAGCAACTGCGAATGAGCAACGGCGAAGCCAAGCAGCTCATGAACGATTACTTCGCCAGGTTCGGGGGAGTGCGGCGCTACCTTGCAACTGTCGTCGAAGACGCGAAGCTGAACGGCTACACGGTAACCACCTTTGGCCGACGCCGTCCGTTTGACGACCTGAAAAGCCCGATCTTCCAGCTCAGAGAAAACGCGAGAAGAGCCGCCCTCAACGCACCAATTCAGGGCACTGCCGCCGATATCATGAAAATTGCCATGAACCGAATCGGCCAGAAGATAGCCGACGGAGGCTTCAAGAGCCGGATGCTGCTGCAGGTGCACGACGAACTTGTTTTTGAGGTGGCCACCGGTGAACTTGAAAAGTTGCGCGAAATGGTGGTTCACGAGATGGCAAATGTTGTCGAGCTTCGCGTTCCGCTCGAGGTTCACGTTGGCATCGGTAAGACCTGGGACGCGGCCGACCACTGATGATTCGCAAAGAGGTCACCATTCGCGTCGCCGAGGGTTTGCACGCACGCCCAGCGGCAGAATTCGTTCGCCTATGCGCCGAGTCCGGAGTCGAAGTCCTGGTTCGCAAGTCAGACGGCAAATCGGCTAGCGGCAGCAGTATTTTGGGCGTCTTGACCCTGGGCTTGCGAAAGGGCGACGTGGTTGTTATCGAGGCCCCGGATTCTGCAGAAGCACTGGTTGACGCCTTAGTTTCACTGATAGGCTAGAGAAGTTCCCAAATCAACCGTTGCGAGCAATCGCGACCCGAGTATGTCCATTGAGAGTAAAACAAAATATGACCACAAACACCGAGAAGGCAATCAAGCAGATTGCCATCGACGACATTGGCTCCGCTGAAGACTTCCTAGCAGCAGTCGAAAAGACCCTGAAGTTCTTCAATGACGGTGACCTCATCGAAGGCATCGTAGTAAAAATTGACCGAGACGAAGTACTTCTCGATGTCGGTTACAAGACCGAAGGTGTGATTCCTTCTCGCGAACTTTCGATTCGCCACGACGCAGACCCTAGCGAAATTGTTTCGGTTGGCGACTCAGTAGAGGCCCTTGTTCTTCAGAAAGAAGACAAAGAAGGCCGCCTAATCCTTTCTAAGAAGCGCGCACAGTACGAGCGTGCTTGGGGCGACGTTGAAAAGATCAAAGAAGCAGACGGCACCGTCGAAGGTACCGTCATCGAGGTCGTCAAGGGTGGACTCATCGTTGACATCGGCCTTCGTGGCTTCCTGCCGGCTTCGCTCATCGAGCTCCGACGCGTTCGCGACCTTGCCCCTTACCTGGGCCAAAAGGTCGAGGCCAAGATTCTTGAGCTCGACAAGAACCGCAACAACGTGGTTCTTTCGCGTCGTGCACTTCTAGAGGAGAGCCAGTCGGCTAACCGCAGCACGTTCCTAGCAGACCTAGCCAAGGGCCAGATCCGCACCGGAATCGTCTCGTCGATCGTAAACTTCGGTGCCTTCATCGACCTCGGTGGCGTAGACGGTCTAGTCCACGTCTCAGAGCTGTCTTGGAAGCACATCGAGCACGCCAGCGAAGTTGTCGAGATTGGCCAGGAGGTCACCGTCGAGGTTCTTGAAATCGACAACGACCGTGAGCGCGTCTCGCTATCGCTAAAGGCAACT
>WLPL01000082.1 GCA_009698805.1 Actinomycetota bacterium | reverse complement strand
TCGCGAACTAGCTCGGCCTTGATCTGCAAAGTGGTCTCGATGCCACCAAATTCGCCTGCGTGCGCCATGCCGACTTTCAGCAGGACACCGATGTCTGGCTTGGTCATTTTCATCAGGTAATCGATGCTGCCTAAGCCTCCAGCACCCATTTCGACGACTAGAAATTTGGTGGCGTCCGTAATTTTAAGAATCGAAATTGGAGCGCCGACCTCGTTGTTGTAAGACTCGATCGGGGCGATGGTCTCGCCGATTTGTTGCAGTATTTCGCGCAACATGTTTTTGGTGCTGGTCTTGCCGTTTGAGCCCGTGATTCCAATGACTTTGATGTCACCCTTCTCTCGCACTCTTGCGAGAACGTAGGCGGCCAGTTTGCCCAGGGCTAGGACGGAGTCAGCAACCAGTACCTGCCCAAGCGCCGAAGCTAATTCGCGTTCGACAATCAGCCCCGTGGCGCCGGCTTGAAGGGCAGATTCGACGAAAAGGTGCCCGTCGGTCTCTTCACCCGGCTTGCAGACAAAAAGTGAACCTTGTTGAACGAGTCTTGAATCCGTTTCGACCGAACCTGTAATCGACGCGTTTTCGCCGATCAGGCGTCCGTCAACGGCCTCTGCTATCTCGCTCAAGGAAAGTTTGATCATGACCAACCAAACTCCTTGAGTGCCGCCCTAGCCAGAGCCCGCGCCGAATATGGGGTTCTAACCCCTCGGATGTCGCGGTAGTCCTGATGTCCGGGGCCTGCCCACAAAACAGCATCGCCAACGCCAGCCATTGATACCGCAAGCCGAATGGCCTCTTCGGGTGGCGAGATGTCGAAAACGGGGAGTTCAGGCTTTGCGTCTCGCGCCGCTTCGACCAATACTTCGCGAATGCTGGCCGGATCTTCAAACCTCGGGTGGTGATCGGTGATAACCAAGACGTCGCAGTTTTCAGCGGAGACCTTAGCCATTGCTGGCCGTTTGGATGCGTCGCGGTCGCCGTCGGCGCCAAAGAGCATGATTACCTTGCCGCGCGTGACCTTGCGGACAGCTCGAAGCGTGTTCAGGAACGCGTCGGGACTGTGGCCAAAGTCAACGTAGACATCTGGGCCGGTTTCACCGGTTACGCGTTCGGTGCGACCGGGTAGGTAGGCGTGGATGCCGCCGGCAACCGATTCTCGAATGCGGTTAACCTCAAAACCAGCTTCGATCAGCATCGCTATGGCAAGCCCGGCGTTTGAGGCCATATGAGCGCCAATTATTGGCAGCCAAGATTCGATAACCTCGCCGCTCGGCGTGGCCACGCTAAACGATGTGCGCGCTGGAACCTCCTCGGTAACCGTGACTGTGAAGTCCGCTGGTTTGCCGGTTGCAACGGTCACATAAGGAATTTTGGCCAGCGCGGCGAACTGTGCGCCATATTCGGAATCGAGGCAGACGACGCCCCGTTTGGCGCGGTTTGGCTGAAAGAGTCCGGCCTTCGCGAGCAGGTACTCCCCCATGTCGGCGTAATCGTCCAGGTGGTCGTGGCTGAGGTTAGTGAAGCCGACCACGTCAAAGTGGATGCCGTCGATTCGGTGCTGAGTTAGAGCCTGGGCCGAAACTTCGATTGCTACCGAATTGACCTTTGCCTCGCGCATTCGGGCAAGTAGAGCGTGCATTTCGGTTGGCTCTGGGGTAGTCAGGCGAGAAACTATAACTTCGCCGGCAATGTGACGTTCGGCAGTCGAGGTTAGGCCGGTCACTTGGCCGAGTTGGCGAAGAATCGCTTCGAGAATGTAGCTCGTCGAGGTTTTGCCGTTTGTGCCCGTGGTGCCAAACAGCGTGGGCATATTCTCTGGCAGGTTTCCATAGACGAAAGCAGCGAGATCACCGAGGTGCAGGCGAGGCTCCTCGAGTCGTGCCACCGGGACGCCGACCTCTCCCATGAGGGCTAAACCGGCCGCGTCTGTGATGACCGCTGTAGCACCGAGTTCGATGGCTTTGCCCGCAAATATCGCTCCGTGGGTCTTCAAGCCTGGCATTGCGACGAATAGGTCACCCTCGCGCAGGTCGTTGGTGTTCATGCTGATGCCTGTGACAGCGGTGGTCGCGTCACCCGAAATCAACTCGAGCGAGAACCGCGCAACCAGCGTAGAGAGTTCAACCGGTAAAACTTCGGCAGGCCTCAGGATCGGTGGAATCTGTTCTTGCATTTCGCCTACCAATCCATCTGCAGTGGCTTGGATTTCGTGGTTGAAGGAGGCACTCCATACATCAAAAGCGCTTTCTTCAATATGAAACGAAACGAAGGCGTAGCGCCGAGTGAGGTCGAAATGGTGCGCGGCTTGTAGATGGTTATCGCCACCACAAACCTCGGGTCTTCAACCGGCGCCATACCAATGAACGATACCGCGTGCAGGTATCCATACCCGTGACCGTTGTCTGCCTGAACTTGAGCCGTACCGGACTTTCCGGCTACTCGCCATTCCGAGAGACTTGCGGTGTGACCAATGCCACCAAATTCGACGACCTTTTCCAACATCGCCATAGTTTGGGTTGCGGTGCTTTCAGATATCACCTGCGTTGGAGAGCCAATCGGCATCGAGCTGGTCTTGCCATTTTTGTCTTGGCAACCGTCGATCAACTTCGGCTCGAGCCGAATGCCCTTATTGGCTACCGCCTGGTAGGCCATCGCCATCTGGATAGGGGTAACCGATACGCCCTGCCCGAACATCGAAACCTTATCGGTGGCGCCATCCCAGTCGCTCGCCTTACGCAGCTGTCCGCTGGCTTCGCCGGGGAAGTTGACCGAAGTCTTTTCGCCAAAGCCGAACTTGCGCATGTAGTCGTAGCGGGTCTGGCTCGGAATTACCTGACCGATTTTTATGATGCCCGTATTCGAGGAATCCTTTAGCACTCCGGTCAGGGTGAGCCGCTCCGCGGGATGCTGGTGTGAGTCTTGCACAGGTCCCCAAGCAAAACTCAGTTTGTAAGGCGCAATGACCTTAGTCAGCGGGGTACCCCGACCGGTATCGATTAGTGTGGCAGCCGTAATCGTCTTCATTGTTGAGCCTGGCTCAAATGAGGTTTCAAATATTCGTGACTTGCGGGAATCGGCAGTGGCGATTCCAAAGTCGTTGGAGTCTACGGCGGGTGCTTCGGCTGCAACCAAGATCTTGCCCGTCTTGACTTCGATAACCACAGCCGTGGCCCAATCGGCCTTGTATTTCTTGACTTCGGCGTAGAGCATATTTTGGGCGAGGTATTGAAGGTCCTTATTTAGGGTCAGCCGCACCGTGGAGCCATTTTCAGCCTGTTGCGCAACTACCGCACTGCTCGGTATGCGAATTCCATCGGTACCACGTTCGAAGGTTTCTTGACCATCGACGCCGGCAAGGCAACCATTCATCTGGAGTTCAACGCCGGCTAGAGGGATTCCGTCTTTTCCGACGAAACCCACGATGCTGCCGGTGGTTGCGCCTTCGGCGTAGGTTCGCGAAAGGATCGGGTCATAAAACAACCAAGGTATGTCAAGCTCCTGCAATGCACGATAGCGGGCAGCCGAGACGCTCTTGGCAAGGTTGGCGTAGACACCGGTTCCGGCGATCTTGGCGAGAATCTCTAGCTTGGTTTGGCCCAAAATCTTGGCAATTGCATCGGCCTGCTGATCCACCGTGAGTATTACCTCTTGGCCATTACGCAGCACGGTAACCGGTTGAACGTTTATAGGTGCGGCGTTGATGTCGTAGGTGTAAACCGAGTGAGCCAGAACGTTGCCGCTAGAGTCGACTATGTCGCCACGGAGTGCGCTCAAGGTGCGGGTAACCGAACGGTTCGCCTTAGAGATCTTGTTAATGCTTTCGGCATCCACCACTTGAAAGGCGAACAACCTGAATGCGAAAACCACTGCCAGAACCAGGATTAAGCCAGTGAATAGCCTTGTGCGCTTTCGCGGATTGCCAGGCGTAAGAAGTGTCACTTGCCCAGCCTCCGTGTTCTAGTGAGTAGGCGAAACGGGTAGCTTGCCCGAAATCAAAGTTACTTGTTGGCTAGCCGGTTGAACGGTAGCGACATTGGTGGTGGTTACCACTTGAGCGACGCTCCACTTCGAACGAGTCGTCATCGCCGCGTTCGGCACGAGGTTTCTCGAAACTTGGTGGGTTGAATCGAAATAGGCTGCCTTCGGCTTTCCGATGATGCTCTGATCCGAAAGTCTCAGGAAGACCGGGCTGCTGTTGGGAATCATCCCGAGAGATTGGGCCGAATTGGCAAGATTTTGGTTGCTGGCGAGAGAATCAACC
>WLPL01000081.1 GCA_009698805.1 Actinomycetota bacterium | reverse complement strand
GGCCCCGAGTTTCCTCGGGGCCAACTTCTCTTTTTTGGAGTTTTCTCCTAGTCAGAGACTAGAAGTGCCACTCCCAGTAGTTCCATGCGTAGGTTGGTGACAGAGGTCCTGGCTTTATGCCGTAGACGCCTGTGCTGAAAGCAGTCACCTGTACCCACTGGAAGATAGGAAGGGTCCAGGCGTGGCCTGTGATCATTCCTTCTGCGGTACCGCTGATCTTAGCGATATCGGCTTCCGACTGCTTCGAGTCAAGCTTGTGAAGCAGGGTGTCGAGAGCCTCGTCGTACCAACCAGTGTGGTTGTTCGGACCATCGCTCAGGTAGTTCGCGTTCGAACCATTTGCGGTGATCGAGCTAGGAACCCAAGCGAACTCGTTAGCGTCGTACTCGTTGTAGCTGAGCTTCGCTGACCAACCTGAGGTTGTGAAGTTGCTCACGGTGAAACCGGCCTTAGCCTCGTGTGCAACAACCAACGCGTTGTTCTCAACACGCATCTGGCGCGATGAGCGCAAGTAGTTCACGTGTAGAGCCGGGGTGTCAACGTTAACGCCAGCGTTCGGGTACCACTTCTTCACTAGCTTGAGTGCAATGTTCTCGTTCTGAACCTGCTGGAACTCAGAGGTGACGTTGAAGTTGTATGTGTACTTCGTGCCTCCAATGGTTACAGAGTGGTTCGTGGTGAGACCGTTTAGCTTGGTGATCGCAGCGTAGCGAGATGAACCCGGTAGAGAGAAGTTCGAGTTAAGAATTCCACCCTTAGGGTTGAACGGCTTTAGCTGGGTGTCAACAATCTGCTTACGTGGGTAAGCAAGTAGGAAGGCTAGACGTAGGTCTTTACCCTTCTGACCGCGGCTGTCAGAGAAGAGACCGTTGTAAGTCTCGGTTCCTCCACTGTCACCGCTACCGTCACCGGTGCGAAGGTCGACGTGCTCGTAGGTTGACGAAACGCCACCTAGAAGCCCGATCTGCTTGCCGGTTTTTAGAGTCTGCAGGGTCGAGTAACCAGCCGCACCAGGAGCACCCTGGTACAGGTTGATGTCGCCGTTCTGAAGAGCCTGAACCGAAGCGGTACCGTCAGCAACGTACTTGAAGACGATTGTGCGAACTGGCTTGGCAGCGGTGACCTTGTGACCCGAGTTGAACTTAGGGTTCAAAACTAGGGTTACGGTCTGGGTTCCGTAGTTGAACGACTGTAGCGAATAGGCACCGTTACCGACAGCAATAAGTGGCTTTGCAGTGCGGTCGTATGACGACTCGTCGAAGTTGTAGTCGTTGGTCCAGATGTCACCAATGGCAGCCATACGAGCCTTGGCAGTTGCGTTGCCCTTGATGGCGTTGGTGTAGTCCGAAAGGAACTTAGCCTTAGCTGCAAGGTTAGCCGAAGCGCTCTGAAGGGCAGTCTTGCCGTCCTTCATTAGCTCGAGAGTGTGAACAGGTGACGCACCAGGAGTCTCAACCTTCCAGTTCGGCATGAACTGGTCGAACTTCAGGGTGAGCGACATGTGGTCTGCCGAAAGGACAGGGTTGCCAACTACGTGGAGGTCGTAACCGCCACCGTAACCGCCCGAGAAGAACTTCGAACCGGCTTCTGACGAAGGGTCACCTAGGCCAGCAGCGATCGAGTACTTGCTCGACGAAATAACGTGGCTAAGGAGCATGTCAACTGCGTCAATTGGGGTGCCGTCTGACCAGACTTGACCCTTCTTAACGGTGTACTTGACCTCGAAGTCCTTCGGCTTGTCTTTGACAATTCCGTAGGTACCGAAAGCGGTGTTCGGGATAAGCGATGGCTTGTTGTCGTAGTACCAGAAACCTTGACCGGTTAGGTACGCAACGTCAGCGTTGATCGTTGAGTTTTCGTTTGGGTTTGCAGTGTTCAGCGAGCTCCAACCAAGACCGTCACCAATGATGAGGGTGGTTTTAGTCACTGCACTAGCCGAGGACGAGATGCCTGCGATACCAGTGAACGCAAGCGCGCTGGCTGCAGCCAAACTTAGTCCACGACGGAACATTGTTGACTTCATGTATTTCTCCTTGTTGGGTAAACAACGGGTGAACCCGTTACTTCGTAGTTACTACTTTAGGAGTGGTTGACCCGAAATACACAAGGTTTTCTAAATCTTTCAATTCGTGACAATCTCGTTACATATCGCGAAATGGTAGTTTCTAACTGTGAACGGACTCCTAACTCTCGTTGCTATCGGCTTCGCTGCCGGCCTAGCCCTCGCTATTCCAGTGGGTCCGATGGCAATCATGCTGATAAACACCACCGTGGCGAAGGGTTGGCGACACGGGGTCGTAGGGGCCTTAGCTATGGCAACTGTCGATGGTTTATACGCCGTAAGCGTTTTCTATATCGGTGGGGCGCTGGCCAATTGGCTAAAAGTTTGGTCGCTTTGGTTGAGCCTCGGCGGGTCGGCAATTCTTCTATTCTTGGGCATCGCGACGCTCGTGAAGAACCTCGCTTTGTTCAAAACTAAAGACGAGGACGTCACCCCAACCAAGCCAGAGACCTCTAGACGCAAGACGTTCGCAACCTTCTTTGCAGCAACCGTGGTCAACCCACCGACCGCTCTCTACTTCTTGGCCCTGGCCCCAAGCGTCTCAAGCATCGCCACCGATGGAAACGCATTTGCCGGCGTGGTGTTTGCGATTGGGGTTTTTGTCGGTTCGATCGTTTGGCAAGAGTCCCTTGCCGTCGCCGGACTTGCCCTGCGCTCGATAACCCGAGGCAAACTGCGCGCATGGATCGGCGCTCTCGGTGGAGTACTGATCATTGCCTTGGCGATCACCATGGCCGTGCGGGCAATGACATGAGATTGAAAATCGAGATTGCGATCGTCCTGGCGCTAAGCCTCGGGCAGTCGGCCGTCTATTCGATGGTCTCCTTATTCCACTCGCTCTTATCGCCGAAGGGTCTGGGAGGCTCGACGGTGACTCTCAATCAAAGCCTTTCGAGCTCGCCCTACTTCGACCTGACCTACCAACTGCTCGGCTTCCTCTTTGGTTTGGCTCCGGTTGCGCTGACTCTTTATCTGTTGGCCGGCGACTCGAACCCCTTTAACCGAATCGGTTTCTTGGCGCGTCCTCTTATAAAGAATGTTTGGCAAGGTCTGGCTTTGGCCGCCGTAATCGGAATCCCGGGGCTTGGACTTTACTTCGCCGCCAGAAGTCTGGGGCTTTCGGCGCAGGTGGTCACCAGCAACCTCGGTGCTTACTGGTGGACGATTCCCGTGCTCTTGCTCTCGGCCCTTGGCTCCGCTCTGCTTGAAGAGGTTGTCATGGTTGGCTACCTTTTCGAAAGGCTGCGCGAGCTAGGACGCGGAAAGTGGGCGACCATTTTCATCAGCGCCGCGATTCGTGGCAGTTACCACCTGTATCAGGGCTTCGGTGGGTTTATCGGAAACTTCGCGATGGGTCTCGTATTCGGCTGGGCCTACCGAAAATTCGGCAGGCTAACTCCGCTGGTAATCGCGCACTTCATCTTGGACGCGATCAGCTTCGTCGGCTACGCCTGGGCGAAAACCTTTATTACCGGCCTCTAGGCAAAAGCTTCGGGCGGCGGGCAAGAGCAAACCAGGTTGCGGTCGCCATAAACCGAATCGATGCGGCGAACGATTGGCCAGTACTTGTTTCGGTGCTGACCAGCGACGGGGTAAACCGCCAACTCGCGAGAGTAAGGGTGGCTCCACTCCCCCGCAATGTGCTTCGCGGTGTGCGGTGCGTTGTGCAGCGGGTTGTCCTCCGCTGGCCAAACACCGTTCTTGACCTGTTCGGCCTCCTGGCGAATCGCAATCATCGCGTCGATGAAGCGGTCAAGCTCATCCAGTGGCTCGGATTCGGTCGGTTCGATCATCAGCGTGCCGGCAACTGGGAACGACATGGTTGGGGCGTGGAAGCCGTAGTCGACTAGTCGCTTTGCCACATCGTCAACGGTGACGCCGGTCTCCTCGGTCAGCGGACGGATGTCCAAGATGCATTCGTGAGCAACCAAGCCTTCGTAGCCCGTGTAGAGAACCGGGTAGTGGCCTTTGAGCTTTCGAGCCACATAGTTGGCCGAGAGAACCGCGGTCGAAGTGGCCTCACTCAAACCCTGGTTGCCCATCATGCGAATGTAGGCCCAAGAAATTGGCAGGATGCTGGCCGAACCGAACGGCGCTGCCGATACCGGTCCGTAGTTTGGCAGCTCGGTCTGGGCCTGCGCGTGACCTGGCAAGAAAGCTGCGAGGTGCGCACGCACCGCAACCGGACCAACGCCCGGGCCGCCTCCGCCGTG
>WLPL01000080.1 GCA_009698805.1 Actinomycetota bacterium | reverse complement strand
ACCGATCATCCCCATTATTTAGTTACCAAAAAACCATTGCTGGTTCGAATACAGGATAACTCGAGATAGTGACATTTATTCCGTGAGTTTTCTGCGAGGCCGAGCTACCACTCTTTGCCCTTGGTGGCCACTGCTCTAGCGACCTCACGCTTGTCTTGTGCCTCTTTGAGCGATTGGCGTTTGTCGTAGTCCTTCTTACCGCGACCGAGCGCGATCTCGACCTTGGCGCGTCCGTCTTTGAAATAAATACTCAGGGGAACCAGTGTGTAGCCGGATTCCTTGATCTTGCCGGCCAGCTTGTCGATCTCGTCGCGGTTGAGCAGCATCTTGCGGCGGCGGCGAGTGTTGTGGTTGTTCCAGGTGCCCTGGGTGTATTCGGGAATGTGGACGTTTTCGAGCCAGGCTTCGCCGCCCTCGATTGAGCCGAAGCCGTCAATCAGGGAAGCACGACCAGCCCGCAGCGACTTCACTTCTGTGCCTGTGAGAACCAAACCGGCTTCAAAGACATCTTCGAGGTGATAGTCGTGGCGGGCTTTACGATTGCTGGCCACAACTTTCTGGCCGCGCTCTTTAGGCACGATTCACTCCATCTGACTGACCTGGGCGGTCAGCCAATCAGTCTAACAAGCAGGTTAGACGCGAAGATAGCGGCGAATTGCTGAACCCGAGGCGATTGCGGCGAGAAGGACACCCACGCCGACGAGAATCGGGAACACGGTCAGGGCATCTGGTAGCCCGACGAGGTTGGTGAACGGGAGTTTGGGGGCGAGGACGCCCTGGACGAAGAATTGCACGATTGCTAGGACAGCGCCACCGGCGAGAAGGCTTCCCACGGTCGCGGCAACGATTCCTTCGAGCACAAACGGTAGCTGGATGTAGAAGTTGCTGGCGCCAACCAGTCGCATGATGCCGATTTCGCGCCTTCGTGAGAATGCGCTCAGTCGAATCGTGGTCGAAATAAGAAGGGCGGAAGAGAAGAGCATCAGGGTCGCAACGCCGATTGCAGCGAGGCTGGCTGCGTTGAGGATGTTAAAGATTTGGTCTAGGTATGAGCGTTGGTCGCGCACTTCTTCGACGCCCGCGAATCCGGTGAAGGTTTCGGTGACGATCTGGCTCTTCTGGGGGTCTTTTAGCTTGACCCAGAATGTCTCGTTCAGTTGCTCCTTGGTCACGTATTTAGCGACCGTATTGCCCTTGAACTGCTCCTGAAAGTGTTTGTAGGCCTGAGCGTGATCTTCGAAGTAGAAGTTGTTGATAAAGGGCTTCAGGGTGTCTTCGTTTAGCTTGGCTGTCACCGCGGTTTTGATGTCTTCGGAAGCCTGGCCCTGCGGGCAAGCGTTGGCCGGTGAAATGGTCGAGCAGAGATAGACGGCAACCTCGGCTTTGTCGTACCAATAGTTTTTCATCTGAGCAACCTGCATCTGCAGCAGACTGGCGGTGCCGACGAAGGTCAGAGATAGGAACGTGACCAGGATGATCGAAACCACCATCGCTACGTTGCGTCGAAGGCCAGAAACCGCCTCGCGAAAAACCGTGCTCAGTCTCATTCTTGACCCACGTATCCGGAGCCTCGTTCGTCACGAACGATCCTGCCCTGGTCGAGAACGACCACTCGCTTTCGCGCCATGTCGACCAAGCCACGGTCGTGGGTTGCCATGACGATTGTCGTGCCACCCTCGTTGATTTTTTCGAGCAGGCGCATGATCTCGGCGCTGGTTGCCGGGTCTAGGTTTCCGGTCGGTTCGTCGGCGAGCAGCAGTGCCGGGGTGTCGACGAAGGCGCGCGCTAGTGCTACGCGCTGCTGTTCTCCGCCCGATAGCTCGTTGGGCATGCGACCGGCCTTTTCAGACAAGCCAACAAGGTTTAGCGCTGCCGGCACCTTGTCGGCGATCTTGGACCGGCTAGCGCCAGTTACCTCGAGGCTAAAGGCGATGTTTTCGAAGATTGTTTTGTTTGGCAGGAGTCTAAAGTCCTGAAAAACCATGCCGATGTTTCGGCGAAACTGAGGGATTCTGCGGGAGGCGATGGCGACCAGGTTTTCGCCTAGGACACTGACTGATCCCTTAGACGGCACGTCTTCGCGAAGCATTAGGCGAAGGAGGCTAGATTTGCCCGAACCAGAGGTTCCGACCAGAAAGACGAAGTCGCCTTTGTCGATTTCGATCGAGACATCGTCAAGCGCTGGGCGAGGTGCGCCCTTGTATTGCTTGGTTACATTGCTAATCGAGATCATCGTGATTAGAGCCTAAAACAGGGTTACTCCTGAACCCGTTTACGCCACCGAATCGCTGCGGTAATAAATCCGTCGATGTCGCCGTCGAACACAGCGCTCGGGTTGTTCACTTCGTAGTCGGTGCGGAGGTCTTTGACCATTTGGTAAGGGGCGAGGACGTATGAGCGCATCTGCTCACCCCAGGAGGCCTTCACATCGCCCGCGAGCTGCTTCTTCTGCGCCTCTTCTTCGCGACGCTTCACTTCGAGAAGGCGGGAGGCGAGAACGCGAAGGGCTGCCGCCTTGTTCTGGATCTGACTCTTCTCGTTTTGGCAAGAAACCACGATTCCCGAAGGCAGGTGGGTGATTCGAACCGCCGAGTCGGTAGTGTTGACCGACTGACCACCAGGGCCAGAAGACCTGAACACGTCGACACGGATATCGCTGTCTGCGATCTCGATAACGTCGGTTTGTTCGATCAGCGGAACCACTTCCACAGCGGCGAAAGAAGTTTGACGCTTGCCGGCCGAGTTGAACGGGCTCATTCTCACGAGTCGGTGGGTGCCGCCCTCGACCGAAAGGGTTCCGAAGGCAAAAGGCGAATCTATTTCGAAGGTCGCCGACTTGATGCCTGCGCCTTCGGCGTAAGAAATATCTAGGACGGCGGCTGGCAGCTTGTGTTTTTCGGCGTAACGCAGATACATGCGCATCAGCATCTCGGCAAAGTCGGTTGCATCGTCGCCGCCAGCTCCCGCGCGAATGGTAATAACGGCGGCACGAGAGTCGTATTCACCGTTGAGTAGGGTTTGGACCTCGAGATCACCGATTTCGCCCTGAAGAGCGGTTAGTTCGGCCTTTGCCTCGCTCTGAACCGAAGAGTCGCTCGCATCGTTGGCTAGGTCAATTAAAACCTCGAGGTCATCGAGTCGAGCCTGAACGGTTTCGAGCTTGGTTATCTGGGACTGCGTTCGGCTTAGCGCGCTGGTGATTTTCTGCGCCTTGGCGGCGTCATCCCAGAGATTCTGGTCGGCGGCCTGCTCTTTCAAGACCACGACGTTCTTGGCCAGCTGGGTAGGGTTGACGACCTCGCGAATGCTCGCAAACGTGGTTCGCAGCTCACGAATCTCGTGGGAAAGGTCTATGTCAGCCATCTGCCTCTAGTCTAGGCGCGCATAATTGAGTGGTGCCGAAGTCAGCAGTGAACTACCAAATCAAGTCTTTGGTCGTTCCCGTCTTCTTGCCATCGCTACTTTTTTCGATCGGCGAAAACAGCATGATCCCGCTAATTCCAGCCAGCGCTAAGGCTATGGGCGCCGACCTCTCAACTGCCGGACTCATCGCCGGTCTTGTCATGGCTGGCACGCTGGTCGCCGATCTGCCTGCCGGCAAACTCGTTGACCGAATCGGTGAGCGCACTTCGATGATTCTCTCGGCCGGGATTGCCGCGGTTGGAATCCTCCTCTCGGTTTTCGCGGTCAATCTCTACATGCTCGGTGCCGGAATTCTGATTCTGGGAGCGTCCTCGGCGGTTTTCGCACTTGCTCGGCACTCGTTTATGACCGAACACATTCCACTAACTCACCGAGCCCGCAGCGTTTCGATTCTCGGTGGCATGTTTCGCGGAGGTTCATTCTTCGGCCCTCTCCTCGGCGCTTGGGCGGTTCACGTTGGCGGGCCCGGAGCGGTGTATTGGGTGGCCGTGATCGTTTGCAGCTCGGCAGCCGTCGTTTTGTTGCTGACCAAGAAAGACGCCATCTTGAACACGCCGATTGTTGTTCCAGGGCGAACCTTGGACATCGCCAAACGCGAGTGGAAGAAGCTTGCCACGGTTGGTGTGGGTGTTTCGGTAATTGGAATCCTCCGAACTTCGCGCCAGATTGGCCTGCCGCTCTGGGCTCTCAGTATCGGCCTGCCCGCAGCCGAAGCCGCGGTTTATATCGGAATCGCGAACGCCCTCGACTTTGCACTCTTTTACGCGTCCGGTGCGATCATGGATCGTTTCGGTAGGCGCTGGGCCGCCGTGCCGACAGCCATCGGGTTGTCAGTCGCACACCTTTTGGTTGCCTTCGCATTCAACGCCCCAACGTTCTTCGCAGTAGCCATTCTTATGGCCCTGGTCAACGGCGTCGGCAGCGGTGTAATCCTGGTTCTCGGTTCAGACTTAGCGCCGAAAGACGCACGCAACGAGTTCTTAGCCTCCTACCGACTT
>WLPL01000008.1 GCA_009698805.1 Actinomycetota bacterium | reverse complement strand
TGATTCAGGTCCTAAATGCCACTGTATTTCTTGACTTGGATCAGACCTGGCAGTACCTGCTGCAGGCAATTCTGATTCTCGTTGCAGCCGTGGTTTACAGCACGGCACGCACCCGTAAGGCCAAGCAAAAGAAGGCTTGAGAGCAGCTTTAGATCTTGCGCTGTCGAGTGAGCTCGGCGATTGCAGACCAGTCGAGGTCGCGAAGCTCTGGATCTAGTAGAGCGCTCTCGAATAGCCCTCTTAGCACCTGGGCAACTGGGAGTTTTAGATCGAGTTCTTCAGCAGCTTCTTCGACCAGCTTGACGTCTTTAAGGCCGAGCGCGACCGAGAAGCCGGGTGGCGTGTAATTCCGGTTAACAATCATGGGCCCGTAGCCGGTGTAAGCGGCCCCGGTGAATGCGGTGTGGGTCAAGATTTCTACAAACGTGTTGGGGTCCACTCCCCCAGATTCGACCAGTGCGACAGATTCGCCAATTGCCTGAAGCGCATGAATCAAGTTGTAGTTGACCCCGAGCTTGACCAAAATTGACTTAGCGTGGTCTTCACCGACGTTCCAGTGCTGAGCGGAAGCCTTGTCGAATACGGCGGCCGCAGCCTCAACCTCGCTCGCCTTGCCAGCGGCGACAATCAATAACTTGCCGTTCAAAATGGCCGCGGGGCGCCCTAATACAGGCGAGGCCACGTAGCCGACGCCAAGCCTCTCGTGGCGTTCTGCCAGCGTCCTAGTCGCCGTAGTACTCAGAGTGGACATATTCAAGTGAATCGCTCCAGGCGCGGCCTGAGCAAGTTTTTCATCGCTGAAAACCTCGAGTGCAGCGGCGTCGTTGCTGAGCATCGAGATGAAGAAGCTGTTTTGGAGAGCTCCGACCAGGTCGACCTTTCGGGCCCCCAGATCGAGCAAATCGCCAATCTCTTTAGGCGAGCGATTCCACACATCGACATCGAAACCTTGCGCCAGGAGGCGAGACGCCATTGCGGTGCCCATGGAGCCTAGGCCAAGCAGAGAAACCCGGATCTTTTGCGACATTTGTTATCCAATCAATTCGGTACGAACGAACTCAAGTTCACTGTTGACGTAGTCGATGATGTTTCCGGTTTTGAGCTCTTCCGGTAAAACGTCCCAAGTGTAGGTCTCGATCTCGAGATGATCCGAGAGCGGGCTTTTCCGGTGCATCTTCAGGGCCTCTTGAACACCAAAGCGAGTGGTCCGGAATGGACCTAGCTCCTCCAGGAAGACAGGGACGTGAAAGTGGGTTCGCATTTCGCTGGCAACCGGATTCGCCTCATAGGCATCTAGCGCCTCGCCGAGATGCAGGTACTTGGTTATTTCACCGTTTTGCTTGAGCGAGGTTTGACTTAGGTAGATTGTTTCGGTGAACCTGCGAAGCGCCTCAAGTTTGTCTCGAGTCAGGTTTTCCACCCACAGCGAAGCGGCTGCCTGGAGTTTAAATATTGGAATACCAGCCTCGACCAATTTGGTCAGTGACTCGGTGATGTTTTCGAATCCCACCGACTGGTGTCCGATGTCGAAAACTACACCCAAGTAGCGGCGAACCGCTCCCTCTGCTTCGCTCAAGGGAATACCCGCAACCTCGGCAAGCTCTCGAATTCCCGCCAAGGAATAAATGCGCTCTTTGAAGTAAGTCACCGTCTCGTCTGTTGTCTCTAGATAACAAGCTGGTTCGGGTTCGATTGCTAACTTTACGCGCCGCCCGGTGCGCTCCTCGAGCTCGCGAAGATGTTTAACAACTCGAAAAATGTTGCGAGTGAAGGTTTTGACGTATTGCTCGTTTGCGACATTTGGTCTGAAGGCCAAGGGAGCAGTTTGGATCGAAGGATTCACGTTTGCCGGAGAGACCTCTGCCAAGATATCGGCAACGGAGTTTGTATATGAAACGCGCTCCTCTGAGGTCCAATCCGGCTCGTAGACCCGCTCCATAACAATGTCGCCCTTGAACGGACCGTAGGGGAACGCGTTCACCGTATAAACGTAAAGGTCCTCTTGTATGAGGAAGTCTTTTAGGGCCTCACGCTCAACAGCGCTCTCAGAAAGAGTTTTGGCTGAGGCTGACGAGATCCTGAGTGACACCGCAAAAGGCTGGTCCGGTGAGATTTGCTGTTTTACCTGCGGAACGAATTCCCTCAGGCTCGCGTTCATTTCTTCCCAGGTGTCGCCAGCGTGAACCAGCGTGGAATAACTCAGGTGACCGAGCCCATTTTTCAAGTCCATCGATTTCTCCATCGCCGTTGACACTTCTTAGTTTAAGTGCAGTTTCACTTCACATTTCACAAAGTTGTGACAGCCAAACGAGCAAATATTCAACAAATAGTGAGTTTCCTAGGTCGACTCTGTAAAGTGAGTGTAAAGAGTGACTGCGCCTTTTGCGCAATTTTTGGAGGAGACTCGGTGCAATTTGACATAGGTGATGAGCTCAGACGAGTACGCCTTTCACGAAAACTCAGCCTCAGAAGTGTTGCGAGCGCGATCGGGGTATCTGCCAGCCTTCTCTCTCAGGTCGAGACCGGCAAGACTCAACCTTCGGTTAGCACGCTTTACACCTTGGTAAATCACCTGGGAATCTCACTCGACGGCCTTATGAAAGGCCGTGTCCAGGGTCAGGATTCTGATGAGATCTCTGGCTACGAGGATGGCCACCACGGAATTGTTCAGCGTCGAAGCGAAAACCCAACCATCGAAATGGAAAACGGAGTTGTTTGGGAGCGTCTTGCCGATGGAGGCAAAGATGACGCCGACCCGCTAATGGTCACCTACGAACCGGGAAGCTCTAGTTCCGTAGAAGCAAAAATGATGCGCCATGACGCAATCGAATACGGGGTCATCATCGAAGGCACTCTCACCCTGCGGATCGAGTCCGACGTTCACGAACTTTACCCGGGTGATTCGTTTAGCTTCGATGCAAACCGGCTACACATGTATGAAAACAATTCGGCCAAAGCTGCCAGAGGAATCTGGTTCGTAATCGGCAACAAGAACGCTGACTCTCAGAACCTAAGCAACCTGGGCCCGGCCAAAGCAGGAGGCCCTAGCCTGCCCGCGAAGTCTGCCGTTGAAGTACTGAACGTTATGGGTGACGCAAAGGCCCGAAAGTTGCGCAAGCAGTAGCTCGAGCTAAACCAACATACTCAACGGGTTTTCGATGCGGTGGACGAACGCCGCCAACCACTGAGCCGCCAAAGCGCCGTCGACCGCTCGGTGATCTGCCGAAAGGGTTACCGTCATCACATTTGCAACAACGACCTGACCATCTTCGACAATCGCACGAGGTGACGCAGCGCCAATCGCAAGGATCCCAGACTGCGGAGGATTCAAAATGGCTGAAAATTCCTTCGTGCCAAACATTCCAAGATTGGTAACTGCGAAGCTGCCACCCTCAAGCTCTTCCTGACGAAGTTTGCCAGCCCGTGCGCGACCAGCGAGCTCAGCTATTTCCATGCTCAGGTTGCTGAGCGTGCGCTTCTCAACGCCTCGAATGACCGGTGTCAGCAAGCCGCCCTCGGTTGCTACGGCAACGGCGATGTCGGCGGATTCAAACTTGTGCATTGCATCTGGGCTCCAGATGACATTAGCCTCCGGTACGTCCATCAAGGCCGAAGCAACTGCCTTGACGACAAAATCATTCACAGAAATTTTGACCACCGAAGTCTCGTTGATGCGCTTACGGAGTTCGAGCAGCCCATCGACCTTGCAGTCGGCAGTGACGTAAAAGTGAGGCACCGTGGACTTGCTCTCGGTGAGGCGACGCGCAATGGCCCGGCGCATTCCTGAGTGCGGCACGGTCACGTAACTGCTCGAGAATTCCTGTGTAGCGATTGCCGAACTGGTGACCGGCTGGGCTGCTAGACCTCTGGTCAGGAACTCCTCGAAATCACGGCGAACCACGCGGCCGTAGGGGCCGGTGCCGACTATTTGGTCGAGATCGATCCCCCGGTCAGCGCTCAGTTTGCGAACTAGCGGACTAACAAACTGTCGTTCACCAGCGACTTGAGCCGTGACAGGCTCGTGAATCGTTGGCGGCGCTTGAGTCTCTGGTACCTCGTGAGGCAATTGGTTCGGAGCAACAACGCTCGCTCCACCGATAAGCGCATCACCGGCCGACCCATCCTCGCCGGCAGCGAGCAAAATCACAATTGGTGCGCCGACTTCAACCGGTGAGCCATCGGCAACCAGAATCTTGTAAACGGTTCCCTCTGCATCCGAGACGTAGTCCACTACGGCCTTCTCGGTTTCCATCTCGGCGATCACGTCGCCGATCTTGACCTGGTCACCGACTGCGATCTGCCACTTTGAAAGCACGACTTCGGTAGCTCCGGCAGCAACCTCAGGCATTCGAATTAGCGTTGCCATTAGTTTTTGCCAAACCCTTCAGTCACGCGCTTCAGCCCGGCAACGACCTCTTCGGTTTTTGCGATGGCTGCTCGCTCTAGCACCTTCGAGATGCTCGGTGACGCCTCGCCTCCGTGAACTCTGGCAATGGGTTGATCTAGGTAATCGAAGTAGCGACGCTGCAACTCGTCGGCCAGCCAACTGCCATAGCTGGTGCCCTGAGCCCCTTGCTCAACGATCAGTACCGCATTGGTCTTTTTGATGCTCGCCTCGATGGTGTCCCAATCGATGCTTGCCCGGTCTAGCCACCTGAGGTCGATAACTTCTGCATCAATGCCAGTTTGTTCAACCGCCTCGAGCGAGTGATTGACCATAGAAAGATAAGTCAAAATCGTAAGGTCGCTACCCGGACGCTTTATTGCTGCTTTTCCGAAAGGAATCTGATAGTCGTAGTCACCGATAGCGATTTCGCCCTTTGAGGCGTACAGGTCAACGTGCTCTATGACCAAGACCGGGTCTTCAAGGGCCAAAGCGGCATTCATGAGACCAATGTAGTCGAAGGGGTTGGAGGCGGCGACGATGCGCCAGCCAGGTGAAGTGGCAAATATTCCCGCTGGATCCATCAGGTGCTGTGAGCCATAGCCTGAACCCATGGCAACTTTGGTCCTGATCACCACTGGGACAGCCGCATCGCCACCGAACATGTGGCGAGCTTTGCCAATCTGGTTGAAAACCTGGTCAGCGGCCACCCACATAAAGTCTGGGTACATAAATTCGACAACGGGGCGGAAACGGCCGTCCAAGGCCATGCCTCCCCCTAGTCCGGCGAATGCGTTTTCACTAATCGGGGTTCCTAGAACTCGGTCAGGGAACTTTTCAACCAATCCCTTCGTTGCACCGTTCGTACCGCCCTTGAGTCGGTGAACGTCTTCACCAAGAACGACGATGCGCGAGTCGGTCTCCATGCGCCGATCCATCACGGCCGCAACGGCGTCTACGAATCGAACTTCTTCTTTGGCGCCTGGGTGAGTAGCGAATTCTTCTGTTCGGGCGCCGTTCAGCTCTCGAGCATCGCCTCGAACACCCACGTTTACGAAGTCCACGCTCGGCCAAAGGTCGTCGCGAATCTTTCTTGATCCGGGTTTGCCATTTGGGTCTGCTTCGAGCAGTTGAGTGACAGCAAATTCCATGGCGGCCTGTGCCTGAGCTCGCACCTGGTCAACCTGTTGCTGGTCAATGAGCCCGAGGGTGATCATCTCGTTTGCGACTCTGACCAGTGGATCTCTCCCCCGCCAAGCCTCTTCTTCTTCCTTTGGTCGATAACCAAAGGCGCTGCCCGGGAACGGCCCGTTCTGATGGAAGAAGCGATAGACCTCGGCCTCGATGACTGCCGGGCCTTTGCCCGCGCGAACGTGCTCGGAGATTTCTTGCATGGCCAGGTGCACCGCCAATGGGTCCATACCGTCTACGCGCCAGCTTGGAATACCAAAACCGGTTCCACGCCCAGAGAGTCGCTCTTCTGCGGTGACTTCTGAAACATGGGTAGATACCGCGTAGAGGTTGTTCTCGATGAAGAAAACAAGTGGGATCTTCCAGGCGGCGACCAGGTTCATGGTTTCTAGAACCGAACCGATATTCACAGCGCCATCGCCGAAATAACTCACCGTTAGGTCGGTGGTGGCCGAATGCTGTTGCGCCCAAGCGTTTCCGGCTCCAAGCGGGACGCCTCCGCCAACGATCGCGTTTGTTCCGAGAGCGCCGGCTTCCTTCCACTGAAGGTGCATTGACCCTCCGCGTCCGCGGCAGTACCCCTGCGCCAGCCCTAGGATTTCGGCGAGTGTGCGCTGGAGGACTTCCTGAATGGCCGGGTTTACCAAGTTTGTGACGTCTAGTCCGTTTGGTGCGACAAAGCCGATGGCCTTTGCAAGAAACTGGTGGTGCCCGCGGTGTGAACCGTTGACCGCATCGGATCCCCGAAGTCCAACGATCGAACCTACGGCTCCACCTTCTTGACCAATGCTCGAGTGAGCCGGGCCGTGAACCAGACCTTCGCCTGCTAGCTGCAGAACGGTCTCCTCGAAGGCGCGAATAAGGTGCATCTGACCGAGCATGTTCTCGAGTAGGCCTGGGTCTGCGTCGCGCCAATCCTGTGGCGTGGTTCGCAGTTCAATCCAAGGCTCTTTCGGTGAGAGCTGAATCTTCTCGGTCATCGTTGACTCCAACGTCAGGGTGGTCTGGGGCAGTGATTAATCTAAAGTCAAGAATAGCCAAATGTATCCAATCCAATCAAATGATTAGCAAAATACTTATAAAACTGTGATTTATACGGCATTATGTATCCAAAGAGGATGTTAGGGGCGAAATGACTAAAGGAATACCCACGCTTCGGGGAACCGACCACATTGGGTTCACAGTTCCCGACATCGAAGAAGCAACGATCTTCTTTAGAGACGTGATTGGTTGCGAACTCGTCTACAGCCTCGGGCCATTTCAAAGCGACGATAACTGGATGGCCGATCACCTAAATGTGAACCCTCGCACCATCATGAAAGAGATTCGATTCTTCAGGTGCCAATTCGGTTCCAACTTCGAGATTTTCGAATACCAATCGGCAGACGCGGACGTTTCAAGAACCCAACCGCGCAACAGCGACATCGGTGGTCACCACCTCTGCTTCTACGTCGATGACATTGATGCGGCCATTGCCTACCTGAAGGAAAACAACATCCGAATTTTGGGCGAACCCACCAAGAGCTCTAAGGCCAGCCTGGGTCAAACCTGGGTTTACTTTCTGAGCCCCTGGGGTATGCAGTTCGAACTCTGCAGCTACCCAGCCGGCAAGGCCTACGAGAAAGACGCAAAGGTCAAATTGTGGCACCCAGCTCACCCAGCAGAGTAGCGCAAACTCTTCGCGAGGAGATCCTCGACGGAACCCTAGCTCCTGGCGAACGCCTGAGACAAGAAGACATCGCGCTGCGCTTTGGCGCAAGTAGGCAACCGGTCCGCGATGCGCTGCGCCTACTTGAAGGCGATGGACTAGTAACTATGGTCGCCAATGCCGGCGCTTGGGTTTCGAAACTTTCCGAGAGCGAGTGCTACGAGGCATATCAGGTGCGCGAGCGCCTCGAGCCGCTTCTGATTTCGCAAAGCATCCCTCACCTGAAGCCGGCCCAGATAGCGCGATTGACCGAGTTGGTTTCTGAAATCGAAAAGTCCAGCGACCTAGAGCAGTTTTTGAGGCTCGATCGGGAATTTCACTTGCTGTCATACGCCGGAGCCGAGGCTGGAATGCTTCGAGAATTTGTCGAGCGAATCTGGAATACGACTCAGCACTACAGACGGGCCTTTGCCAAATTGAATGGTTTTGCGACCTCAGAGGTGACCCACATGGAACACAAGCTGATCTTGGACGGAATCATTCGCAATGATTCGCCTCAGGTAGAGAAGGTGCTCGAGACGCACATCCGCCGGACTCGAATCACGCTGTCAGAGCACAAGGAAATATTCAACTGACCCGACGCATAAAAGAAAACCCCGCCACTTACAGGTAGCGGGGTTTCTCAACGAATAACTACTAGCGAGCAGTCGAACCCTCAACGAAGTCAGACTCGTTCTCTGACTTGCGAAGCCACGAGAACAGCTTGCGCAGTTCGCGGCCAACCTTCTCGATTGGGTGAGCCTCGCCCTTGGCACGGAACGCTTCAAACTCTGGGGCTCCGGCGTCCTGGTCAGCAATGAAGCGACGAGCGAAGGTGCCATCTTGGATGTCGGTTAGAACATCGCGCATGCGCTCCTTGACCTCTGGGCCAATGACGCGTGGGCCAGAGACGTAGTCGCCGTATTCGGCGGTGGTCGAGACCGACCAACGCTGCTTGGCAATGCCGCCCTCGTACATTAGGTCGACGATGAGCTTTAGCTCGTGAAGAACCTCAAAGTAGGCAACCTCAGGCTGGTAACCAGCTTCGGTTAGAGTCTCGAAGCCGTACATGATCAGCTGGCTTGCGCCACCGCAAAGAACGGCTTGCTCGCCGAACAGGTCGGTTTCGGTCTCTTCGGTGAAGGTGGTCTTGATGGTGCCGGCACGGGTTCCGCCGATTGCCTTCGAGTAGCTGAGCCCGAGCTCGAAAGCGTTGCCGCTGAAGTCCTGCTCGACTGCGATTAGGTTCGGAACACCCTTGCCCGCTACGTATTCGCGACGAACTAGGTGGCCTGGGCCCTTAGGTGCGACTAGGAACACGTCGACGTCCTTTGGCGGAGTGATGTAACCGTAGCGAACCGAGAAACCGTGACCGAAGACAAGTGCCTTGCCCGCGGTTAGGTTTGGCTCGATGTCGCTCGCGTAAACGTGACGCTGAACTGGGTCTGGGGTGAGAATGACGATTACGTCGGCCCAGGCAGAAGCCTCGGCTGGGGTTAGAACCTTCAGGCCCTGCTCCTCGGCAACCGAGCGGGACTTCGAGCTTGACTGAAGGCCTACAACGACGTCAACGCCGGAGTCCTTTAGGTTGAGCGCGTGCGCGTGACCCTGCGAGCCGTAGCCGATGACGGCCACCTTCTTGCCCTGAATCAGCGAAAGGTCTGCGTCCTTGTCGTAAAAAATTTCGGCCATGTTGTCTATTTCTCCTTGGTTACTTGGCTACCTTCTCGGTTATCGACTTAGAGCCACGGCCCATTGCCAACACACCCGACTGCACCATTTCTTTGATGCCGAAGGGTTCGAGAATTTTGATGAAAGCTGCGCACTTTGATGTGTCACCGGTGATTTCGATGATCAGTGCATCACTCACGACGTCGATGACGCGAGCCCTAAACAAGGTTACCGCCTCGAGCACCTGGCTACGGCTGGCGGCGTCGGTCTTCACCTTGATAAGCATGTGGTCGCGCTGAACCGAGTCTGGCTCGAGCTCGACAATCTTGATTACGTTGATCAGCTTGTTCAGCTGCTTGGTGACCTGTTCGAGCGGAAGACCGTCGACGCTGACCACTACGGTGATGCGGCTGAGCCCCTCGATCTCGCTGGCACCAACCGCAAGCGATTCGATGTTGAAGCCGCGGCGGGCAAAAAGACCGGCAACGCGGGTCAGTAGGCCCGGCTTGTCTTCGACTAGAAGCGAAAGAACGTGTTTCGACATTACTCTTCACCATCCCAAACTGGAGCTGCATCTTTTGCGTATTGAACCTGGTCGTTGGAGAGGCCGGCGGCAACCATCGGCCAAACCATTGCGTCTCGGCCGACGATGAAGTCGATGACTACCGGACGGTCGTTGGTTTCGATTGCGAGCTTGATCGCGGCATCGACATCTTCCTCTTTTTCGACGCGAATCGAGAGGCAACCGTAGGCCTCGCCGAGTTTCACGAAGTCCGGAACCATGACGGTGTCGGTTCCGGTGTTGAGGTCGGTGTGCGAGTAGCGCTTGTCGTAGAACAGGGTCTGCCACTGGCGAACCATGCCGAGCGAAGAGTTGTTGATGATCGCAACCTTGATCGGAATGTTGTTGATCGTGCAGGTGGCGAGCTCTTGGTTGGTCATCTGGAAGCAACCGTCGCCGTCAATCGCCCAAACCAAGCGCTCCGGTTGAGCAACCTTGGCACCCATGGCAGCTGGGACCGCGTAGCCCATGGTGCCAGCGCCTCCCGAGTTAAGCCAGGAGTTTGGTCGCTCGTAGTTGACGAACTGAGCCGACCACATCTGGTGCTGGCCAACGCCCGCTGCGTAGATGGCCTCGGGTCCGCTGAGTTCACCGATGCGCTTGATGACGTACTGGGGGTCAAGCTTGCCGTCTTCGTGAGGGGTGTAACCGAGCGGGTAGCGCTCGAGTAGACCGTTCAAGAACTTCCACCACTCTTCCATGTCGGGCTGCTTGCCCTTGAGGGTGGTGGTGAGCTCGGCGATAAGTTCGGTGATTACCTCTTTGGCATCGCCAACGATTGGCACATCGGCGTAACGGATCTTGCCGATTTCGGCAGGGTCGATGTCGACGTGGATAACCTTGGCCTCGGGCGCGAACGACTTGGCGATACCGGTCACGCGGTCGTCGAAGCGTGCACCGAGAGTGATCAAGAGGTCGCTTCGCTGCAAGCCCATTACCGCCGGAACGGTGCCGTGCATGCCAGGCATGCCGAGGTGCTGGGGGTGTGAGTCTGGGAACGCGCCGCGGGCCATCAGGGTCGTGGTGACCGGAGCACCAATCAGCTCGGCAAGTTTTAGAAGTTCTTTTGATGCTCCCGAGCGAATCACACCGCCACCGACATAAAGAATCGGCTTCTTGGCGTTCTTGATTAGCGCCGCTGCAGCCTGAATCTGCTTGCCGTGAGGCTTGGTTACAGGCTTATAGCCAGGTAGGTCGATCTTTGGTGGCCAAATGAACTCGGCCTTGTTCTGCTGGGCGTCCTTAGTGACGTCCACGAGAACTGGGCCGGGGCGGCCGGTGCTGGCAATCAAGTAGGCGGCGGCAAGCGCTGCTGGCACCTCTTCTGGCTTGGTAACCAAGAACGAGTGCTTGGTGATCGGCATGGTGATACCTACGATGTCGGCCTCTTGGAAGGCGTCGGTGCCGATTAGGTGAGAACCCACCTGGCCGGTGATCGCGATGATCGGGACAGAGTCCATGTAGGCGTCGGCAATTGCGGTTACGAGGTTGGTGGCACCCGGGCCTGAGGTGGCGATGCACACTCCGACCTTGCCAGATGCGCTCGCGTAACCCTCGGCGGCGTGGCCAGCACCCTGCTCGTGACGAACCAGGATGTGGCGAAGCTTCTTCGAGTCCATGAGCGGGTCATAGGTTGGCAGAATCGCTCCGCCGGGCAGGCCGAAGACATCGGTGACGCCCAAAAGCTCGAGCGACCGAACAATCGCTTCGGCTCCGGTAAGGACCTCTTTAGTCATTTTGTTTCTCTCGTTTAGTCAAAAATTAGCCGGTGTAGGCACCCTCGGCTGCCGAGTGCACAAGCTTTGCGTACTTGGCAAGGACACCGCGGGTGTAGCGAGGGGGCAGAGGCTGCCATGTCTCTTTGCGAGCAACCAACTCTTCAGGCTCAACTAGTAGTTCGAGCGAACGAGCTGCGATATCGACCCGAATAAGGTCTCCATCGCGCACCAGTGAAATAGGGCCACCATTGGTGGCTTCTGGTGCAATGTGGCCGATACACAGTCCGGTTGTGCCGCCTGAGAATCGTCCGTCAGTCAATAGTAGAACATCCTTGCCGAGGCCCGCACCTTTAATCGCGGCCGTAATGGCCAGCATCTCACGCATTCCCGGGCCACCCTTAGGACCTTCGTAACGAATGACGACGACATCGCCGGCCTTGATCTTGCCCTCGGTTAGGGCGTCCATGGCAGCTCGCTCGCGCTCGAAAACGCGTGCAGGCCCGGTGAAGGTTTCGAGGTCGAAGCCCGCGGTCTTAACCACGGCACCTTCTGGAGCCATCGAACCCTTGAGAATGGCGATTCCGCCGCTCTTGTGAATCGGGTTGTTCAGCGAGCGGATGATCTTGCCGTCAGGGTCTGGCGGGTTAATCGATGCCAAGTTTTCGGCAACGGTCTTGCCGGTCACGGTGAGTGCGTCGCCGTGAAGAAGTCCCGCGTCGAGCAGGGCCTTCATTACAACTGGGACGCCGCCAACGCGGTCGACGTCGGCCATTACGAACTGACCGAAAGGCTTTAGGTCGCCAAGGTGAGGCACTTTGTCGGCGATCTTGTTGAAGTCGTCGAGGGTTAGGTCAACCTCGGCCTCGCGAGCGATGGCAAGTAGGTGCAGCACCGCGTTCGTCGAACCACCAAAGGCCATGGTCACGGCGATGGCGTTCTCGAAGGCCTTCTTGGTGAGTATGTCACGCGCGGTGATGCCTAGCCTGAGCAGGTTGACCACGGCTTCACCCGAGCGGTGAGCCCAGTTGTCGCGGCGACGGTCTGCCGATGGTGGAGCAGCCGAGCCAGGAAGGCTCATGCCTAGAGCTTCGGCAGCCGAAGCCATGGTGTTTGCGGTGTACATTCCTCCGCAAGCGCCTTCGCCAGGGCAGATGGCCTTCTCGATTCGAGTGAGGTCTTCTTCGCTCATCTTGCCGGCCTTGCAGGCGCCGATCGCCTCGAAGGCGTCGATGATGGTGACTTGTTTCTCGGTGCCGTCCTCTAGACGAACCCAACCGGGAGCGATGCTGCCGGCGTAAAGGAACACCGAGGCGAGGTCGAGGCGGGCAGCTGCCATGAGCATGCCGGGCAGCGACTTGTCGCAACCGGCCAAAAGCACCGAGCCGTCAAGGCGTTCGGCCTGCATGACGGTTTCGACCGAGTCTGCGATTACCTCGCGCGAAACCAGCGAGAAGTGCATGCCTTCGTGGCCCATTGAGATGCCGTCTGAGACCGAAATGGTGCCAAATTCGAGGGGGAACCCGCCGGCTGCGTGCACACCCTGTTTTGCCGCGTCGGCTAGACGATCGAGCGAAAGGTTGCAGGGCGTGACTTCGTTCCAAGAGGATGCGACACCAATCTGGGGCTTAACCCAGTCTTCGTCGCCCATGCCGACAGCGCGAAGCATGCCTCGCGAGGCGGCCTTTTCGATGCCGTCGGTTACGTCCCGGCTTCTTGGTTTGATATCTACAGACATAATCTCAAGTTTAGTATTGGCACATGACCCTTAGTAGGCAGTATCGCGACGGGGCCCTAGTTTCTGAAGGGTTCCCGCTCGACCAGCTAGAAGAGAAAATTGCCGAAGGCAAGAGCTTTGTCTGGTACGACCTGCAGGATCCGACCGCTGATGAAATCAAGCTGGTGCAGGACGAGCTCGACCTCCACATCCTTGCGATTCAGGATTCGCTACGAGGTCGCCAGCGAGCCAAACTCGAGCACTACGACACTCACCTCTTCGTAAACCTTTACCAAGCCAGTTTTGATCACACCACGCTCAGTCTCGAGCTGGCCGAGGTGGCTATCTTCGTAACCAAGCACGCGGTGATTACGGTTCGTCACGGCAATGAGTTCGACATGGGCGAAGTCCAAAAGCGCTGGGACGAGTCTGTCGAACTTTCGCACTTCGGAGCAGCGTTCTTGCTCTGGGGAATCTTGGACGTAGTCATCGACGGCTATTTTGATGTGATTCAGGTGCTCGACGACGAGCTGGAAGAGCTCGAAGACATTCTCTTCGACGCCAAGGTTCAAGACGCTTCGATTCAAAAGCGCTCCTACTCGTTGCGCAAAGCCCTGGTAATTTTGCGCAGAGCTGCCGTGCCGATGCGCGAAGTGATCAACCCGCTGCTGAAACACAACGGCGACATCCTGCACAACGACATGATGCCCTACTACCAGGACCTCTACGACCACACCATGAGGGTCGCCGACTGGACAGACAGCCTGCGAGACCTGGTCACGACCCTGCTCGAAACCAACCTCACTCTTCAGGGCAACCGCATGAACCTAGTCATGAAGAAGGTGACCAGCTGGGCCGCGATCATCGCCGTACCGACCGCGATCACCGGCTTCTATGGCCAAAACGTGCCATACCCAGGTTTCGCTCAAGAGTGGGGTTTCTGGTTCTCGAGCGCGGCAATCATCCTAATCTCAGGGGCCCTGTATCTCTCTTTCAAGAAGCGCGACTGGCTGTAGCCTTAAATCGTGAATTCCCAAGACACCACTAAGCGCCCGACGGGCTTGGCTCTCTACACCCGCGCCGCCGAAAAGTCTTCAAGTGTGATCATTCGCGAGTATTCGACCTCCTTCGGGCTTGCCGCGAGACTTCTTGAGCCAAAGGTTCGCCAACACGTCGAAAACATCTACGCGCTAGTTCGCGTCGCCGACGAGATCGTTGATGGTTCGGCGGCAGAGGCAAAGCTAGCCGGCGGCAGAGTCGACCCGGTTCACGCCCTGGACGACCTCGAAAAAGAGGTTTATCGAGCGCTACGAGATCAGTTCTCGGCAAACCTAGTCGTTCACGCCTTCGCTCACACCGCAAACACGGTCGGCTTCGACCGCAGATTGATCACACCGTTCTTCGAATCGATGCGGATGGATCTCTGGAAGACCGTTCACAGCAAGTCGTCGTTCGAAAAATACGTTTACGGTTCGGCCGAGGTTGTCGGGCTGATGTGCCTGCAGGCATTCACGTTCGGGCACGAATACTCGAACGCCGAACGTGAGAATCTCGTGGCCGGCGGCCGCGCTCTTGGCGCTGCCTTTCAAAAGGTCAACTTTCTGCGCGACCTAGCCGCCGACTCCGACGCGCTCGGACGTTCATACTTTCCCGGCCTCAAGGTCGCCGAACTCACCGACGCCAAGCGCGACGAACTGGTAGCCGACATCCGCGCCGATTTGGCGATGTCCTCGATCTCGCTTCGCATGCTGCCTAAGGGTTCACGCAAGGCCGTTGCCGCCGCTCACCTGCTGTTTGAAGCACTCAACGACTCGATCGCCAAGACACCGGCCCGCTACCTCAAACTCACGAGAATCAGCGTGCCAACCTTTGGCAAACTACTAATCATCATCAAAGTACTGTTAGGCGGGCTCCCGAAATGACCAAAAAAGCTGTAGTTATCGGCGGCGGTATCGCTGGCCTCGCCACCGCGGGAATCCTCGCCAAGGCCGGCATGAGTGTGACCGTTCTTGAGGCCCGCGAGCGCACCGGCGGCCGCGCATACACCTGGGAGAAAGACGGCTTCAAGTTCGATATGGGGCCGTCCTGGTACCTGATGCCAGACGCCTTCGACCAATTCTTCAAGCTGATGGGAACCACCGCGGCCAAGGAACTCGACCTCCACCGCCTCGACCCGATGTATTCAACGATCAACGAAGGAATAGCCGAGCACCTGGTCATCAAGGCCGACCTCGCATCGAACAAGGCACTGTTCGAGTCGATCGAGAAGGGCGCCGGCGAGCGCTTGCAGGACTACGTCGACTCGGCCGAGGACGCATACAACCTGAGCATTCAACACTTCTTGTACACCAACTTCGAGAACACCAAATCCTTCACCCACCCAGAGGTCATGAAACGGGCCGGACGCTTTATCAAGCACCTACTGACCCCACTCGATACCTTCGCGGGCAAGCACGTGAAAGACGAGAGACTTCGCAAGATACTGAACTTTCCTGCGGTGTTCTTAGGCGCCAGCCCATACCGCACCCCGAGCATGTACCACCTGATGACCCACGTCGACATGAACGTCGGTGTCTTCTACCCGATGGGTGGTTTCTCGACCATCATCCAAGCGGTAGAGCGTGTAGCCAAGGCTGCCGGTGCAACCGTGCACACCAACTCGCGAGTCACCAAGATCGTCACCGAGAACGGTGCAGTCAAGGGCGTCAACGTCGGCGACATCTTCTTCGAGGCCGACATCGTGGTTGGTAACGCCGACTTGCACCACGTTGAAACACGGCTTCTCAACCCGGGCGAGCAGACCTTGCCACAGAAGTGGTGGGACAAACGCGAGCCAGGGCCATCGGCCATGCTCCTGTTCCTGGGCGTCAAAGGTGAAATTCCCGAGCTCGATCACCACACACTTCTTTACTCGGACGACTGGAACAAAAACTTTGACGAGGTCTTCCACAAGGCCGACGGCAAGCGAAGCGTGCCAAACCCGGCATCGCTATACATTTGCGCGCCGAGCAAGAACGACCCGAGCGTTGCCCCGGCCGGTTACGAGAACCTCTTCGTGCTCGTACCAATTGCAGCCGACCCGACGCTTGGCGGCAGAGGCGACGAAGCCTTCGAGAAGGCAGCCGATCGAATCATCGACCAGATCGCAGATTGGGCCAAGATTCCCAACTTCCGCGAGCGCATCGTGGTTCGCGGCAGCATGGGGCCGCGGGACTTTGTCGACGAACTGAACGCCTGGCAGGGCACCGCTCTCGGTATGGCTCACACCCTCAAGCAGAGTGCCTTCTTCAGACCCTCCAACTACTCAAAGAAGGTCAAGGGTCTCTACTACGCCGGGCACCACAGCGTGCCAGGAATCGGCCTGCCGATGTGCCTCATCGGTGCCGAGTTGGTTTACAAGCGACTCATCGGCGACACCTCCGCAGGACCGATTCAAAACGAAGTCAAGAAGTTGGCAGACGAGGATTGGGTGGGTCTGAAGTGACCTTCGCCTACCTAGTCGCGCTAATCGGCTCGCTGGTCGGGCTGGGCTTGATTGATTTCAAGTTCAAGCTGGCATTTTTTGGCCAAGCCAAGAGAGCTGCGATCACCATCGCGATTCCTTTCCTGTTTTTTGTGATCTGGGATCTCGCGGGAATTGCCGCCGGCATCTTCTTCAGGGGCGATTCGAGCCACATGCTCGGAATCAACCTGTTTCACCAGTTCCCGATCGAAGAAATCTTCTTCTTGGGTGTGCTTTGCTACACCACCCTGATTCTGACCACGAGTCTGGCGAGAAGGCCATGACCTACGCAGGGCTAAACCTGATATTCCTCGCGGCCGCAGCCATCGCAGCGCTCTCAACACTGCGCGGTCGCCAGTGGCTCACGGTAGCCAAGGTTCTCGCGCCGACGCTCGTGCTCACCGCAATCTTCGACAACGCGATTATCGCGACCGGAATCGTCGCCTACGACCCAAGCATCATCTCGGGCATCAAAATTGGGGTAGCACCAATAGAAGATTTCGGTTACACGGTCGCGGCAGCACTCTTGGTGCCAACCATCTGGTTTTTCCTGGAAAAGAGGAACAAGTGAACGCAATCAAAAAGCTGTTCTGGGTTTCTCGGCCAATCTCGTGGATCAACACCGCGTTCCCTTTTGCCGCTGCCTATTACCTTGCGACCCGTGAGATAAACCTCACGCTAATCATCGGCACGCTCTTCTTCCTGATTCCTTACAACCTTCTTATGTATGGCATCAACGACGTCTTCGACTACGAGAGCGATCTTCGCAACCCGCGCAAGGGTGGAATCGAAGGTGCAGTTAGCGAAAAGAAATGGCATCCGCTGATTCTTTGGGCATCCACGCTCTCGTGCCTGCCCTTCGTGATCTACCTGGTCGCGGTCGGCGACGGCCTCGCAAACTTCTTTCTGGCCCTGTTCATCTTCACCGTGGTTGCCTACAGCGCCAAAGGCCTGCGCTTCAAAGAGAAACCTTTCCTCGACTCACTAACCTCGGCGAGCCACTTCGTCGGCCCGATGATTTACGCGCTGGCATTGACCAAGACCAGCCTGATGGGCAACCTGATTGCCATCGCAGCCTTCACGCTCTGGGGTATGGCCTCGCACGCGTTCGGTGCCGTGCAGGACGTAATCGCCGACCGCGAAGGCGGAATCTCTTCGATCGCCACCTACATCGGCGCCCGCACCACCACGCGGCTCGCATTTAGTTCATACGCCCTTGCCGGCGTCCTAGTTTTGTTTCTGCCGTTCCCCGGCAACCTCGCGATTCTCGCAGCGGTGCCCTACCTCGTTATCGTCGGCCCGTTCTGGAACATCTCCGACGAAACCTGCGAAATCGCAAACCGTGGTTGGAAGCACTTCATCAAGCTCAACTACCTTGCCGGCTTTGTGGTGACGATGCTGCTTATCTGGATCGCCATTCGATCAAGTTAGCCTTCGAAAAGCCTCGGTCGCATAACCCGCAAGCGAGCTGCCTAGTTGGCTTTCGGTATCGATAGTGTTCGTGACCTCGTGGGCAGATGCCAAGCCAAGGCGCAAACTCCGAGGCAATCTCTTTGCCCGTGAACTTCTCGGCTCGGTAGCCGATTGACTTTGCTGTGGCCAGCCACTGCTTACCGTGCCCGGCATCCTTGCCACTCAAAGCGTGGGCAACCTCATGCAAAACAACCTGCAGAGTTTCATCGATCGTGTGCACCTGCGCGTGATAGGTCGAGATCGAAATCGTCTTGTCGCGATAGTTGCAAAGACCCGCGCGACGTTTTGCGTTGTCCCATTTGAAACTCCACACCTGCAGATCCAAGTGCTCGGCCATCTTTCGCTCGGCAAGAGCCAGCACCCGATCGAACTTGTCGATGCTCATTCGTAGGTAACGATGCTTGCCTTCCGAGAATTGTCGACCGGCAACGAAGCCAACCTTTTCGTAGGCACCAATCGCTCGATGGTTGTCGGCCAAAACCTCAAGTGTGATCTTCGAGAGCCCAAGCGTCTCAAGCCCGCACTCGACCGCGAGCGCAATCGCCTCTGAACCGAAGCCTCGCCCGAACACCGCAGAGCCAGCCAGAGCCACCCGAAGATTCATCGAAGCCTTATCGGGCTTGAACTCGTTCAACACCACCTCGCCGACATACTCCCCAGCATGCAGAATCGCCCAATCGAGCCTGCCTACAGAACCTGGACGCGTGGCCAACCAGTCACGAATCTGCGATTCCGTGAAAGTCTTTTTGGTTGCCGTCAAACGCCTGGTTTCAGGGTCGTTGACCGCCGCGAAATAGTCTTCGAAAAACCTTGAATCGAGCTGGACCAGAGTCAGCAAAGCGCCCTCTAAACGAGGGGCAACCGCAGGAAAACTTAGATCGCTCATTTCGCCTCAACACTAACGCCCAAAAACGCCGCAAAATTGTTGCAAAGACACGCCCTTAACGGCAAGTTCTCAGGAATCGTTTCACTAGAGTTCAACCATGGCTAATAACAAATCAAACCCTGCCTCAGCAGGTGCAATCGAAACCAACGACGTCGCCCAGATTCCAGCGGGCGAACGTCACGGCAAACCGTGGCATCTCTTCACTGTTTGGTCGTCCCCGAACCTCGAGTTCGCAACCGTATTCGTCGGAGCCCTAGCAATAGGCTTCGGACTAAACATTTGGCAGGGTCTTCTCGCCATTGTCGTAGGTAACGCCCTCGCCGGCCTAACCCACGGCATCTTGAGCACCTGGGGTCCAGAAGCGGGTCTTCCGCAGATGGTGCTCGGCCGCAACGCCTTCGGCAAGTTTGGAAACCTGATTCCTTCAGGCCTTTCGACTCTTGTCGCCGGTATCGGCTGGTTCGCAGTGAACACCGTCTCGGGCACCTTTGCCCTCGACGCTCTCACTGGCATGGGCAAGCTCCCGGCACTTCTAATCGTGATCCTGCTTCAGGTCGGCATCGCATTCGTTGGCCACAACCTAATCCAGAAGTGGGAGCGCTACGCTTCTTACTTCTTGGCTGCAGTTTGGCTCGTAGTTATCGTTATGGTCCTAGGCCACGACGGCATCTTCAACGTGGCTGAGGCGACGCCTGGAGCAGGCTTCCCATGGGCTGGCTTCACGCTGACCGCTGGTGCTGCCTACGGTTACACCGCTGGTTGGACCGCCTTCGCGTCGGACTACACCCGTTACCTTCCTGCCAACACTGACAAGACGCGTCTTGGTCTTGCAGCTGGTCTAGGTAACTTCTTGTCGACCACGCTAATCATGAGCATTGGTGCACTTGCATTCAACGTTCTAGGTGCTGGTTCGGTATTCGGTGCCAACCCAACCGCAGACTTCACCAAGACCCTTGGTGGCTTCGGCGCTCTAACCCTGCTTGCAATCGTCATCGGTTCGATCTCGGCTAACATCCTGAATGTTTACTCAGGTGCCATGTCGTTCTTGGCGATGGGCTTCAAGCTCGGTTTCAAGTCGCGCCGCGCAATCATGGTGGCGCTCGCCGGACTCGTCGGTGGTGTGATCTCTTACATCGGTGTCTTGAACAACGACGTTGCCCACCAGCTCGACGGGTTCCTACTCGTTGTTTCGTACTGGGTAGCACCTTGGATCGCAGTTGTTCTAACCGAGCGCATCTTGTCTAAGGGCAAGAACGCCGGTGCTCGTGCACTTGCTCCGAAGAACTCCTGGGCTGGTGCGGCTGCATTCGTAATCGCAACCGCGTTCTCGATCTGGGGCTTCTGCAGCCAGGTCATGTACACCGGACCTCTAGCGATCGCTATTCACAGCGTCACGCTTGATGACGGCCGAATCGTTGACGTACCAGACATCACCGCACTAGTCGGTTTCGTCTTGGCAGCGGTTCTGTTCGCAGTGTTCCGCGGTGCAGACAAGAACAGCAAGTAACAAGAAACCCTAACGAGAGGCCTCGGCAATGGATTTCAAGGTTGGTCAGATCTTCGCTACTGATGAAGAGAAGCTCAGCGTTGCCATTGCCGAGGCTCACCTCGGTCTCGCGGAGGGTGGCATCCCCATTGGGGCTGCGCTCTTCGACGAGAACGGCGCACTGCTAGGAAGTGGCCACAACCTCCGTGTGCAAGAAGGCGATGCCTCGATGCACGGCGAGACCAGCGCGTTTCGTAACGCCGGCCGCCAGCGCAGCTACCGCAAGGTAACGCTCGCCACCTCTCTTTCACCATGCTGGTACTGCTCGGGCTTGATCCGCCAGTTCGGCATTGGTCGCGTCCTGGTTGGGGACGACAAAAACTTCATGGGCGGCCAAGACTGGGTCGCCGAACACGGCTGTGAACTCAAGGTGATGAACGACCCGGGGCTAATAAAGCTCATGGGCGACTTCATTGAAAACAACGATGCGCTCTGGAACGAAGATATCGGCGAGGAGTAGCCCGCTAATATTGAGTGCATGACTCAACGCAATCAGCCATGGGGTTACCAGAACGCTGGAACCGGCAAAGCACCCGACTGGGAGCTACACCCAGAAACCACTGCAGTTCGCGGCGGTTTGATGCGCTCGGGTTTTGGCGAGACCGGTGAGGCTCTCTACCTTTCGAGCGGTTTCACCTACGACAGTGCCGAGCAGGCCGCCAGCGCTTTTCGCGACGAGACCGAACACTTTCTTTACTCGCGCTTCGACAACCCCACCGTAGCCATGTTTGAGCAGCGTTTAGCTGCGATCGAAGGAGCCGAGGCCTGCAAGGCAACCGCCTCCGGCATGGCCGCTATGTTTGCCTCGGTTGCCAGTGTCGTGAAGTCGGGCGACCGAATCGTGGCCTCGCTCGCTATGTTCTCTTCCTGCTTCGTGGTGCTCACCGAGATCTTGCCAAAGTGGGGTGTCGAAACGATACTCGTTGAAGGCACCAACGAGGCCGACTGGGCCGCTGCCCTTAGCCAACCGACCGCGGCTGTCTTCATCGAAAGCCCGAGCAACCCTTTGATGGAGATTGTCGACATCAAGATGGTTTCAACTCTCGCCCACAAGGTTGGCGCGATCGTGATCGTTGACAATGTAATGGCCTCACCGGTTCTGCAGAGTCCGCTCGCCCTCGGCGCCGACGTGGTTATGTATTCGGCCACCAAGCACATCGACGGCCAAGGGCGCGTCCTCGGCGGTGCCGTGCTAGGCAGCTCCGACTACATCAACAACACGCTAAAGCCCTTCATTCGCCACACCGGCCCATCGATGAGCGCTTTCAACGCCTGGGTTCTGCTAAAGAGCCTCGAGACGCTGACAATGCGCGTTGAGAAGATGAACGCGAGCGCTCAGGCGATTGCCGAACGCCTCGAGAGTCACCCCGCAATCAAGACCGTCTGCTACCCGTTCCTTAAGAGCCACGCTCAGCACGAGCTGGCCAAGAAGCAGATGCGCGGTGGCGGCACCACCCTCGCGATTGAGTTTGCTCTGCCGCAGAAGCAGGTTTTCGCGGTCATGGACGCCCTGCGGGTCATCGACATTTCGAACAACCTAGGTGACTCGAAGTCGCTTATGACTCACCCGTCGTCGACCACTCACCGACGCCTAGACGCCGAGACCCAGGCCAAGATGGGAATCACCGCTTCGACGGTGCGACTTTCGGTCGGGCTAGAAAACGTTGACGACCTATTGAGAGATCTAGAGAGCGCGCTGAATTCGCTCTAGTGCCTCGGTGATGATCTCTTTTGAGGTGCCGAAGTTGAACCGAGCAAAGTGCTGATAAGCATCGCCACCCATTTCTGGGCCGGGCACAAAGGCAACCCTTGCCTTGGCAAAAATCTCTTCATTGGTAAGCCCCAGCTCCGAGATGTCTAGCCAGCCCAGATAGCCGGCCTCCGGAATGTGGTATTTCACACTCGGCAGCAAGCGCTCAAGCTCGGCAGCCAGGTGCCTGCGGTTTTCGTTCAGGGTCACCAGCGTCGCGTCTAGCCACGGCGTGCCATTCTCGAATGCTTCGGCCATCGCAAAAGCTCCGACGATGCTGGTTCGCCAGTGCATTCCCTCTGGCAATACCTTTAGCATTTCGTCGATCGAAGGCGATTGCGCCAAGATGAACGCGGCCTTTAGCCCAGCGAGGTTCCAAGACTTCGAAGAGGACGTGATGCAAACACCGGTGGCGGCGGCATCCTCGCCACAAGCTAGGTAAGGAACGAACTCGCCATAGGTGAGCGGGGCGTGAATCTCGTCGCTGAGCACGATCGCGTCATATTTGCGCGCCAACGCGGCAAGCCTCGTCAACTCTTCGCGACTGAAGGCGCGGCCGACCGGGTTGTGAGGGTTGCAGAGCAAGAAGATCCGGTTGCCCGCGGCAAAGGCCTTTTCGAGACCGTCGAAGTCGAACAGGTATTCGTGATTGCCGGTGATTAGCGGAACATCAAGAGGCTCAATCTCGAGCTCCTCGAGCCAGTGGTAGAAGCCGCTGTAAACCGGGGTGTTGATGATCACTTTCTCACCCGGCTTCAGGTGGGTGCGCAAAAACTCGACCACGGCAACGCCAACATCGGTCGCTAGGTGAAGGTAACTCGGCTCGATTTGCCAGCCCCAGCGGGCCTTGGCAAACTTCTCGAACGAGGCGGCAACCTCTGGCACCGGGCCCAGGTATCCGAGGTCGTTCTCGGTGGTCATCTTGATTATTCGAGCGGCGATCGGCTCGGCGATCTGAAAGTCCATTTCGGCCACGTGCATCGGTATGACGTCCTCGGGGAACCTGCGCCACTTCGAAGAGTGGCGACCGCGCAATACCGAAAGCTCTGGGGCAACAACCTTGTTGTCAGACATCTTTTACTCCGTAACTCGACCCAACAAAAGCACTCTATCGGTTGGTTTAGCATCTGAAATCTTGTAACCGCCATCAAGCGATTCGAGTGCCCTGGCAAAACGCACTTCGTCGTCGCTGTAAAGCGTCATAAGCGGGTCACCAGCCTTGACAGCCTCGCCCTGAACCGCGTGAAGTTCAATTCCAGCGCCAAGTTGAACAACATCGTCCTTGGTGGCCCTGCCGGCTCCCAGACGCCACGAGGCAACACCAACAGCCAGAGCATCCAACTGCTCCAAAACCCCGTCAGAAGGCGCCAAAACGACGTGTGAGTGCTTTGCCTTCGGCATTGGAGCCTTAGGGTCGCCGCCCTGAGCCCGAATCATCTCGTTCCACTTGTCCATCGCGCGTCCGTCTTTCAGAGCAGCGCGAACATCGCCTTCGACACCGGCCAAACGAAGCATCTCCTCAGCAAGCATGACGGTCAGGTCAACAACGTCGGTCGGCCCACCACCGGCCAAAACCTCGACCGACTCTTCGACCTCCAGAGCATTACCGATCTTCCGGCCCAAAGGCGTCGACATGTCGGTCAGCAGAGCCGAAACCTTGAGCCCGGCATCCTGCCCGAGCTTCACCATGACCTGAGCCAACTCGGTTGCGCGATCCAGAGTCTTCATGAACGCGCCCGAACCAACCTTGACGTCGAGCACCAAAGCGGAGGTTCCCTCGGCAATCTTTTTTGACATGATCGAGGACGCAATCAGCGGAATCGCCTCGACGGTTCCGGTCACATCCCTGAGTGCATAAAGTTTTTTGTCGGCAGGAGCCAAACCTGTACCAGCCGCGCAAATGACCGCGCCAACCTCTTGAAGTTGCTTAAACATTTCGTCGTTAGACAAGGCAGCCCGCCAACCTGGCACGGCCTCCAACTTGTCCAAGGTTCCGCCGGTGTGACCAAGGCCACGACCCGAAAGTTGTGGCACTGCTACCCCGAACACCGCAACCAAAGGAGCCAGGGGCAAGGTGATCTTGTCGCCAACACCACCGGTCGAGTGCTTATCGGCTGTTGGCCTGCCAAGACTCGAGTAATCCAAACGCTCGCCCGAGGCGATCATCGCCATTGTCAGGTCTTTGATCTCGCGACGACTCATGCCATTCAACAAAATCGCCATGGTCATGGCCGACATCTGGTAATCGGCGACTAGCCCGTTTGTGTAATTCTCAACCAACCAGTTGATGCCTTCGGTCGATAGCTCCCCGCGCTCGCGCTTTTCGACAATCAGTTGAACCGCGTCAAAAGTCATTTATTGAAGGCCTCAAGATCCCGAGGGCCAAAGGCGTCTGGCAAAACTTCTTCGATTGTCTTGAAACCAGAAAGTGTTTCCAACACCATTCCGGGAGCAGAGTGCTCAAACAAAAGCTGGCGGCAACGGCCGCATGGCATCAAAAGGTTTCCGTTGCCATCGCAACAGGTAAATGCAACAAGTCTTCCGCCACCGGTCATGGTCAGGTTCGAAACCAAGCCACACTCGGCGCAAAGCCCGAGCCCGTAAGACGCATTTTCAACGTTGCAGCCCGAAACCACTCGACCGTCTTCGGTGAGAGCAGCTGCTCCCACCGGAAACTTCGAGTACGGCGCGTAGGCATGCGCCATAGCCTTCTTCGCGACCTCGCGAAGGGCGTCCCAGTCAATGCTGGTCATAGTTTTTCTTTCTAGAAGGAAGTGGTTAGTTCTTCTTCTCGTTGTTCTGCTTGCACTGGCAGTCTCCGCCGCAGCATCCGTCTGACATCTAAATCACCTCCGTCTTTCATTCTCATTATGCGTCTTGCGCACTACGAATAACCCCTAAGCAGTGAGGTTATTCCGAATTCGCCTGAGAGTCTCCTCCTGATAAGCAGGAATCATCTCGCGATGCTCAGGATTCGAGGTCTCGTAAAGGTAGTTCAACAACAAGATCCTCCGCTGCAACAACAGAAGCTTCATCTGCTGCTCGGTGTATTCAGGCAAAGCAGAAACAGACTTGTAACCGGCCAGAAGCGCTTGATCTTGCTCAGGTGTATCGAGGTAATACAGGGACGTCGCCAAATCCTGCACAGGCAGCCCAATACCCGCATCATCGAAGTCAAAGACAGACAACTCACCCTCGTGCCACATCACGTTCCACGGATGCAGATCAGCGTGAATGGGCCGGCGAACGCCCGTTTCTTGTAATTCGGCAACAACCTCATCGACCCTCACAATGGCCGCAGCAACAAGCGCCTTCTCCTCCGAACTCAACTCACTCGTATCCCCCGTGAGCAAATCCTCACTACCCCAAAAGAACTCCGTGTAGTCAGAAAGTTCAGCACTTAAAGGCAACTCCAAACCCAAGGTTTCAGCATGCAACTTCGCCATAGCAGCGCCTAAAGCAAACAACTGCTCGACATTTGGCTCATCGCCAGGCTCCTCGCCCTCAAGCCACGTGTAGAGAACAGCATTCAGGTTTCGACCTGTTGCCTCATGCCAACCAAGCGTCACAAACTTCCCCAAACGATTTGCGACCGGCTTTGGGGTGGCCACCGAACGAATCGACTGAACCAAGAAGATCTCGGCATTGAGGTTTTCGATAGACCGCTGAGAGTTGACGTTGATTCTCAAAGCGAAAGTTTCACCCGAACCAGCACTCACCTTGAAGGTTGAGTTGTATTCATGGTTGATCGACTCGGCCACCGGGGCGACAAGGGCATATTGCTCGAGAACCTCTGCAACGCACGCACGCAGGCTTTCAACTTGCTCGTCGGCAGTCATGCCGGCAAAATCTGCAGCGTTCGTCATCCTACTAATCTGCCACAAAAAAGAAATCCCAGCCCCTCGTGAGAAGGAGACTGGGACTTCGTGCACCCCCTCGGACTTGAACCGAGAACCCACTGATTAAGAGTCAGTTGCTCTGCCGATTGAGCTAGAGGTGCGTGTTGTGAAGACAACAATTGTCAATAATAGCCGATAAATGCGGGCGCTGCTAGTTGGTGTTATTTGTGCGGTTTACTGCTTGACGTAGGGCTTGCCGCTGGCGGCTGGGCCGGTTACCTTGCCAACCAGACCGGCGACGGCGACGACTGTGAGGACGTAGGGCAGCATGAGTAGGAACTCGCTCGGGAGTGGAGATCCGATGATGGCTAGGCCAAATTGCAGGTTCTCGGCAAAGCCGAAGAGCAGGGCTGCGCAGGCGGCTAGGAGCGGGTTCCATCGGCCGAAGATCAGTGCTGCGAGCGCGATATAGCCAGCGCCATGGGTCATGTTTTGGCCAAAGGCTCCAACTTCACCGATAGTGAAGAACGAGCCTCCCAAACCGGCGAGCGCTCCACCGATCAGCACGGAGGTGTAGCGGGTGCGGAAGACGTCGATGCCAACGGTGTCGGCGGCCTTAGGGTATTCGCCAACCGCGCGGACCCTGAGGCCCCACTTGGTCTTGAACAGAGCGATGTAGACAACTGCTAGGGCTAGGTACATGAGATAGACGATGGCTGTCTGGTTGAAGAAAACTGGACCGATAATTGGGATTCCGCTGAGGCCCGGAATCGGTAAGTCCTTGAGGCGTTCGGGTTGGTTGAACACGAAAGGGTTGCCTTGCATGAGGGTTCCGTAGAGGAAGTTGGTGAGCCCGGCGACTAGGACGTTAACTACGACACCGACGATAATTTGGTCCACGCGATATTTGATGCTGAACACCGCGAGGAGCCACGCAACCAGAGAGCCGGCGACAAGGGCGCTCAGAAGGCCCAGCCAGATGCTGTGGGTGAGAGTTGCAACCATAGCCGACGTGAATGCGCCGAAGAGAAGCTGGCCTTCAATAGCGATGTTGACGATTCCAACTCGTTCAGAAAGAACGCCAGACATCGAGCCGAAGATTAGCGGGACCGACAGGGCTAGTGCGCCTTGAAGCAGGGAAGTCAGGGTCATGGTGTTGCCGTGGTAGAGGTAAACCAAGGCGCCCCAGGCAAAGAATACGAAGTTGAGACCGCTGATTACGCCCGAGACCTTGCGTTTGAGGATCCACCGCATCGTTAGAGCCATTGCGCTCATCGCTATCGAGAGCCAGGCGCAGGCCCAGAGCGTGCCGAAGACCGGCAAATCGATGAGGCCTAACTTGAAGGCGTCGTGATCGGTTGAAATCTTTACCGACACATTGTCGTGGGGAGAGATCAAGGCTAGAAGAAGCGAGAAAAGGGTCACTACGAAAACGGTGATTGCTGTGCGATTACTAAGCTTCACTTGGAGCCCCCGCTTTTATTCGGAAAATTGACCGCACAAGTGGCGGAGCGGCTATGAAGAGAACGATCATCGACTGCACGACGAGGACGATGTCTACCGGGACACCCTGAGCCGCCTGCATGGTTGCAGCGCCCGCGCGAAGGGCTCCGAACAGGATTCCGGCCCCAAGCACACCCCAAGGGTTTGAGCGGCCCAGAAGGGCGACAGTGATCGCGTCGATACCGAAGCTCGCTGCGACACCGGCGGTCAAGTTTGCCTCGGTACCGAGAATCTGGGTGGTG
>WLPL01000079.1 GCA_009698805.1 Actinomycetota bacterium | reverse complement strand
GCGCGCTCTACCGAGGCGGCCATGTCGCCAACTCGGCTCTGAGCCTTGGTGGTCGCGCTGCGAATGCGTCTGGCGGTGAAACCGATTGAAGCAACCGCAACCGAAATCATCAGCAGGGTGAGCCCAAGAAGCAGTGGGTCGATGATCGCCATGGCAATAACCGAGCCGGCGAAGATGATCACGCCACCGGCCGCGTCGATTAGCCCTTGGGTTAGAGCAGCGCGAAGCAGTGTGGTGTCTGAGCCGACTCGCGAAACGAGGTCGCCCGTGCGGCGAAGGTCGTACTCCTTGATCGGAAGGCGCAGTAGTCGGTGGGCAAGCTTCTGGCGAGCAGAGAGCACAACGCCCTCGCCAGCCTTGGCCAAAACGAAGTACATCAAACCGCTCGCGACGGTTGAACCAACCGTGATACCGATCAACGCGAATATGATGACGCCTAGGTCCTGGTGCTTCTGAACTGCCGTGATGATATTGCCAACCACCAACGGTTGGGCGAGGCTTGTGCCGGCACCCACGAGGCTAAGCAGAACCGCGAGACTCAGCGCCCCCTTATGTTCTTTCAGGTATGGCACCAGCTGCGAGAACTTGGCCTTTGGTCCGTCATCTTTTTTCGACACTGGGCGCCCGCGCCCACCTTGCATGCTCATAAGGTTTCTAACCTACTTCTATTAGCTGGGAATTCCCGAGGATGTTTTCGTTGAGTAAAAAGTTGATCTCCTGAAGCGAGAGCGCTTCGGTGTAAGCGGTGTTCTTGTAAAAGCGCGAAAAGTCTGCGTTTTGCAGGGCCTTCAGGGCACCGGGGTGGTTGAGTTTGAGGAACATCTGAGTGGAGTTTGGTTTGCGTTCGAACTCGGTCTTCACGCGGCCGCAGCTGAAGCCGAATACGGTTAGCGAGACATCGGCGAGTGCGGGGGTGGTCTTGGTGATTAGCCCGTTGTCGACAACGCGGACGAGCGGGCGAGGTGTGGCCGATCGCTGCCAAATCTGAAAGCAGGTGTTTAGGCGGTTCTGAATCACGAGCCTTTTGCCGTCTTCGTCCACGTAGTCAATTTGTAGGTCTTCGTCGTGAATGAGTTCGAAGCGACGGTCGAGTCGGTTGATCACCGACCACTTGCGCCAAGAGCGCGGAACGATGAAGCAGATGTATTCGCTGTAGTCGGCGGCGCGGTTGAAGAAGGGGATGCTCAGGGAATTGTTGCGGCCGAACGGAGGGTTCGAGATTGTGATCGCGTTGTGTTCGGGAACCACGTGTTCTAAGAAGTCTGCTCTCGAAACCTTTTCGTGTTTTGGTTCGATGTCGATGCTCAGAATCTTTGCAGCACCCGCTCTTTCGGCGGCGTCCACGAACGCTCCGGTGCCACCGGCCGGTTCTAGAATCGTCCTCGTTTTGAAATCTGCAACTCTGGCGACAACCTCGGCAACGAGCCTGTCGGCTAGCTGAGTGGGGGTGTAGAACTGTTCTTTGCCAGTAACTCGAGTGTTGCCGAGCATCGGCTTCTTCGGGGTAGGCATGCTTCCAAGGATATCCGCTATTTTCGGTTAGTCTGAAATGCTGCTGGGACCAAATTTGAGGAACAACTGTGTCTGAAATCAAAGAAGAGATCATGATTCGAGCCAAGGGTCTTAGAAAGACCTACGGCGACTTCGTCGCCGTTGACGGCATCGACTTCGAGGTCAAAAAGGGTGAATCATTTGGTCTGCTTGGGCCAAACGGCGCTGGCAAGTCCACGACCATGCGAATGATCGCTTCCACGAGCCTGCGCTCTGGCGGAGAACTCGAGATTTTGGGCAAAGACCCAAACCATTTCGGCCCTGAGATTCGTGCGCACCTGGGTGTAGTGCCCCAGCAAGACAACCTCGACCGCGAACTAAAGGTGTGGGAAAACCTGATGACATACGGGCGTTTCTTTGGCCTCAAGGGCAAATGGCTGAAGGCCAAGGTCGATGAGCTTCTCGAGTTCGCTCAGCTCGAAGAGAAACGCAACACTAAGACCGATGAGCTTTCGGGAGGCATGAAGCGCCGTCTCACCATTGCCCGAGGACTGGTCAACGAGCCAGAGATTTTCATGTTGGACGAACCGACCACGGGGCTTGACCCTCAGGCGAGGCACATTCTCTGGGATCGCCTGTTCCGCCTAAAAGAGCTCGGTGTCACCTTGGTCATCACCACGCACTACATGGACGAAGCCGAGCAGCTTTGCGACCGCCTTGTCGTGATGGATAAAGGCAAGATCATGGCCGAGGGCAGCCCGGCTGCGCTAATTAAGCAGTACTCGAGCAAAGAGGTTCTTGAGGTCCGCTTCGGCAGTGAAAACAATAAGTCGGCTTCCGAGAAACTCAAGGGTGTCGGAGATCGCCTCGAGGTTTTGCCAGACCGAATCTTGGTTTACTCGGAGGACGGCGAGAAGGCACTCGAGCAGATCACCAAAATGGGTCTTCATCCAATAACTTCGCTGGTTAGACGTTCGAGCCTAGAAGACGTCTTCTTGCGCCTTACCGGAAGAACTCTGGTCGACTAATGTCTGCCGTTCAAGACAACTGGACAGGCGCAAAGACGCTGGTCGACCCGCGGGTTCCGATGCGGTGGGGGGCCTTCTACGTAGCCGAGTTCCGCATTCGCAACATGCTCAAGTGGGTTTCGGCAATCATCGCCTTCGGTCTCGGAAACCCGGTGCTCTATTTGCTGTCGATCGGCATCGGCATCGGCTCGATGATCAAGAATCCGATTGACGGAGTGCCATACCTAACCTTCTTAGCGCCGGCGCTGTTGGCGACCGCAGCGATTCAGGGCGCGATGGACGAAGTCACGTTCCCGACCATCGAAGGATTCGTCTGGACGCGCGTCTTCTATTCGATGAACAACACCGCTATCAGCAGCAGACAAATTGTCGACGGCGTGATGATTGCCGCGATGACTCGCTGTCTGTTGCAAGTTCTGCTCTACGAGCTGATTCTGGTTCTTTTCGGTGCGATTCCCCTGGCCAGCATCGCCACCCTGACGGTGGCGAGCTTGCTAGCCGGTTGGGGTTTCGCCGCGGTGATGCTTTCGGTCACCGTGTTTATCAAAGATGACGATGGTTTCTTCGCAATCGTTGGCCGCTTTATCCTGGCCCCGATGTTCATGTTCTCGGGAACATATTTTCCGCTAACCTCGCTGCCGATTTGGTTGCAGTGGATTGGTTGGATTTCACCCGTCTGGCATTCCACCGACCTTGGTCGCGCGCTTAGTTACGGGCATCAGGTCGAGCCTTGGTTGCTCATAGTCCACGTTCTCTACCTGGGTGCTCTAGGTGTTGTCGGCATGCTTACCGCCTACCCGCAGTTCAGGAAGAGGTTGGCCGAATGAGCCTGATCAACACCGGCATCGACACCGCTATTTCAATCGCCGAACGACGCAGCGGCAAACTCGGCTCGGCGCTTTCGGCCGGGCGGCCTCAAGCAGTTTTTCTGCGAAATGTTTACGCACTAAAGTCGAGCAACTGGCTGGTGGTTCTCAGCGGCTTCGTTGAGCCGGTCTTCTACCTCTTGGCCTTTGGTTACGGCTTGGGCACGCTGATTGGCAACATCGCGCTACCAGACGGAACTCTGGTTCCTTACGCCGCCTACATCGCCCCGGCGCTGTTGGCTACCAGTGCGATGAATGGCGCGATCTATGACTCGACCTGGAACGTTTTCTTCAAGATGCACTTCGGCAAGATCTACCAGGCCATGCTCTCTACTTCGCTCGGACCCTTGGACGTCGCGATGGGTGAGATCGGTTGGGCGCTGGCCCGAGGATTCGTTTATGCCCTCGGGTTTATGGCCGTCGTGACGCCGATGGGTTTGATTCCGTCCTGGTGGGGTTTGCTCGCGATCCCGGCAGCAGTTTTAATCGCCTTTGGTTTCGCGTCCATTGGAATGGGCGTCACCAGCTACCTGAAGAACTTTCACCAAATGGACTGGGTGAACTTCGTGATGCTGCCGATGTTCCTCTTTTCGGGAACCTTCTACTCCTTGAGCGTCTACCCGGACTGGTTGAGAATCTGCATCGAGTCACTCCCGCTCTACCAAGCCATCGCGATGATTCGAGGTTTCACGCTCGGGGTCATCGACGGAGCACTTGTCGGCCACATCCTCTATTTCGTAGTCATGATCGTCCTTGGACTCACCTTTACGACGCGACGACTGCGGTCACTATTTCTTAAATGAGTAAAGGCCCCGAGAAGCCTCGGGGCCTTCGCTCTTGAGCCAGTTACTAGGCTTTTGCCATGACAATCGGGCCGACAACGGCGACGATTATGTTGACGGTGGTCAGACCAGCGATGGCTGGCACGACCCACTTTGGGGTGACTTCTTTCTTGTTGAACGAGTAGGCGACGAAGAAAATCACGGTGATGACAATCGACTTGATGCCTAGAGCGACGCCGTTGATGTTCTCTTTGCCGATGGCAGGAATCAGG
>WLPL01000078.1 GCA_009698805.1 Actinomycetota bacterium | reverse complement strand
CAGGTTTTCACCCTGGCGCAAAACCTGCACAGGGTAGCCGTCAAGCAGAATTCTTCGATACTCAGTCACGAGAGAGAGTCACGTCCTTAGGTAGTGGGAATCCACCCTCGGGCTTGTCGAACCAGATGTGAACCTGACCGGTGCCGATGGAGTTTTCGTATTCAGAGTACAAGCGACCAACCGAGGTGTTGGCCTCTTCACCTAGTGCGCCAGCCATGGCGAGATAGTGGTAGAAACCGGCCTCCGGCTTGTATTTCTTGAAGTTGTCGAAGTCATCTAGGACGGCCTTGTGGTCGCCTTGAGCGAACCAAGCCATCACCTTCTTGTCGTACTCGTATGCCTCCGGTGTGAAGATGTGCTTCGGGTCGCTCGCCTCGTTCTTGCGAAGGTCGCGCAGTTTGTGGAACGTGTGGCTGAGTGCGCCAGAGGCAAGCAGCAGAACCTTGCTGTCGCTGTCGCGAATTGCTTCGCCTAGCGCGCGTCCGGCGCGAATGAAGTCTTCTGGGGTGCCGGTCTGGCAAACCGACATCGAGATCCACTTCTTTTCGTCCAAGCCGCGACCCAGGTAGTGCCAGAGGTTTATGGTCGCGTAAAAGATCGGTAGGTGTGGGTCGGCAATCGGGGTGATCCAGGTGCCGTTCTTTTCGTCGTACTTGGTCAGGCTGTTTGCGAGTTCGGGGTTGCCCTTCATCGCGTATGGGATCTGGCTCATGCCGCGAGGTAGTTCTTCTGAGGTGAAAAGCCCAGAGCGTTCGGCGGCCGAGGTGATCACGAACTCAACCGTTGTTGCCCAGTGCGAGTCGAGAACCACCACGGTGTCGTAGTCGAGGGTTTCGAAGATGTCTTTGCGCAGTTGCTTTAGACCGGGCACGAGGCTCAGCTCTTTGCCGTTGTTGAGGTCTTTGCGAACCGCCTCGGGCAACATGATTGTTGGCACGTGGGCCAGGATTGCAGCGCCTACTACTTCACCCATTTGTTATTCCTTCCAACCGGTTGGTGAAACTACTGTGTTCTTTACATCCGCGTAGAAATCGAAAGACCAGGTGCCACCCTCGCGGCCGATGCCAGATTTGCGCGAGCCCCCGAATGGAGCCTTCAGGTCGCGCACGAAGAAGCAATTGACCCAGATGGTGCCGGCGACAAGCTGCTTAGAAACACGGTCGGCGCGCTCGCGGTTGCCCGAGACCAGAATCGCGGCAAGCCCGAACTCGGTGCCGTTGGCCATCGCCACGGCTTCTTCGTCTGAAGCGAAGGTTTGCATGCAGAGCACCGGGCCGAACACCTCGGCGGTTAGGATTTCGCTGCCAGGCGCCGGGTTCTTGACCAGCGTTGGCTTGAAGTAGAGGCTGCCGAGCTCTGAGTTAGGCTCGCCACCCATCACGAATTCCTGGCCCTCGGCCTTGGCGCGATCCACGAAGCCCTTGATTCGGTCGAAGTGCACCTGGTGAATCTGCGGGCCGATGTCGGTGTCTTCGTCGCGAGGGTCGCCCTGTTTGATTTGTAGCGCCTTTTCACGGAACTTTTTGGCGAATGCGTCCGCGATGTTTTCGTGCACCAAAATACGTGTGCCCGAGAGGCAGACCTGACCAGCGTTGTCGTACTGCTCAACCGCAAGAGTCACTGCAAGGTCGAGGTCGGCGTCTTCTAGGACGATGCATGGAGATTTTCCGCCAAGCTCAAACGAGATCGGGGTGAGGTTGTCGGCAGCCGAGCGGGCAATCACCTTGGCCGTTGGCACCGAGCCGGTGAAAGAGATGCGGGCTAGGTCTGGGTTGGCAACCAGTGCCGCACCGACCTCGCGCCCGAAGCCCTGAACCACGTTGAATACGCCGTCAGGCAGGCCGGCCTGCTTGGTGAGGTCGGCAAAGTAGGAGGCCGAGAGCGGGGTCCACTCGGCAGGCTTGAGAACCACGGTGTCCCCGGCTGCAAGAGCAGGGCCAATCTTCCAGGTCGCGAGCATTAGGGGAGCGTTCCAAGGGGTGATCAGTGCGGCAACGCCCGATGGGTCCCAAGAAATATTGTTCGAGTGCCCACGGGTTTCGAAGGCCTCGTGGTGCAGCTCGTTGATAGCCCAGTCGGCGAAGAAGCGAATGTTCAGGGCGACGCGTGGCATGACCCCGCGGCGGTGTGAGCGCAGCAACGACCCGTTGTCCATGGTTTCGAGCATCGAAAGGGTTTCGATGTTGGCTTCGACCAGATCGGCGATGCGGTGAAGGATCTCGCCGCGACCCTTGGGCCCGAGCGCTGCCCAGGCCGGAAAAGCGGCCTTTGCGGCAGCAACAGCGACATCGGCCTCCGCCTGAGAGCCGCGTGCAATCTCACCGAGGAACGTGCCGTCGATCGGCGACGTGTTGGTGAAGGTCTCTGCAGACGCGACACGCTCACCGTTGATCCAGTGACGGGTATCGACGTTTGCGCCAGCTACTGCGATGCTGCTCATGAAGCCCTTCAAAAAACTTAATCGTTCGGGTGCTAATGATTTAGATTAGGGCATAATTGAGGCTAGTAACACCTAGTTTTCATAACAATTTGATTGGATTCTCGAAATGACGAGACCCCGCATCGCAATTCTCGGCCGATTCGCAGACGGCACCACAGTCACGCGCGCTCGCGGGTTGGTTACCGCACGCGCTTTGGCCGATGCGGTTTGGGCGGCCGGTGGCGAACCACTGACCTTCTTGCCGATCGAAGGCAGCGACTGGAGCGAGCGCATGGCCGGAATCGACGGAATCCTGATGCCCGGCGGCGGCGACCTCGACCCATCGCACTACGCGACCGAGGTAACCAGCGAAGAAATCTACGGCGTGGACGCGATTCAAGACGCCGTCGACTTTTCCTTAGTCAAGTGGGCGATCGATAAGGCGGTTCCGCTACTAGCGATTTGCCGCGGTTGCCAGCTGGTGAACGTTGCCCTCGGCGGAACCCTGGTTCAGCACATGGAAGATGACCACAGACACAAGGTTCACCCGGTAACGGTTTCGGCGGCGTCCGTGTTGGGCCTTACCCAAGACATCGTTGAGTCTTCTTGCTACCACCACCAAGAGATCGACCAGCTCGGTCGCGGGCTTGAAGTTGTTGCTACCAGCGGTGACGGGGTTATTGAGGCGGTAAAGATTCCGTCGGACGCCTGGGCGTTTGCAGTTCAGTGGCACCCAGAGGACACCTACGATTCAAACGCGCAGCAGCTCGCGATTTTCAAGCGATTTGTCGCGGAGGCGGCTAGCTTTTCTTCTCAACGCCAACGGTAATTGCGCGAAGTAGGTCGGCGAGGTCTTTTTGCTTGGCCAAAGGCACGACCCCGGCAACTTCTTTTTCGTTCGCGTTGAATTCTGGGAACAGGGTGTCCATCATTTTGCGACCCTTATTGGTCAAGGTAACCAAGACCAAACGGCCGTCGGTTTCGCTCTTTGCACGAGTGACCAGGCCGCGACCCTCGAGGGTTGAAAGCACCCCGGTTAGCGTGGCCTTCGAGAAGCCGCCTTCTTCAGCAATCTGACGAGTCTCGATCGGCTCCCAGATCCACGAGACCCAAAGAACCACAAAGGCGGTCCACGAAAGGTCGTGCTGAGCGAGAACTGTGCGCTCGAGGTGGTTGCGAATCGCGGTCGCCGCGCGGAACAGGTTCGACGTCACCGCCATGGCCTGGAAGTCCAGTGTCATGTGCGATAGTCGCTCGCTAACCTGACGCTCGGTCTCGGTAAGCGTGTGTGCTCCAGCCATCTCAGCCCCTTTGTTGCTAAATCGTAACCCCGATTCTCTTTCATTTAGTCCCGAACGACCTTAAATTTCTACTAAGGTAAAAATGATTCGTATCCAAACAATCTAGGAGACTCGCAATGAAGAGCATCAGCTTGGCAGATCTCGATCTATTCGCTAACGGCGCCCCGTGGGATGTTTTCAAACAACTGCGCGATGAGTCCCCGATGCACTGGAACGAAGAGGAGGCGCCACAGAGCGGCTTCTACTCGGTAACCCGGTACCACGACATCGTCAAGGTGCTTCGCGACCCAGACACCTTCACCTCCGAGCGATTCACCAACCTCGAAGAAGTGGACGCCGAGCAAGAAGAGGCCAGGCGCTCACTGCTTGAGACCGACGGCTCGCGACACCGCGCGCTGCGACGCATTTTGCAAGGCGAGTTCACTCCGCAGGCGGTGGCAAAGTATGAAACCTTCCTTCGCGGCCTAACCGCGACCACTCTGGACAAGGCTTTTGCCAAGGGTTCGTTCGACTTCGTCGAGGACGTCGCCGCCGACTTTCCGATCAACGTCCTGGTTCGCTTGCTCGATGTCCCCGAGGCAGACGCCGGTCAGTTGATCGACTGGGGTAACCGCATGATTGGGTTCGATGACCCCGAGCACGCCGATGTTCTGATCAACAGCGCCGAGAGCGAGGAGTATCGCCTCGTGCCATTCAAGTCGCCGGCAGCGCTAGAGGTTTTTGCCTATGGCGACGCACTGGCGAAAGATCGCAGGGGCAAGGATGGCACCGACTTGATTTCGCGCCTAGTCAACACCGCTCCTAGCGACGGAATCCCGCTCAGCGAGCGCGACTTCCACACCAATTTCTTGCTGCTCATTGTTGCTGGTAACGAAACGACTCGTCACACCATCAGCCACACCATGCGCAACCTGATCAACAACCCCGACCAGCTCGCCTACCTTCAAGAGAACCCAGACAAGATCGAGTG
>WLPL01000077.1 GCA_009698805.1 Actinomycetota bacterium | reverse complement strand
CGTCGGTGACCTCGATGTTTGCGTTAGAGCCATCGGCAAGAGTCACGCCGACAAGGGTGAAGCTAGTCAATTTCGGTTCCTCCCGAGAGTAGGTGATACAGAACTGCCATTCGAACACTCACACCGTTGGCAACCTGAGCGAGAATGACCGAATTGACCGAGTCTGCGGCCTTTGCGTCGATCTCGAGGCCGCGATTCATCGGCCCCGGGTGCATGACGAGGGTGTTGGCCGGTAGTTTGGCCAGGCGGTCGCCGTTGAGTCCCCAGATCCTGGCGTATTCGCGCTCGGAAGGGAAGAAGCTTGCGGTCATGCGCTCGGTCTGAACCCGAAGCATCATGATTGCGTCGAGCTCGACTTCGAGGATTGCTTGATCCAGAGAGAAGAATGAGCCGGCCGCGTGAGCGGCTAGAGCTCCCGGCACTAGCGTCGCCGGGCCGACGAGATAGACCTCAGCGCCAAGGGTTTGCAGCAGGATTAGGTTGCTTCTTGCCACTCGAGAGTGCGCGATGTCGCCGACGATGGCAATCTTTAGCCCTGCGAGGTCTGTTCCTGCCTCATTGCCGCGTAGTTTCTGTCGAATCGTGTACGCGTCGAGCAGCGCCTGGGTAGGGTGCTCGTGCGTGCCATCCCCCGCGTTGATTATCGAGGCGTCGATCCAGCCACTCGTGGCAAGCGTGTGTGCCGCCCCAGATGCGTGGTGGCGAATGATCACGCCATCGGCGCCCATGGCCTGAAGTGTCTGGGCGGTGTCCTTCAGGCTTTCACCCTTCGAAACGCTCGACCCCTTCGCCGTGAAGTTGATTACGTCTGCGGAGAGCCTTTTCGCAGCCACCTCGAAGGAGGTTCGCGTCCGGGTTGAGTCTTCGAAGAAGAGGTTCACCACGGTCTTGCCTCGCAGGGTTGGGAGCTTCTTGATCTCGCGAGCGTTGACCTGCTCCATTTGAATCGCCGTGTCGAGAATCGCGATTGCCTGCTCCTTGCCGAGCTCGCGCGCGCTTAGAAGATGCTTCATCCCTCAATCACCACCGAATTGTCGCTGTCGGTTTCGGTTAGTTGAACCTGAATGCGTTCGGCTACCGAGGTTGGTAGGTTTTTGCCAACGAAGTCGGCGCGAATAGGCAGTTGGCGGTGACCGCGGTCAACTAGGACGGCTACTCTGACCGCTCGTGGCCGGCCGTAGTCACCGAGCGCATCGAGTGCGGCTCTAATGGTTCGACCACTGAAGAGAACATCATCGACGAGCACAACGATTTTGTCGTCGATTCCGGCGCTTGGAATTTGGGTCTCGGTGACTGCTCTGGTTGGGTTTATTGCTAAATCGTCGCGGTACATGGTGATGTCGAGGCGCCCGATTGATTCGGCTGCAACAAACTCCGGGTAGCTACGCTCGAGAACCTTGCCGATTCGCTCGGCAAGCCAGATGCCGCGCGTTGGAATGCCTAGGAGGACTAGGTTTTCTGTGCCCTGATTCGATTCGACGATTTCATGAGCGATGCGGGTAACTGCGCGATCGATATCGCTGCCCGACAAGACGGTGCGTGAATTCACGCCCACCTCCTTCTGCGCCTCACAGGACGCCCTTTAAAGGATGTTTGTAACAGTGTAGCAGAAAACCCTAAAGGGCCTTCTTGGTGCTGCTGATGCGTGTCAAAAGACCATTTACAAAGGCCCCCGATGCATCGGTGGAGTATTCCTTTGCGAGATCCACCGCTTCGTCGATCGCAACCGCGTCCGGGATTTCATCGTTGTAGACGATCTCCCAAACCGAAACTCGCAAGATCGCTCGGTCAACGTTTGGCATGCGCTCGAGCGTCCAGCCCTCGGAATAGGTTTCTAACAGAGTGTCGATTTCGCCCTGGTGGTCCACGACCCCGTCAATCAGGGTGCGAGCGTAATCAAAGATCGGCCCCTGATTCTGACGATCCTCAACCTGTTTATAGGTTTCGTCTAGCAGAACGGCAGGGTGTTCTTCTCTGAGGTCGGCGGCAAAAAGAGCGTCAACCGCACGTTTGCGAGCTTTAGTCCTGGCGCTCACTATTCGCTAACGCGGCCGAGGTATTCACCTGTGCGGGTGTCGATCTTGACCTTGGTTCCCTGCTCGAGGAACAGCGGGACTTGAATGGCTAGACCGGTCTCGACGGTCGCTGGCTTGGTGCCGCCCGAAGAACGATCGCCCTGGAGGCCAGGCTCGGTGTAGGTGACTTCTAGAATCACAGAGGCAGGGAGTTCAACGTAGATTGGGTTGCCCTCGTACATGGCGACCATTGCGTCCTGGTTTTCCAACAGGTAGTTGAGCGCATCGCCAACAACCTGTTCACTCAGGGTCACCTGGTCGTAGTTGTCTTTGTCCATGAAAACGTAACCGTCGCCATCGCTGTAGAGGTAAGTCATGTCGCGCTTGTCGACGTTTGCGGTTTCAACCTTTACGCCAGCGTTGAAGGTGCGGTCGACAACCTTGCCAGAAAGCACGTTCTTCAGCTTGGTGCGCACGAATGCCGGGCCCTTGCCTGGCTTGACGTGCTGAAACTCGATGACAGTCCAAAGCTGCCCTTCGATGTTAAGAACTAGACCGTTCTTGAGGTCGTTAGAAGTTGCCACAATCGTGCCTTACCTGTTGGTTGGGATTACCTAAAGAGTTTACTAGAGAGCCTTGAGCGCGAGGACGTATGACTCGAGACCGAAACCAGCGATCACACCTGTTGCAACAGCGCTGATAACCGAGTTGTGCCTGAACTTCTCGCGTGAGTGCGGGTTCGAGATGTGCACCTCGATTAGCTTGAGACCGGCCTTGGTGACTAGCGCGGCGGCATCGCGAAGAGAGTATGAGTAGTGCGTGAAAGCTGCCGGGTTGATGATCACTTGGGAGCCGGAATCGACTGCTTCGTGCAACCACGAAACCATTTCGGCCTCGTCGTTGGTTTGGCGAACATCCGCGGTCATACCCTCGGCGGCCGCAGCGGACTGCACGCGAGAAACCAGTTCAGCAAAATCTGCAGAACCGTAGACCTCGGGTTCTCTAGAGCCCAGGCGATTTAGGTTCGGGCCGTTCAAGACCAACACATTATTCATCGTTCTAGGTTACTCACAGATTTCTTGATAGGCGGCGAAGAGTAGTTCCGGAGTCGGTGCGTTGAGGATCCTCGGCTTACCGATGCCCTCCAAGACCACGAATCGAAGCGTGCCCGCGCGAGATTTCTTATCGCGCTGCATAGCTCCTAGAAGCTGATCCCACTTGGCGGCTTCGTATGTGGTGGGTAGCCCGATGCTGGTGAGAATGGCACGGTGGCGATCCACCACTTCATCGCTCAGGAGCCCGCTCAACCGGGCGAGTTCGGCTACGAACATCATGCCAACCGAAACCGCAGCTCCGTGCCGCCACTGGTAGCGCTCGAGAAGTTCGACCGCGTGACCGAGGGTGTGGCCGTAGTTCAGAATCTCGCGCTCGCTAGCCTCTTTGAAGTCGTTGGTCACCACTCTCGCCTTTATAGCGATGGAGCGTCGAATGAGTTCGGCGAATGCGTCCGACGATGTGTCGGTTGCGGCCTCGAGGTCGCTTTCGATTAGTTCGAGAATCTTTTCATCCGCGATGAAGCCATACTTCACGATCTCGCCGAAGCCGGCCAGAATTTCATTCCGAGGCAGGGTTTCGAGTGTGTCCAGGTCGCAAATGACTGCGCTCGGAGCGTAGAAGGTGCCGACTAGGTTCTTACCCTCGGCTGTGTTTACACCGGTTTTGCCGCCGATGGCCGCGTCAACCATTCCGAGGAGTGTGGTTGGCACCTGAACGAGTTGCACTCCCCTGAGCCAGGTTGAGGCCACGAAGCCAGCCAGGTCGGTGGTAGATCCGCCGCCGAAACCAATAATCGCGTCTGAGCGAGTGAAGTCTGCCTGACCCATGATTCCCCAGCACCAAGCCGCAACTTCAATTCGCTTGGCTGGTTCGCCGTCTTCGACTCCAGCCTGCAAAGCGATGTAGCCAGCCTCACGAAGCGATTCGGCAAGAAGGTCTGCGCTATTGGTTAGCGAAATAGGGTGAATGATCAAGACCTGGCGAACGTTGTCGCGCAGTGACTTGGCTACCTGAGCAAGCAGTTTGCGCCCGACAACGATGTCGTAGCTGTCGGCGCCTCCGACAGTCACGGTCTCAAAAACGTTCATCTTTGGCCAAACCTTCCCTGATCTTTTCAATAATTCCAGCAAGTGGAAGATTCGAGGTGTCAACCTGCAGATCGGCCACCTCCTCGTAGAGACTCTTGCGACTCTCGTAAATTCGCCGCCAGTCCGCTAAACCGTTTTGCAAAAGAGGTCGGCCGCCGCCACTGAGCCTCGAACTGATGTGACGCCCGTCCGTCGCTAGGTAAACCACAAAGGCGATGCTGAGTTCGGCTCGAATATGGTCGCTGAGAACGGACCCACCCCCAGTTGCGACAACCGCGTCCTTGGTTAGGACTTCGGTCACAATTGATTCCTCTAGTTCGCGAAATTTTTCCTCGCCTTGCTGCTCGAAGAAATCGCTGATCGGGCCGTGGTCTGCCACGAAAACTTGATCGGTATCGATAAACGGCAAGCCGAGCGACTTGGCAAGTTTCTTGCCGATCGTTGTTTTGCCGACGCCCATGGGTCCGACCAGGACAATTGCACTCAAACTATGGCCGTTCGATGTGCGAGCGCAACACCTCGGGTATAGCTT
>WLPL01000076.1 GCA_009698805.1 Actinomycetota bacterium | reverse complement strand
GGTCTTGACGCGCTGTTGCGCAGCCTTTGATAGTGGTGACTTTTTGTTCGCCATGGGTCCTCCGTTGTTCCTTGATGATTTTAGACGCAATTAGCGTCTAGCCTTGACCTTGTGTCGATGCTGAATGATTCAACTCCGCTTGCTGCGAGGATGCGTCCGCGAGACCGTAGTGAGATAGCAGGGCAAACCAAGGCTCTCGCACCAGGTTCTCCTCTCGACCGTTTACTGTCTGGCACTGCGGGGGCGCAATCGGTAATTCTATGGGGGCCACCCGGTTCAGGTAAAACCTCAATCGCCCATGTGATCGCGAGCACAAGTGGTCGCAAGTTGGAGCAGCTCTCGGCGATTTCGGCCGGCGTTAAAGAGGTTCGAGCAGTCATCGAGAAGGCACGCGAGGATTCCGAGCTCTACGACAAGTCGACTTGCCTGTTTTTAGACGAGATCCATCGATTCTCAAAGTCTCAGCAAGATTCACTTCTACCAGCCGTTGAGGCGGGTTGGATCACACTGATCGCGGCAACTACCGAAAACCCTTCATTCTCGGTCATTGCACCTCTCCTGTCACGTTCGATTTCGGTTGCTCTAGAGCCACTCGAAGATCACGAAGTGGAGGACTTGGTGTCCAGAGCCGTCTCAAGCCCTAGAGGTCTGGCGTCCGAGGTTTCGCTGACTCCCGGAGCAATGCAACTGGTGGTTCGTCTCGCTTCGGGTGACGCCAGGCGGGCATTGACAACCTTAGAGGCGGCAAGCTTCTCGAGTTTCACGCGCACCGGAGAATTGCCAACCGAAATATCCGAAGACGACATCGCTGCGGCACTCACCAGTAATCCGGCCAGATACGACCGCGCGGGAGACATGCACTACGACGTGATCAGCGCATTCATCAAGTCAGTGCGAGGTTCTGACGCCGACGCAGCCATTCACTATCTCGCCCGCATGATCGATGCGGGGGAGGACCCGCGATTCATTGCTAGGCGTTTGGTGATCCTGGCAGCCGAGGACGTCGGACTTGCCGACCCAAACGCTCTCGTGATCGCGACCGCTGCAGCCGACGCCGTAGCTTTCATCGGTATGCCTGAGGCCCGCATACCGCTAGCCGAGGCAACTATCTATCTGGCTACCTCGCCAAAATCCAATTCGGCGTACCTAGCCATCAACGAAGCACTCGAAGATGTCAGAAACGGCCTGACGCCACCGATACTAAAGCATCTAAGAAGCGCCACCGGTGTTGGCTATCAATACCCGCACGACGATCCCCGCGGAATCCTCGAACAGGAGTATTTGCCGAAGAAGCTCCTCAAGCGCAACTATTACAACCCAAAGGCGCTCGGTGCCGAGCGTGAAAGACTGGCTCTCTGGAACGTCCTAAAATCTCTAATTCGTGGCAAAAAATAGAGACATTCGGTAGAGTAGATGGGTTGCCATCTTTTTAGCTCCCTAGGCTGCGGGATCTAATTCGAGAGACGCCCCTTAGCAAGGCGTCCGTGGCAAAACAAATTGGTTGACCTCTACGCCGATTTACCAGCTAATGAAACTATCCCCGAAAGGATCACGTGTCTAAGACATCACGTACCCGTAGCAAGACTCGTTTGTCTCGCGCCCTAGGAATTGCACTAACCCCAAAGGCAGCCAAGTACCTCGAGAAGCGTCCATACGCACCAGGCCAGCACGGCCGCACCAAGCGCAAGACCGACAGCGACTTTGCCGTTCGTCTTCGCGAGAAGCAGCGCCTACGCGCTCAGTACAACATCCGCGAAGCTCAGCTTCGCAACGTTTTCGCAGAAGCGAAGCGCGCTGAAGGCCTGACCGGTGAGAACCTGGTCGAGCTTCTAGAGATGCGTCTCGACGCACTCGTTCTCCGCGCTGGTTTCGCACGCACCTCTGCACAAGCGCGTCAGATGATTGTGCACCGTCACATCCTCGTAAACGGTGAGCGCGTAGACCGCCCATCGTTCCGCGTAAAGCCAGGTCAGACCATCCACGTTCACGAGAAGTCAGAAAAGACTGAGCCATTCCAGGTTGCAGCAGCTGGCGGTCACGTTGACGTGCTACCTCCGGTTCCTGGCTACCTTGAAGTTCAGCTCGATCGCCTGCAGGCGACTCTGACCCGTCGCCCGAAGCGCGCCGAGGTTCCGGTCACCTGTGAAGTTCAGCTCGTCGTCGAGTACTACGCAGCCCGTTAGTCGTTAGGAGTCCCGGTGAGTGGTGGAGACATAGCAGCAATCATTGCAGCGAGTGCTTTTGCCCTGTTCGTTTTGTTCACGGCGATCCCACTCGTAAAGCTTGGTCGACTGATCGATGAAACTAGCGCCTCTGTGCGCGAACTTTCAGAGGATGTCTCACCACTGCTCACCGGTCTCACCGAGACTGTCACCGAAACCAATAAGCAACTCGCGCGCATCGATGTAATCACCGAGAACGCCGCCGAGGTTTCGCAGAATATCAGCTCCCTTGTAGCGGTATTCACCGCTAGCGTTGGATCACCACTAGTAAAGATCGCTGGGTTTGCTAAGAGCCTCAGCGGAATCTTCCTAAACAAGAAGTAGGACTCATGAAGCGCGGATTCTGGCTAATTTCTGGCATCGCAATCGGTTTGGTAGCCGCTAGACGACTATCTGAAAACCCAGCAGCGCAAGCAGTCGTTGACGACGCAGCCCGTCGCGCCAAGGAATTCGGCACTGCCGTTGCGGAGGGTTTCAAGGAGCGCGAGGCCGAGCTTTCGGCACCGAAAAAAGCGGCACCAGTTCGCAAACCAGCTGCCCGCAAGGCACCTGCAAAGCGACCTGCCGCTAAGAAGCCTGTAACCAAGAAGAGCTAGGCGCGATGAAGACCGCCGAAATCAGACGGCGCTGGCTCGCCTTTTTTGAAAGCAAAGACCACACCGTAGTACCGAGCGCCTCGCTTATCAGCGAAGACCCATCTTTGCTATTCACCGTTGCCGGCATGGTTCCTTTTATTCCTTACATGTCTGGATTGGTTCCCGCCCCTTACGCTCGTGCTACCAGCGTGCAGAAGTGCGTCAGGACTCTAGATATCGAAGAGGTCGGCAAGACCACCCGCCACGGCACGTTCTTCCAAATGAACGGCAATTTCTCATTCGGTGACTATTTCAAGCGTGAGGCGATTGGCTACGCCTGGGAGTTCCTAACATCGTCTCAGGAACAGGGTGGACTCGAACTTAATCCTGAGCTTCTCTGGGTCACCGTTTACAAGGACGATGACGAGTCAATTGATATTTGGCGTGAAATCGCAGACATTCCAATGGAGCGCATCCAGCGTCGTGGAATGAAGGATAATTTCTGGTCGACAGGTCAACCTGGCCCATCGGGCCCCTGCAGCGAGATCTACTACGACCGAGGCCCGGCGTACGGCATCGAGGGCGGACCTGAAGCCGACGAGGACCGCTACATCGAGATCTGGAATCTTGTTTTCATGCAGTACGAACGCGGAGCTGGCGGTGGCAAGGAGGATTACCCGATCCTTGGCGAACTTCCTAAAAAGAACATCGATACCGGTATGGGTCTCGAACGCGTTGCGTTTCTAATGCAGGGTGTAGAGAACCTTTACGAGATTGACCAGGTAAGGCCTGTCCTAGACCTCGCGGCAAACCTAGCTAAGAAAACCTACGGCGCCGATGAAACCGATGACGTTCGGCTTCGCGTTGTCGCAGACCACGTGCGATCCGCGCTGATGCTCATCGGTGACGGTGTAACGCCTGGCAACGATGGTCGAGGCTACGTGCTGCGTCGTCTATTGCGCAGGACCGTGCGCGCAATGCGCTTGCTAGGAGTAGATGCTCCGATCTTTGCCGAACTCTTCACCGTTTCGAAGGATGCGATGAAGGAGTCCTACCCAGAGCTCGAAGCAGACTTCGGGCGCATCAAGGCCACCGCGATCGCCGAAGAAGAGGCGTTCCTTCGCACTCTCACCTCGGGTTCAGTATTCCTAGACACGGCCCTAGACGATGTTCGGTCTGCTGGATCAAAGTCCCTCGATGGCGCTGCCGCATTCTTGCTCCACGACACCTACGGGTTTCCGATCGACTTGACCGTCGAAATTGCCGAGGAAGCTGGACTCACCGTGGACCGCGAAGGTTTCACCAGTCTCATGAACGAGCAGCGTGACCGCGCAAAAGCCGACGCTCGCGAAAAGAAACTTGGCGGCACGGATTTGTCTGTTTACGGGGAATTCCGGGCACTAGGTTTGACCAAGTTCACCGGCTACGACGAACTCGAGACCGAAGCGAAAATTATCGGCCTGATTCGCGAAGGCGCAAGCGCCAAGAAGGTCGCCAAGGGCGAGATCGTTGAACTTCTTCTCGACGCCACTTCGCTCTATGCGGAGTCAGGAGGTCAAGAGGCCGACGCTGGTTGGATTATTGGCGACGGATTCGAAGCTGAGGTCTTAGATGTTCAAAAGCCAGTCAAAGGATTGGTCACTCACAAGGTTTTGATTCGCTCGGGCGAAGTTGGTCTCGGGGCAAATGTGTCAACCAAGGTTGATCCGGAATGGCGGCTAGGAGCTTGCCAGGCCCACTCTGGAACTCACGTGTTGCACGCGGCACTTCGCGAGGTTTTAGGCCCGCAGGCGCTTCAGTCCGGCTCATACAACAAACCGGGCTACCTACGACTCGACTTCTCCTGGAATCAAGCTCTTTCGATCGAGACGCGCAGCGAGATCGAGGAAGTCGCGAATCTAGCCATCAGGAATGACCTCGCTGTCAGCGCGCAGTTGATGACTTTACCCGAGGCTAAAGAGTTCGGCGCTGTTGCTCTATTCGGTGAAACATACGACGAAGAT
>WLPL01000075.1 GCA_009698805.1 Actinomycetota bacterium | reverse complement strand
GGCAACGATCGAACCTGTGAAGGTCACGGCTCCGATGAAGACGCCGATGAAGACTTCCGCACGTTGAACGCCTAGAAGGTTTTTGGGGGTTCCGGTGTCGAAGAGCGCACCATTCCAGCCGATCAGAACAGCGGCAACACCAACGAAGCTGTGAAGCAGGGCAATCAGCTCAGGCATTCCGGTCATTTCGACGACACGAGCGCGCCACAGACCGATGGACGCACCGATTACGAGACCGACAACAATGAAAATCAAGCCGAGTTGGGCCGCCGGGTCATTCCAACCATTAGTGATGGTCAGGAGAGTGGTTGCAACCAGGGCAAGGGCCATGCCCGATACGCCATAGACTATTCCGCCTTTGGCACTCTCGTGCTTGCTGAGCCCGGCGAGAGAAAGTATGAACAGCAGCGATGAAACTATGTATGCCGCCGTGGCTAGCATTGGGGCGATAGATAGAAGGGATTCCATTTATTTGCCTCCCTTCGAGAACATGTTGAGCATTCGTCTGGTTACCGCGAAACCGCCGAAGATGTTGATGCTCGCCAAGGTGGTTGCGATGCCGGCCAAGATTTGAACTGGCAGGTTAGGCGCGGTTAGTTGAAGCAAGGCTCCAACCACGATGATTCCCGAGATGGCGTTGGTGACGCTCATAAGGGGAGTGTGAAGGGCGTGGTGCACCTTGCCGATTACGTAGAAGCCAATTACGACCGAGAGCGTTAGCACCAAGAAGTGTTGAGGCAGTGGTGCTGGTGCGAAAGCGCAAATCGCGTAAAGCACTGCGATCCCTAAGGCGAAGAAAGCTCCGCGTCGCTGAGGCGACATGGTCTTCGTCTCTTTGGCTACCGGGGCTTCTACCTTGGCCGCTGGGGGAGCTGCGGAAACTTGAACCGGGGGAGGTGGCCAGGTGATTGAGCCATCTTTCACAACGGTCACAGATCGCTGGACAATATCTTCGAAATCAAGAGTGAGAACACCGTTTTTCTCGGGCGTAACCAGCTTCAAGAGATTGACCAGGTTGGTTCCGAAAAGCTGGGACGCTTGAGCGGGAAGGCGGCCAGGAAGGTCGGTGTAGCCGATTATGGTCACGCCGTTTGCTGTGACCATCTTTTTGCCTGCTACTGAACCTTCAACGTTTCCACCCTGGGCCGCGGCCATGTCGACGATTACGCTGCCTGATTTCATGCTTGCTACGTCGGCGGCGGTGATTAGCTTCGGAGCTGGGCGTCCGGGAATAAGAGCGGTCGTGATGATGATGTCGACGTCGGCGGCTTGCTCGGAGTAAATCTCGGCAGCTCGCTTGTCGTAATCTTCGCTGGTTGCCTTCGCGTAGCCGTCTGAGGACTCCATCTTCTCGGCAACTTCGACAGCTAGGTAGGTTCCACCGATCGATTTAACCTGATCGGCAACCTCTGGTCTTGGGTCGGTAGCTCTCACGATAGATCCGAGGCTCGATGCCGCGCCGATGGCGGCAAGTCCGGCGACTCCGGCACCGGCGACCAGAACCTTTGCCGGTGGAACTTTTCCGGCGGCGGTAACTTGACCGGTAAAGAAGCGACCAAATTCGTGGGCAGCCTCTATAACTGCTCGATAGCCGGCAATGTTTGCCATTGAACTGAGTACGTCCATCGACTGGGCGCGAGAAATTCTTGGGACCGCGTCCAGGGCCAGTGCCGTGATGCCTCGAGTGGCCAAAGATTCAAGGAGCTCTGGACGAAGTGATGGGGTCATCAAACTTACGATGATGGCGTTATCGCTAAGTTGTTTGATCTCTTTATCGGTGGGAGCCGCAACCTTCAAGACAACCTGGCTGGACCAGGCTTCCTTGGTGGTACCAATTTTTGCTCCAGCCTGAACGTATGCAGAGTCGGGGAAGGTCGATAGGGTTCCCGCCTGGGACTCAACTATCACCTTGTAGCCAAGTTCGATAATGGCCTTAACCGTTGCTGGGGTAGCAGAAACGCGGGTTTCCCCGTCTTGTTCCCTAATCACGCCTATTTTCATCATCTACCAATCTTTACCTATTTTTCTGCTCAACCGAGGAGGTTTCAGATAATTGGATTTCTTGCGTGCTTAACCTAAAAAAATATTCGCAAAACATAGTGTTTTCAGCCATTTAGTGTAATTTGTACTTTACGGTGTCAAAAAACACCTTTGAACCCAAGGGGAATCATGGTTAAGTCACTGATCGCAAAGCTTTCGGCCGTGGCCGTACTTTCGCTGTCACTAGTCGCTTCTGCGGGTGCTGCTTCTAACGCAGCGGTGGATGCATCCGGTTGGGTCTCGGCATAGGTCGACGCTCCAGCTGTTCAAAACTCGTACATAACGGGTAACTGGATCAACTTCGACTCGGGTTGCCCTCTTGTCTGGCCGGGAATCGGCACCACAGACGTGGCTTGCAGCTCGACTAGTCCAAATAGTTACGGCGGCGCATCCACCCAGGCGATTGTGCCAACCAGGGGAGGCAACGGAACCAATTACGCAACAGTTTGGCCAGGTGCGCCGATGACCCTCACGCTCAATGAACCTGCGACCTACTTTGGCCTTTGGTGGAGCGCCGGAGACGGAAACAATCTGCTCGAGTTCTACAGCGGTAACACTCTGGTCGGAACCTTCTCTTTCGAAAGCCTCATGACTGCTCTGCAAAGTCAAACTCTTCAGAGTGATGGAAACAACGGGCCCATCTATGACACCCAGGACTACTATGGCAACCCCGTTAACACTGAAGACGGCGGTGAGCCGTTTGCTTACCTTCACGTCTTTGCAACCGCTGGAAAAACCTTCGACAAAGTAGTGGTCACTCAAATAACCGGTGGCGGTTTTGAATTCGACAATGTCATGGTGTCTTTCGCTAAGACCGCGAGCGCTGGCACTCTGGTTCACATCGCAGGCCCAGTGGAGACAGTCGTCGTAGAAGACGACACGCCGGCCGCCCCAGTGGTAAAGCCTGAATTGGCAAACACTGGAGCAGACGGTACTTGGTATCTGCTGAGCCTAGGGATTTCGGGAATGCTTTTGGCTAGCGGCGCGGTTGCACTAATCACCGCCAAGCGACGACGCTAGATACCTGCAGGTTATGTTGGCTTGAACATTTAGCCGATATTGATCTTCCAGTTCGAAACGATCTTTGAGATCAGCTTGCCCTTGCCGTCATCGCCTACGCGGTTCAGGTTCGTGGTCGGCCAGCGACGGTCGCGAGTAACCACCGTGGTTAGCTTCACCGAGTTGCCGGCTTTGTAGAACCCGTAGGCTTCTGCATTCAATGTACAAGGCACGCTCGGCTTGGTGATTCGGTTCTTCCAGGCCAGAGGGTCGGTCTTCTTGAACGGCTTTTGAATGCCGAACGTGATGCTGCAAACCTGAACTTTGTTCACCTTTTTACCCTTGACCGTGACGGTGTAAGGAATCTTGGTGACAGCGATAATTGGTCCGATGAAGGTTCCAGATGAAACTGGTCCAAGAACTGTGATCTTGGTCGTCGTGATGGTGATCACCCAAGGTCCGTTCTTGTATGTTCCCGGTGTTCTCGGGGTTCCGATTGGCGCTTCGTTTGAAACTGCTGTTGCTGGCGCTTTGGGAGAAGCCACGTGAGTAGCGACGATGTCAAAGGTGTTCGACGGTGCGTCCAAGAGTGGGTAGAACGCATCGTTGCCAGGCTGGGTGACCTTTACGCGGCACGTGTTTTTGCCCGCTTGAGATGCGTCGACCAACCAGGTGACCTGCCCATCAGGTTCAACCATGCAAATGTTGGTTGTTAGCGATTCAAAAACGCCTGGTAGACCCGAGCTCATTGGCGCGACCAGCTTGAATCCGTTTGACGAGTCCGTCGCCTCAGGGGCGCTGATTCCGTTGACGGTTTGGCCCGGCTGGATAATCGTCACTGTCTGAGGTGATTTCTTCACGGTGAAAGACTGCTTCGCTACCGAAAGCAAGGCTCCTGTGCCGCTTTGTGCTGTGACGTCGCAAACACCCAAGCCCAGGATATGAAGCACTTTCGAGGAGTCGACATAGCAAACACTTGGCAGTCCGGCCGAGTAAGTAACAGGCAAGTTCTTGCTACTCGTACCTAACCCGGTCAATGGGTAAGAGGTCACAGCCATCGTTGTGTCTGGCACGATTGATGCCGGAAGAATTAGCCGGGTGATGTTTGACCCCGCTGGGACGACCGTCAAGGTGTAGGTGGCCGTGTCAGTCATTCCGTTTTCATCTGTGATCGTTGCGGTGAAAGTGAAGGTTCCGAGCTTAGTAGGAGCAACCGCGATAGATCCGTCTACCGGACTAACGCTTGAGATTGGCGCGGTGCCTAGCTCGCTCGACCATGGGTAGTTTGCAATCAGCGGAGCTGAACCAAGTTTCACAGTCTGCGAAATTGGGTTTGGGTTGCTGCCAAGTTCGAATATGCCTAGGTTTCTCGGTGTCGTGATCTTCGGCGGATCAATCACTTTGATGGTGATGACGATGGTGTCGGTAAGGCCGTTCACATCAGTGACAGTAACCGTCACATCGGTTAGCCCGATTGTCGTCGGGATACCAGTGATTACGCCCGTGTCTGGGTTTGCGGTTAAGCCTTCGGGCAGAGCGGTAAACGCCCAAGCACCTGTGCTGAGCAGGTTGCCTGTTCCCTTTAGGAACGTCGCCGGCAAGGTCCAAAGCTCATTGATGTTGATCATGTAAGCATCTGGGGTGGTGGTTATGGTTGGGCCGGCGATCACGGTCATTGTTTCGACCTTGGTTGCCACTTCACCCGCTGCGTCGGTGAGTTTCACTGTGAAGCTGTAATCACCTGGAGTGGTTGGGTTGCCGGTGATAGAACCGGTGTCTGGGTTCAGGGTTAGGCCTGCTGGAAGTGTGCCAGCTGTGATAGTCCATGCCCCGGTTGCTGGGATTGCTGCTGTGCCCACAGTTTTGGTTTGCGGGTTGGTGACCGGGGTGCCAACCACTGCTCGAGGCAACGGCGAAACGGTGGTGATGACCGGTTTCGTAACAACGGTGATCGT
>WLPL01000074.1 GCA_009698805.1 Actinomycetota bacterium | reverse complement strand
TCGCGATGCCCACCCCGATCGAGGCAGCTCTCACGCTTCTCTCAGAATTCAAAACGCACCGAACCCCAGGAGTTCGATAGCCAATTGGGTTCTGGTTCTGAAACCATTGGCCAACTTTATCGAATCCAAAAATTTGCCGACTCGGTATTTGGTTAGTCCCAAGTCCTTGGCAATTTGCGCGTCGCTAGAGCCTGTCAGCAGCGCCTTCAGCACTGCGGTTTGACTTGGGTCGGCCTGCTTGAGGCTGATAGCTAAGGCCCCGTGCAAAGCAGCCGGACCCTCGACCTCCGCTAAGAGCATGTCGATTCGCGATCGTTCAATCGCGATATCTCCCGCACCTAACACTCGAGTCAAGCGAAGCAGAGCAGTCGCTCCGAGTTCGTGCGAGACCACCCCAGCCGCTCCGGCTTTTAGCCAGGCCAGTTCGTCGGCCATCGAAACAAAGTTGGCCATGGCAATGACCTGTGCCCCGCTGCCAGCGTCATCTAGAGCCTGCGAGAGTTGCTCGAGGTACTTCTCCATAGTCAAACCTGGAATACGCGACTCAACCAGAATTACGTCGATCAGGTAATCCCCCAGAATCTCTAAAGCGCCTCGTGGATCAGCTGTCTCGAAAACGACTTGGAGATCCGATTGTGATTGCAATAAAAGTAGCCGACCTTCGCGAACCATGTCGTCGGCATCAATCACCGCGAGTCGCAAACCAAAACTCATTTTGATTCGACGACTGTCTTCAGATTCGGGAACATGGCTGCCACGGTAAAGCCGACACCTGGGGCCTTGGTGGCCTCTACGTTGCCCTCGTAGAGCGCGGCCCGTTCGCGCATCGCGTTCAATGTAGCTCCGTCTATTTGCTGCACGAGCGAGTCGAAGTCCTCTTCTAGCCCATACCCGTCAACGAGTTCGCCCAGAGAAACCCTCGAACGGTTGCTCGCCTCTATACCGTTGTCTTTGACCATCAATTGCAGCCCCTCGCCCACCCAGGTGAACTCGATGGTCACGTTGGTGCCGCGAATGGCGTGCTTACGCACATTTTCGAGTGATTCGAACGCGATCTTGTAGAGGCACATCTCTGCGCCTTCATCTAGTTGGAACGGCTCACCCTCTGTTCGCAACTCGGCGTTGTAGCCAAGCTCGCGATAAGCGATCACCAGCGCTTCGAGGTCGGCCAACCTCGGCGTCACACCCCCAGCCACCGCGCCGGTGTGGAGCAACTCAAACAGGCGTCGCAGCTCTAGCTGGGCTGCTTTTGCCGCGTCAGAGGCTCTGGAGAGGACTCTGGAGGCTACCTCTGGGTTCTGCTTGACGGCGTAGGAACCACCCTCGGTGAGGCTCAAGACCGCGCCTACGCGCTGAATTAGAAGCTCCGATAGGTCCTTGGCAATCTCTAGTCGTTCATTCTGACGCGCAAGTTCCAAGTTGATTCGTGCCTGCGAGAGCATGGTGAGCGCTTGGTCCAGTGGTGAGCCCACGTGTTCCATGCGGACAAACGCCAGTCTGCCCAGCAGCCAGGACAGCGCCAGCCAACCCGCAGTAAGAACGACCGATACCGAGAGCGCGATGAGGCGTTGGTTTTCGTTGACCAAGATTCCAAGGCTCTGAAAGCTAGCAAATGGACCGAAGGTCAAAAACCAGATCACGACCGAGGCTCCGAAGATCGAGGAACCGAGAGCCCAAAAGCGAGTCTGACGATTGGCGAAGGCTGCAATGAGCAGAACGGAGATAGCGATGGCGAAGGAAGATGCTGAAGGCGTGAGACCGAGAAGAATTGCAGCAGCTTCGCCAATCAAAACTAGCAAAACTGAAAGCGCGGGGAGTCTCCGAGCGAAGAGAACCGCGGCTGCGTATATGGAGGAGGCGACCAGCGATTTTGGCCCGATTAGGACTAGGTCGACACCGCCGAGAAACAGGAATAGAGAGGAGGCCAGGTAGATGGTCGGGAGCCAGAAATTCTCGTGGATCCACCGAAACATGTGGCCTCCTGAAAGTATTTTTCGAAAGTGGCTCCCCGGCTTGGACTCGAACCAAGAACCTATCGGTTAACAGCCGATTGCTCTGCCAATTGAGCTACCGAGGAATGTTGTAACAGGTAAAAACACTACCAAAAAACTTGAGGCCTAGTAGCCAAGTTTCTTATCAACAACCCCAATCCAGTCTGCTTTACTCAAAAACGCCAACGTGTTTACTCGAATTCTCTCGGCAAACATCCTCACCACTTGCTCATCGGTGTCTGCGGTGTGCGGGGTGATGATGGCGTTCTTAGCGCTCCAGAGCGGGTGGCCGTCTGGGAGTGGCTCTGGGTCGGTCACATCGAGACCCGCGCCCGCGATTAAACCTTCATCTAGAGCCTCGATGAGTTCTGCGGTAACAACAATCGGACCCCTTGCGACATTAACCAGGAACGAGGTTCGCTTCATGAGCTCAAATTGAGCTGCACCAAAGAGGTGGCGGGTCGAATCGGTTAGAGCGCAAGCCAGAACCACGAAGTCCGCGCTTGCCAGCTCCTGGCTTAGTCGATGAATGGACTTTGAATCAAGGCAGACAACTTCTGTGCCGAAAGGTTTCAGCAACCGGCACAGCTCGGCCGTAATGCCGCCGTTGCCGACAATTAGCACCTTCGAGTCGTAGAGACTCACCGCAAATTTCTCTCCCCAGCTTTTCGCCAAGACCCTGGTTCGTAAATCGCGCCCAAGGGCAAGCATCAGTGCGAGAGCGTGCTCGGCCACCGGTTCGCTGTATGCACCCTTGGCAGAGGTGAACCTTGGGGCTCTCGAAATGACATCAGCGAAGGCGTCCACGCCAGCAAAAGGAAGTTGCACCCATTCGAGTTGCGGGTTTGCGTCCAGCGTTTCGCGCAGGAGCGCCGGTTGATGATAATCGGTCCAAATCAGCGCTCTGACGTCTTCGGTCAATTTGCAGGGCTCTCCGCCTGAACTGGAAACCGCATCATTGAATTCTCGCCGCGAAGTTGGTTCGATCGCGATTTTCAAGCGCGTCTCGACTTGATCAACATGAGTTCTCGGTCCAGATCCATCAGCTTGAGCGCAATCTGCGCGGTGGTCTCGGCATCGCCACTGGCGTCGGCCCTGTTTCGTGCTGCGAGTAGGTAGTTTTTCTCGAGTTCGATGGTTTGCTCTAAAGCCGAACCAATAACCCCTCTTGCGTAGATTGCTCGACCCTCGTCGTCGCCGGCCGGGAGTTGCTGCATCGCGATTTCGCGGAAGGTCTGCTGCAGGTCTGGCTGGTCTGCAAGTTTCTCGACAACTCGGTCAATGAGTTTTTCACTCGCGTTTGCCGACTCGTCTTGGATCACTTTGGCAATAGCCACGTGACGCGATGCCGAAAAATATATCCTAAAGATGCGGTTGCGGGTGACCGCGTCGAGCAGCTCGGGTAGCTGAGTAGCGACCTCAAGCAACCAGCGCTCCCTGCGGTTGGTCGGGTCGCGCAGATCCACCGGTTCAAAGCCGACCGCTACGTCGGGTTCGGGCTCATCGACCAGCGGGGTTGGAATCGCGAGATTAGACACTCGACTGTTTCGAGTTTTCTTGACCTCTTCGTTGACCAGAGACGAAATCGCCGCGCGATCGACACTGGTGATCTCAGAGAGGTATTTCTCGTAAACCGACCGTTGAATTGGGTCGGCGATGCCGGCCAGGATCACCGCACCTGCTCGAGTGGCCGAAACCTGACCCTCTCGAGAGTTCAGGTCGAACTTCATGACGCTGCGGTCGACCGCAAACTCGAGCAGTGGGCGCTTTGCCTCGATCATTTGTAGAACTGCTTCGTCCCCACGCTGCTGCCGAAGATCGCTCGGATCCAAGCCATCCGGGCCAATCGCGACAAAGGTCTGCGCATTGAATTTCGACGAGTTGCCGAACGCCTTCATGGCGGCCTTCTGGCCGGCTTCGTCTGGGTCGAAGTTGAAGATGACTTCGGCGGGGTTCGCAGGGTCGTTGCCCAGCAGGCGGTTTAGGACCTGAATGTGGTCTTCACTAAATGCGGTGCCGCAGGTTGCTACCGCGGTGGTTACCCCGGCCAGATGGCAAGCCATCACGTCGGTGTAGCCCTCTACGACCACGACTCGCTGAGATCTGCTGATGTCTTTTTTGGCAAGGTCTAGTCCGTAGAGCACCTTGGACTTGTGATAAACCGGCGTCTCGGCCGAGTTTAGGTATTTTGGACCCTTGTCATCTTCGAAAATCTTTCTGGCACCGAAGCCAACTACCTGATTGGTGGTGTCGCGAATCGGCCAGACCACGCGCCCGCGAAACTTGTCGAATATGCCGCGGTCGCCCGAACTGGCTAGACCCGCTGTGATCAACTCTTGATCGGTGAACCCTTTGCCCTTTAGGTGATCGGTTAGGTTGTTCCAGCCCTTCGGCGCCCAACCAACGCCAAATAGCTCGAGAGCTGCTGCATCGAAGCCCCGATCACTCATTAGCTTTCGACCAGGTTCAGCCTCGGCTGAACTGAGAGCTAGTCGGAAAAACTCTGCGGTAAGAGTGTTGGCCTCAAGAACTCGCGCTCGTTCACCGTTTTCACGAGACGCACCTTCCTCGTAGCTGAGTTGGTAACCGATGCGAGCCGCGAGCATGTCGACTGCCTCAGGGAAGGCCATCTTTTCGTGCAGTTCTAGGAACCGAAATACGTCGCCGCCGGTCTGACAACCGAAGCAGTAAAACATTTGCTTGGAGGGTGTGACCTGGAATGACGGGGACTTTTCGCCGTGAAAGGGGCAAAGACCCTTGAAGCTACCGCCACCGGCAGGCTTGAGTTTGACGTACTCCCCGATTACGTCGGCGATATTGATTCGAGACTTGAGCTCTTCTTTATCGCTGTCCTTGATTCTGCCTGCCATGCCCTAATCCTAAGTTGAAGAGCCGACTAGGCGATTGTGGAGGGTCAGTGCGCTCTGGTCGGTGAGCGATGCCACCTGATCGACGATTACCCTGCGCTGATCTGCTTCTCCGTTAGCGGCTAACCAGGCAGCGCCCGAATAGTTGTCGAGATTTGCACCGTTGGCAGCCAGAAGGACCTCGCAGAGTT
>WLPL01000073.1 GCA_009698805.1 Actinomycetota bacterium | reverse complement strand
GGTCTCGACGAGCGCTCTGGCAACGTCCTGGTTCATGCCGAACGCAAGCAAAAGAAGCTGATCATCACTATCAGCGACAACGGCAAGGGAATCCCAAACGGCAAGATCGAACCTGGTTTGGGCACTCAGATCATTCGCACGCTCATCGAAGGCGAACTTCGAGGCAGCATTAGCTGGTTCTCGCCTCGTGAAGGCGGAGCAAGGGTAGTTGTAGAAATACCGCTTTAGCCAGCGCGGCGTGCGCGAGCGTACTTGCGCTTGAGCGACTTACGCTCGTCTTCTGAAAGACCGCCCCAAACACCGGTGTCCTGGTTTTCTTTTATGGCGTATTCAAGACAAAGGGTTGCGACAGCACATTCACGACAAACGGCCTTGGCCTGGTCGATCTGTTCAACAGCGGGACCGGTGTTGCCGACCGGGAAGAAGAGCTCCGGGTCTTCGGTTAGGCAACGTGCTTGGTCTTGCCACTGGAGGTCCATATATTCCTTTATAGTCGGAGAAAAATTCTTTAGGCTTCGACGCCTTAGGCTGGAAACAGGCGCGAAATACTAAGTTTCGCGAGAGGATTTCCTTAGATAATCGTTTCATGTCGACGACCTTTTGGCAATACCCAAGTTAAGGATTTAATGAAAAAACCTGCCCAACTCAAGGTTGTCGTCGCAATAACGGGTGCCGAGACCCTAGCTGTCGCAGCAACCCTGGCGATTGGCATCGTCAACCTAATCGCCGGCACCGAAAAGAGCCTCGCCCTTGCGGCAGCCCTAAACGCCCTGATTGCCGCCTTTGTAGTCTGGGGAGCGCTGATCACCAAAGGGCTCTGGCAACTCAAAAGCTGGGCCAGGTCGTCCTCGATTTTTTGGCAAACGGCTCAACTCGCCATCGCCTACGAATCGTTTCAGGGCGAAACGGCCAACCCCACGATTGCCTGGGCGCTTATAGTCCCCAGCCTGGCAGTACTGACCCTAATGTTCACCAATCCGGTGGCGAAACTTCTAAAGAGATACCTAGAGGCCTAAGAGCTTCTTGAGCATCTCGACGTGGCCGGTCGCCTTCACGTTGTAGAGAGCGTGAGTGAGAACACCCTTGTCATCCATAACAAAAGTCGAACGCAGAACTCCCTCATACTCCCGCCCGTAAAGCTTCTTCATGCCGTAAGCCCCGTAAGCCTTGTGAACGCCAAGTTCCTCGTCTGAGAGTAGGTCGAAGTGCAGCGACTGCTCAGCGTGAAACTTTGCGATTTTCGAGATCTTGTCTGGCGAAATACCAACTACTTCGTAACCTGCAGAGGTTAGTTCACCGAGGTGTTCCTCGAAGTCACAGGCCTCCTTAGTGCAGCCAGGGGTGGACGCTGCGGGGTAGAAGTAAACGATTACCTTCTTGCCTCGCAAAGCTGACAGCCGAACAGTTTCGCCGGCAAAGTTGGGCAGTTCGAAGTCAGGGGCTCGGTCACCCTTATTCAATTTGATTTGATCCATGTCTGCTCCTCGCGTCCCTAGAAGTTTAGCCAAAACTTTCGTTCGCAATTCGTTACAAAGCCTTTACCTTATTGGGCCTAAAAGCGCTTTTCGCGTTACCCAAGTTGAATAGTATGAGACCAGCATGGTGAATGGCACCAGCTCTCTCAAGGAGGAGACAAATGAAGCAAAATAAGAAGACAATCTTCGCGTCTGTGGCAGTATTTGCCATGGCAGCGTTGGCTCTATCTGGTTGCGCAGCTGCACCGGGTAGCGGTTACAAGGCCTGCATGGTTTCAGACAGTGGTGGTTTCAAGGACGCATCATTCAACGAAGAGGCTTACAACGGCCTCATGGCGGCAAAGAAGGACTACGGCGTTCAGGTAGCTACCGTTCAGTCACCTGAGACCGCAACCCAGACCGACTACACAACTGGCATCAACTCGATGATCGACGCAAAGTGTGACCTTATCGTAGGTGTGGGCTTCAACCTGGCTAACGCAGTTCGCGAAGCAGCCAAGGCCAACCCGAAGATTAACTTCGCGCTAATCGACTCTTCTCTGTCAAACGATGACTACTCGCCGTTGAGCTTGCCAAACGTGAAGCCACTGCAGTACGACACCGCTCAGGCAGCCTTCCTAGCTGGCTACCTAGCCGCTTCGGAGACCAAGACTGGCAAGATCGCTACCTACGGTGGAATGTTGTTCCCTTCGGTAACCATCTTCATGGATGGCCTAAAGCAGGGTGTTGACTATTACAACAGCATGAACGGAACCACAGTTGAGGTTCTCGGTGCTTCCGGCACCGACAGCTCCAAGTGGGCTGCAACCGGTGACTTCAACGACCAGGCGAAGGGCAAGACTCTAACCGAGCAGTTCTTCGCTCAGGGTGCAGACATCGTGCTTCCTGTTGCTGGTCCTGTAGGTATCGGTTCAGGTCAGGCAACTCTAGACAAGCCTGGCACCATGGTCATTGGCGTTGACAGCGACTGGTACAACCTGCCAGCACACGCTGGCTACAAGGCCAACATTCTGACTTCGGTAGAGAAGAAGATGGCCAAGGCTGTTGAGTCGGTTATCAAGTCTGGTATCGACAAGAAGTTCACGGGTGGAGACGCGAACCAGTACGTTGGCACCCTAGCCAACGGCGGTGTTCAGATCTCTGACGAGCACGAGGCAATGTACCCAAGTGGTATGGCCGCAACGCTAGCCGACCTGAAGGCCCAGATTATTTCTGGTGCCATCACGGTCACCTCTATGTACAACAAGTAAGTTCGACAAGATTAGGGGTCCCGGCGGAAGCCGGGACCCTTTTTCTTGAGATAGATTTAGAAAACCGAGTTGAAAGAAGTCTGAGCGATGAAGCTTGAGCTGAAAGGCATAACCAAGCGTTTTGGTTCGCTCGTCGCCAATGATCAAATCAACCTCGTGGTTGAGCCGGGCGAAATCCACTGCCTGCTTGGCGAAAACGGGGCTGGCAAATCAACCTTGATGAACGTACTCTACGGCCTCTACCAGCCAGACGCTGGGCAGATTCTGCTCGACGGCAAAGAGGTCCACTTTTCTGGCCCAGGCGATGCCATGGCCGCCGGTATCGGTATGGTCCATCAACACTTCATGCTGATCCCCGTTTTTACCGTCGCCGAAAACGTGATTCTGGGTCACGAACCCACAAAGGCTCTTGGTCTTCTAGATCGGGCTGCTGCTAAAGCCAAGGTTAAAGAAATCTCCGACCGGTTCGGCTTCGAGATCGACCCAGACGCACTAGTCGGCGAGTTGCCGGTCGGCGTGCAGCAGCGCGTCGAAATAATCAAGGCCCTCGTCTCAGACGCCAAAATCTTAGTATTTGACGAACCAACCGCCGTGCTCACCCCGCAGGAGACCGACGAGTTGATGGCGACCATGAAGCAACTGAGCGCCGAGGGCAAGACAATCGTCTTTATCACCCACAAGCTGCGCGAGGTCAAAGAGGTCGCCGACAAGATCACAGTGATTCGACTAGGCAAGGTTGTTGGCGAAGCGAAGCCGAGTTCGTCGCCCGAAGAACTGGCCTCGATGATGGTTGGGCGTCCGGTAGATCTGGACGGCCAGAAAACCAAAGCCCAACCAACCGGGGTTCGATTCTCGGTCAAGCACCTGTCGGTCTTCAACAATATGGGTCTCAAAGTCGTAGATGACGTCTCCTTCGACATCCAGGCTGGTGAAACCTTGGTTTTCGCTGGCGTTCAAGGCAACGGCCAGACCGAGCTCACCGAGGCTATCTTGGGGCTTCAGGGCAAGGTTCAGGGCACGATTGAACTCGACGGACGCGATATTTCACACGACTCTGTGAAGCACCGTCTCGACTACGGCATCGGCTTTATCCCCGAAGACCGCTCGACAGATGGATTGGTCGGAGATTTCACAATCGCCGAAAACCTCATGCTCGATCGCTCAGACCGGAAGCCGTTTGCTAAACGTCTGATTCTTCAGCTCGATTACCTTGCAAAGTTTGCTGCCGAGAAAATCAAGGAGTACGACGTTCGAACTCAGAGTGCTAGTCAAAAAGCTTCTTCGCTTTCAGGTGGCAACCAGCAGAAGGTCGTTCTCGCTCGCGAGCTTTCCAAAGAACTCAAGTTACTGGTGGCCTCGCAGCCAACCCGCGGGCTCGATGTGGGATCCATCGAATTCGTTCACGAGCAAATCATTGCCACTCGCGACAAGGGTTTGCCGGTGATGATCATCGCCACCGAACTCGATGAAGCTTCGGCGCTCGCCGACCGCATCGCCGTGATGTATCGCGGAAGAATCGTTGGCATCGTGCCAGGCGACACCGACCGAACCACCCTCGGCCAAATGATGGCGGGAGTGACACTTTGAAAATCAATTTCAACTCGATTATTCGAGGCAACGCTATTGTTCCAGTGCTTGCTGTTTTGGCGTCTCTAGTCGTCGGCGGCCTGCTAATCGCAGTTAGCAACGCGGATGTCTTGGCTGCGGCTCCGAACATCTTCTCCGACCCCGGCACCTTCTTTAGCAATATCGGAACCTCCATCTTCGGCGCATACGACGCGCTTTTTAGAGGTTCGATCTTCAATTACCAAGCCAGCGACCTTGCGCACATGATCAAGCCATTGACCGAGACGCTTGCCTACGCGACCCCGCTGACCCTAACCGGCTTGGCACTTGCGGTTTCTTTTCGCTCGGGCATGTTCAACATCGGTGGCACCGGGCAAATAATCTTCGGAGCCATGTTTGCTGGCTGGGTGGGCATCTACGTCAACCTGCCGTTCTGGATTCACCTGCCGCTGGCGATTTTGGTAGGTGTCGCCGGAGGTGCGCTATTCGGTGGACTAGTCGGCCTCCTCAAAGCGACCACGGGCGCCAACGAAGTAATCGTGACAATCATGTTCAACTACGTTGCTCAACTGCTTTTGCTTTTCCTACTGAAGACTCCGATATTGCAGGCCCCGCACAATATCAACCCAATTTCACCAGCGGTCCAACAATCGGCTCGTTACCCACTGCTTTTTGGTCCCGAATATCGCTTGCACTGGGGATTCTTTGTGATGCTCGCGGCTGTGGTCTTCGTCTGGTGGCTACTAAACAGGTCGTCAATCGGGTTCAAGTTCCGCGCCCTCGGCCATAACCCATCGGCTGCTAGAGTCGCCGGCATCAACGTCGGGCTCAGCTACGTCGGCATCATGGCAATCTCGGGAGCTCTGGCCGGACTCGCTGGCACCACCCAGATTCTCGGTACCGAGGCAAACTTGACCGCCGGTGTCGCAGCGAGCTTCGGTATCGACGCGATCACTGTCGCCCTTCTGGGCCGCTCAAACCCTTGGGGTGTGCTTGGGGCCGGAATCCTATTCGGAGCCCTTCGCGCGGGCGCTGCAACCATGCAGGCGGCTCAGGGTGTCCCGGTAGACATCGTCCTCGTCGTCCAGTCGATGATCGTTCTCTTCATAGCCGCTCCGCCACTTGTGCGGTCAATTTTCCGAATAAAAGCGGGGGCTCCAAGTGAAGCTTAGTAATCGCACAGCAATCACCGTTTTCGTAGTGACCCTTT
>WLPL01000072.1 GCA_009698805.1 Actinomycetota bacterium | reverse complement strand
TTTGGCCTTGCTAAGACCCAACTCAACCCTTCGTTCGTCTAGATCGTTGATTAGTTGGTCGATGAATTGAATATAGAGACCATCTTTGAAGAATTCTCGAGCGAACTCTGGATCTTTGATCTCTTGTTCGAGAATGTCCCAAAAAGCGCTTCTAATTTCCGTCATGACAATCCTTTCGTATCTTTTATGATACAGAAACTTTTTGCTTCGTCAAGGTTTTGCACAGCGAAAAACCCCGCCAGCTGCTAGGCGACGGGGTTTTTCTACAAGGGGAAATACAGTTGACGCTTTGCTTCTAGTTGGTGGTTACACCAGGTGTTGCGGTTGGATCAGGCATGGGAATTGGAGGCATGATGTCTCCGCCCACAGGGCCATGTTTCAGCCAGTTGGTCTGGCCGTCGTCTGGGCCACCGAGGTGCCCACCGAAGTGGTTACCCATAGGGCCGTTGTTGCCGAACTCGTAGCCGCGTGCTCGCATTGCGAAGGCTGCTACTGCTAGGGCTATCCAGCCGGCGACGGTTGCGTAACCGATGATCAAACCTGCGATGGCGGCCGGTCGGCCTGCTTCGCCTGTCTTCTTGATCTGGGCAAGGGCTATGTGACCGGTGATAACACCGGCGACTGCAGCGAAACTGGTGACAGCGGTTGCCAGCGAGACAATCGCCAGGGTGTTGAGCTTACTGAAGTCAAACTTGTTTGAGGTTACTTTTGGTGCGTTCTTTTCATCTGCCATGGGGTTCTCCTTTGTTTGGCTGTTCACAGTAGAGCAATAAAGTCTGAGAGAAGTCTGTGTTGACGCTGAGTGGTTGCTAGGGAGTTTGAACCGTGGTTACGGGCAGTGTGCTGTTAGCGCCGAAGTCCAGGCCTGAGGGCTTGCGGCCGGCCATGACTAGCTGAGCGCCGAGGGCGGCGATCATCGCGCCGTTGTCGGTGCAGAGGCTGAAGGCAGGGATTCTCAGTTCGATGCCGTGCTCTTTGCACTTGGCTTTGGCGACTTCGCGAAGTCTTGCGTTGGCGACAACTCCCCCGCCGAGGAGCAGTCTATAAATGTTGTGATCCAGGCAGGCGTTAATCGCTTTAGAAACTAGGACGTCGATTACCGCTTCGCGGAACGAAGCCGCGACGTCGGGGATTGAGTAAGGCTCGTTGGCCGCTTCTTTGACCTCGACCCAGCGGGCAACCGCGGTTTTGAGGCCGGAGAACGAGAAATCGTAGCGGTGTTTCTCCATGTCCTTTGGCAGGGTTAGACCTCTTGGGAACCTGATTGCCTTTGGGTCGCCCTTGGCGGCTTGTTCGTCGATCTTTGGGCCGCCAGGGTAACCCAGGTCGAGAAGTCTTGCGATCTTGTCGAAGGCTTCGCCGGCGGCGTCGTCGATGGTTTCGCCGAGCAGCTCGACGTCGTCGAGAAGGTGGTTGACCTTGAGTAATGACGTGTGACCACCCGAGACGAGCAGGGCGATGGTTGGGGTGACTACCTCACCGCGTTCGAGAACGTCGACGCCGACGTGACCAACGAGGTGGTTCACGGCATAGAGGGGTTTGCCGGTGGCGACGGCGAGCGCCTTGGCTGCGCCGACTCCAACCATGAGCGCGCCAGCGAGGCCTGGGCCGTTGGTCACAGCTATGGCATCGAGCTCACTGAGCTCAATCTGAGCCTCTTTGAGCGCTTTCTCGAGGGTCGGTTGTAGGGCTTCGAGGTGGGCTCTCGCGGCGATCTCAGGCACCACACCGCCGAAGCGGGCGTGGAGGTCCATGCTGCTCGAAATCACGTTGGCGAGCAGGGTGTTGCCGCGCACGATGCCGATGCCGGTTTCGTCGCAGGAAGACTCGATGCCGAGAACTAGCGGCTCCTTGGTGTTCTGCTTCTCAAGGCGAAGGCGCATGACCCAGGCATCGACGTCGGCCGGCTGGTAATAGCGCTTGCGAGTGTCGATATGTTCGAATCCGAGGCTCAGGTAGAGACCTTGGGCAACCTGGTTGTCGGCGCGCACCTCTAAGAAGATTTCTTCGGCGCTCTGGTTGCGCGCTTCTTCGATGAGTCGCTCGAGGAGCTTTTTGCCGAAGCCTTTGCCTCTTGAGTCTTGGCCGATGGCGATGGTCTGGATATCGGCCTGGGGGCTGTCTTGAAGCTTGGCTAGCCCGCCATAGCCGATCAGGTTCTGTTCTTCTGGGGCAACGAAGGCAACGAAGTAGCGCGTGTGAGGGCCGTTGAGTTCGAAGCGCATCGAGTCTTCTGGCCAGGCGTCTGTCGGGAAGCTCGCGTTTTCGAGTTGCATGATTCTCGCGAGGTCGGCTTCGGTGGCGCGTCTTAGGTGGAGGGTCATCCGCTGACCGCCTTGCCGAAACGCTGGTTCGGTTTTGGCTCGACGGCGTCGGCCGCTCTCAGGTATAGCGCCGAGGTGTCGGCGTCTAGCCGGTTGGCCTTTTGGAGGTTGTGGGCGAGGAGGCCGAGGTCGCTTGCGCGCATTGGGGACTTGGCCTGCACGGTGACGAGGTTTTGCTCTTTGAGCAGTTCTTCGAGGTCTTGTGGTTTGTTCACGGCTGGGCCGTGAGTCCTGATTGGCACGCCGTCCTGGTCGAGGCCTTCATAGATCGCCCAATAGACCTCTTTGCGCCTGGCGTCGGCGGTGACCAGCAGCGGTTGGGTTTCGCCGTGGGTTAGTTCGTTGAACGCGATGGCGTCGAGGCTTGAGATTCCGTAGAGCTTGGCGCCGGCCCCTGCGGCAAACATGGTTGCTGCGGCAATGCCAACGCGGAGGCCGGTGAACGGTGCTGGGCCACGACCGGCAACAACCACTTTGATCTGGTTGGGCTTGGTGTCGGTGGTTGCAAGAATTTTGGCGATGGTTTCGCCGATCACCTCGGCGTGACGCATGTTGTCGTCCACGGTGATTTCGGCTCGAACCACACCGTCTTCGATAAGTGCGACGCTGGTTCCGGCCGAGGTGTCAATGCTAAGGATCATTCGATACCCCGCTCTTGCCAGGCAGGGCCGTGGCCGGTCACGGTGACGATTCTGGAGTCGTCCTCGTTGGTTCTATCAAGTTCGATGTCTAGCCATGAGTCGACCAGTTCGTCGGTGAAGCCGCGGCCCCATTCGACCAGGACGATGCTGCGCTCGATGTCGATGTCGAGGTCGTCGAATTCGGCGGGGCTGCTGAGGCGGTAGGCATCGACGTGAACCAGTGGGGCTTCGCCGTTCTCGCGCTGGTGCGTGCGGGCAATAACGAAGGTCGGGCTCGAAACCGTGCCGATCGTGCCAAGGCCTTCGCCAACACCGCGGGTGAGGGTGGTCTTGCCGGCACCGAGCGGGCCGGTCAGTAAAACGAGGTCGCCAGCCTTGAGGTTATTGGCCAGGCGCAACCCGAACTCGTGCATCTGTTCTGGGGTTGAAACTTTCAGACGCTCGATAACTCGAGCGGTCATTTGCCGCCACCGACATAGACGCGCTTGAAGCGGCCGCCCATTCGAGTCACGATTTCGTAGTTGATGGTTCCTGCGGCATCGGCGAGGTCGTCAACGCTCGGGTGACCCTTTGCTGGGTCGCCAAACAACACGACGTCGTCGCCAACTTGAACGTTGTCTTCACCAATATCGAGCACGAACTGATCCATCGCGATTCGGCTGAGAATCGGGTAGCTTTTGCCATTGATGCTCACGTGAGCCTTGCCACTCGCGTTGCGCGGCAAACCTTCGGCATAACCGATCGGCACGAGCGCCAGAGTGGTCTCGCGCTCGGTGACGTGCTGGTAACCATAAGAAACACCGGTGCCGGCAGGAACCCGTTTGAGTTGCGAAACCTTGGCCGAAGCGGTCATGGCCGGGCGCAGGCCATACTCGGCAGCTCGGTTGGATGAGAACGGATCGAGGCCGTAAATCGCGATACCCACCCGAATCATGCCAAAGTGCGCGCTCGGGTATGCGAGGCTTCCGTCGCTCGCGGTCAGGTGAGCGAACTCGTAATCGATGCCCATTCCTTCGGCAACGGCCAAGGCTGCCTTGAAAAGCTCGACCTGGCGCAGGTCTTCGGCTTCACCGGTTGAACTCAGGTGACTGAAGATTCCGATAACCGAAACCTTGCCGGTTTCGACGGCATTCTTGGTTGCCTCAAGTAGGGCAGGCCACTCGTCAATGGTTGAACCGTTGCGGCCAAGACCGGTGTCGATCTTGAGGTGAACGTGAGCAGTCTCGCCACTGGCCTCGGCGGCGGCCAAAGCCTTCGCCAACTGGGACACATTGGCAATGCCCAAATCGATGTCGTTGGCAACCGCGGCGACAAAGTCGTCTTCTGGGTCGTGCAACCAGGCCAGCACAGCAGCCTTGACTCCGGCCTCGCGCAAAACCAAACCCTCGGCAACATCGGCAACCGCAAAACCACCGCAACCAGCAGCCTCGAGAGCCTTGGCAACCTCAACCATTCCGTGGCCGTAGGCGTTTGCCTTGATCACCGGCAACACGGCAGCCGAGGTGCGGGCCAGCATCGTCTTGTAGTTGTGAACGATTGCGTCGAGGTCGATGGTCAGCGTTCTCATGACTCGGCCACCACAAAAGCTATTGCCGAACCGGCGTCGTGACTAATCGAAAGATGGAGCGAGTTGATTCCGCGACCCGAAACGAAGGAAGCGGTCGATCCGGAGGTGGCAATCGAAGGCTTGCCCAGCGCGTCCTTGGAGACAACGACCTCGTGCCATTTCAATCCGGACGGATCCCCAACGGCTTTTATTAGAGCCTCCTTGGCGGCAAAGCGTCCGGCGAGTGATTCCACCGAACCTTCGCGCTCAGACTCGGCGAAGATCTTCGAAACCAGCTCGGGAGTCTTGGCGATTGCGCGCTCAAACCTGGCCAGATCGACCAGGTCAACGCCGACGCCCATGATCATGATCTACTCGACCGTCACCGACTTGGCAAGGTTGCGCGGCTGGTCAACGTCGAGCCCCTTAGCCGTCGAGAGTGCCAGAGCAAAAGCCTGCAGTGGAATAACGGTCAGAATCGCGGCAAACATCGGGTCGCTCTGCGGCACGAAGATGACGTGCTCGGCGTAGTCGGCTACGGTTGGGTCGCCCTCTTCGGCAATCGCGATAACCCGAGCACCGCGAGCGCGAATCTCCTGAATATTCGAGATCACCTTTTGCTGCAAGCTTTCGGCATCGCGAGGCGATGGCACGATCACGATAACCGGCTGACCTTCTTCAATCAGAGCGATTGGCCCGTGCTTCAACTCACCGGCGGCAAAACCTTCGGCGTGAATGTAGGCCAGCTCCTTGAGCTTTAGTGCGCCCTCCATCGCAACTGGGAACCCGACGTTTCGGCCCAGGAACAAGATCGACTTGGCGTTGGCCATCGCAGAGCCAAGTGAAGTTGCCTGGTCCAGGTTTTCAAGAACCTTGGAAACCCGCTTAGGCATCTTCATGAGGTCTGTTCCGAGAGCCTTCAGCTCAGCAGCCGGCACAACCCCGCGCACCTGACCCAAGAACAACCCGAGTAGGTAGCCGGCGGTGATCTGCGCTGTCAAAGCCTTGGTCGAAGCAACGGCAACCTCAGGGCCAGCGTGGGTGTA
>WLPL01000071.1 GCA_009698805.1 Actinomycetota bacterium | reverse complement strand
GCAATCATTCAAGGTGGTCGGGGTACTTCGCGAAGCATCGCGAAGAATTAGCGAAGACGTCGTTTACTTCAAGAGCGGAGCGCTAGTTGGCTTCAAGCCGGCGCCGACAGATTCGTATTACTTTCAGGTTGCAGGAACTGCACCCAATTGGGCTCAAGTTCAGAAACTGAACAAACTGGGCATAGCCGTGGTGGCTCGCTCGGTTCTATTGAACCCACCTCCCCAAAGCGAGGTGAATCAAGGCCCCATGGCTGCGTCAATTGGAACCCTGATCGGGGTGCTCTTTCTCGCAACGCTCGTTCTTCTACCTGTCATAGTCCTCGCTGGTTCGGCTTTTGCCTTTGGTGCGCGCCGTCAAACACGAACACTCGCGGTGCTATCTTCGCTCGGTGCAAACACCAAACTACTTCGCAAGGTAACTCTTGCCTCAGGTGTCTGGCTCGGGCTCATCGGAGGTCTGGCCGGACTGTCGATCGGTGTCACGGGAGTGTTTTTCTTTGGCCCAAATCTGGCAGATATCTGGTCGGGTGGTCGAAATTGGTTCAATTACCCTGGGTTCCACCTACCTACAGTAACTTTGGGGCTGGCACTTCTTGCCGCTGTCATATTGGGCGCGGTTACCAGTCTTGTTCCTGCCATTCGCGCCAGCAAAGTCGATGTCTTGGCAACTTTGCGCGGTAGTCGGGCAGAAGGCCAGGTTCGCATTCGCAGTGGTGGTGGTGCGCTTATCTTGTTGCTTGTCGGCGTTGGCGCAATAATCGCCTCGTTGCTTATTTTGCTCAGATCCGGCGGGCTAGTCGGCGACTACCAACTCAAGCAATTATTCCAAATTACTGGGGTGCTTCTAGGTCTAGGTGGCGCTGTGGTCACCATCATTTCGTTTATCGTCGGCACAGGCTGGATCTTAAAAGCAATTCGAAGGGTCATGTCTGGGTTTGGTAGCACTGCCAACTATGCGGGCAAAGATCTTCTCTACAACCGCAAGCGCTATTCACCGGTCATAGCTTCGGTGCTAACTGTCACTTTTGTAGCATCTTTCGTTGCATCGTTTTTCTACGGGCCAGCCAAGTCCGGTTTCGACAACTATAAGTACGAGTGGTTACCGGGGCAGGCAGGCCTCGAGTACGTCGTCTCTCCGACCGAGTTTGATCCGAGCGCCTCGACCTTGAAGGCGGTCTCGGCAGAAAACTTCTGGGCAGGCGTTCCGAAGCGTGACCGAGTGGACTCTGATCGCAAACTGATTATGTCTACCGACGCGTTTGACTCGGCCACGGTTATTGACACAACCGTTGATGTTGCTAACTCTGGCGGTACGACAAACAGCGACAGCACAATTGCTCCTCAGTTTGACGTGCCAACGCCGTTTGTGGTTTACAACCCCGACAGAGCCTGCTACTACACCGGTTTGTCACCAAAATCCCAGGAGTGGCTGCAGTCTCATGTTTCCTCTATGACGTCTAGCGACATGAAGGAGCCGGCTGGCTGCGTTGCGGTCGAGGACCCCAAGCGAACGATAGTCGTGGGTGATTCCAGAGAGCTCAACGCGATCCTCAAGGGTAAGAACCAGACCGCGCTTGACACGTTAGAAAACGGTGGCGTTGTGTTGTTCAACAAGCTCTATGACTACTCGGGTAAGGCCAAAGTCAGCTGGCTAAAGCCAAGCGATTACAGCTGGTCGGCGCATAATCTTGAAAACGCGACAAAGGTCGTCGCACTGAAATCTTATGTGGTCGAGAAAATCACCAGCAGTTCATTTCACTACAGCGCAATGATTAGTCGAAAAACTGCGGCTAACCTGGGTATCGAGGCGTACCCGATGTCGGTAGTGGCTAATTACAGCGGTGGCGTGCCCCAGGCGGCGACCGATCAGCTCAATGGCAGGAACATTTATCTTTCCTACGCAAACGGAACCGGTGTTCAGAACCCTGAGGACTTTGCCTGGATCGTCATATTGTTGGCTTCGCTATTCTCGATGGCATCAACCGGCATAGCGCTTGGTCTTTCACAGATTGAGGCTCGAACCGATAAACGAACACTTTCGGCTATTGGAGCACCAAGGTCCTTCAGGGTCCGACTCGTTTCGGGCCAAGCCTTCGCATTGACAATTACCGGTTCGTTACTAGGGGCTGGGACTGGTTTGATGCTGGGAGCGGCGATGTTAAACGGAATGGACTCTTCTCTGGCCCAGTTCCCGTGGGCCCAACTTGCGACACTTGTACTTGGCGTGCCGGTTGTTACCGCGATTGCTTTTTGGCTGTTTACCCCGCGCTCGTTGAAATACGAAACGCGTCAGGCACTCGACTAAAGGTTTTGCAGCGAGCTGTTCAAGGTCACGCCGACGCCTGAACGGGGTAGAACCTCGACGCGTCCGGTGACCGAGTTACGGCGGAATAGTAGGTTCGGTAGACCGCTGAGTTCGAGTGCCTTTACCGCGCGTTCGGGTTGGTCGTCGATGATCGTGACCTTGGTGCCTGCGGTGATGTAGAGGCCGGCTTCGACAACCGAGTCGTCACCGATCGAGATACCGACGCCAGAGTTGGCACCGAGCAGGGCGCGTTCGCCGATTCGCACGCGTTCGCGTCCGCCGCCAGAGAGTGTGCCCATGATCGATGCGCCGCCACCGATGTCTGAGCCCTCGCCCACGATTACGCCCTGAGAGATTCGGCCTTCGACCATTGCGGTGCCGAGGGTGCCGGCATTGAAGTTGATGAAGCCCTCGTGCATGACGGTTGTGCCAGGGGCTACGTGAGCGCCTAGTCGAACGCGGCTGGCGTCGGCGATGCGCACCTTCTTAGGTGTTACGTAGTCGAGAAGGCGTGGGAACTTATCGATTGCGTGAATCGTGATTCCGTTGCGCTGAAGGAGGGGCCTCAGAGTGTCTAGTTCTTCGAGGGCAACCGAGCCGGCGCTGGTGAAGGCGACAATCGGCAGGTTTGGCAGTAGGTCGTCGAGGTTAATCGAGTTTGGGGTGACGATCAGGTGGCTGAGTAGTTGCAGGCGCAGGTAGGCGTCTGCCGTTGAGGTGACCGGGAGTTCGAGGTCGACCTCGGTGTGAACCACCGTGAGAGTGACGTTTCGGCGCTTGTCTGGGCCAGAAAGCGCGTCGAACTCCTTTGGCACAACCCACAGGGCATCGGTCTTAGGGGCGGCGCCGAGTTGAGGGTTTGGATACCAAACGTCGAGCGTGCTGCCGTCGGCTGCAACGGTCGCTAAACCGTGGCCCCAGGCCTTGCTTTTGATGATGTTTTCGTCAGTCACCTGAATAGGTTAACAGAGTAGGTTTGAAAGCATGTCTTTAGATACTTCACTTGGCGTAATCGAGCTCACCGAGGCCATTTGCAACATCGAATCTGTCTCGGGTAACGAGAGGGCTTTGGCCGATGCCATCGAATCCGTTTTGCTTCGTGCTGCACACCTCGAGGTGATTCGCGATGGCGATGCAATCGTTGCTCGCACCAACCTCGGACGCGCTCGCCGAGTTGTGATCGCCGGACACATTGACACCGTGCCAGTCGCCGATAACCTGCCCGTTTCGCGTCGCAGTATCGATGGCGTCGATGTTCTCTGGGGTCGAGGAACCGTTGACATGAAGGCCGGAGTGGCCGTGCAGCTAAAACTTGCCGTCGAACTTGATTCGCCGAACGTCGATGTCACCTGGGTGTTCTACGACCACGAAGAGGTGGAGGCTTCGCTGAATGGTCTCGGTCGCATCTCGCGGAATCGTCCGGAGCTTTTGGAAGCTTCGTTTGCGGTTTTGTGTGAGCCTTCGTCTTCGCAGGTTGAGGGCGGTTGCAACGGAACCATGCGCGTCGAGGTTCGAACTCGTGGCGTAAAGGCTCACTCGGCAAGGCCGTGGATGGGCGAGAACGCGGTTCACAAGGCCGGTGAGGTTTTGGCGATGTTGCACGCGAATGTGCCAGCCGAGGTTGAGGTTGACGGCTTGGTTTACCGCGAGAGCTTGAACGCCGTTTTGATTAGCGGCGGCATTGCTAGCAACGTGATTCCAGACGAAACCGTGGTCACGGTGAACTATCGTTTTGCTCCTTCAAAGAGCGAGGCTTCGGCCTTTGAATACCTGCAGGAGTTCTTCTCGGGTTACGAGCTGGAGCTCAAGGACTCGGCCGCTGGCGCTCGTCCGGGTTTGGATCTGCCTGAGGCTGCCGCGTTCGTGGTTGCCACCGGTTCGACGCCAAAGCCGAAATATGGCTGGACGGACGTTGCTCGCTTTAGCGCTCTTGGAATTCCCGCGGTGAACTTTGGCCCCGGCGACCCAAACAAGGCGCACGCGGACGACGAAAATGTTCCGTTGACTCAGATCACCTCGGCTTTCGACGCGCTGCACAAATGGTTGAGCGCCTAAACAGTCGCTGGTGGCTCTGGCCACTCGCCATCTTTTTGGCCTCAAGGCTCGTTTCTGGGCTAATCCTTTTGGTTGCCGCCTACCTGCAGGGTGCAAACTACTGGACAGGCGCTCACCCCGACTATTTCTCGTTTCTAAACATCTGGGACGTCGAGTGGTACGGGCGGATTGTCAAGGATGGCTACCCTACGGTCTTGCCGGTTGATTCGAGCGGACACGTTGGGCAAAATGCCTGGGCTTTTCTCCCGCTGTTTCCGTATCTAGTCAAAGCAACATTTCTGCCCTGGAAGTTTGGCGCTCCAATCTTGGCGACCGTGTTCGCTTTGCTATTTGCGCTGGTCGCTCACCGCGTGTTCCTGAAGGTTTTGGGGGATGGCACGAAGGCCAACTGGGCTCTGGCTTTCGTGCTGACCTGGGCGGCTAGCCCAGTTTTGCAAACCGGTTACGCCGAGTCTTTGAGTCTTTTAGGCATCGCGCTCGTTCTCTACAGTTTTCTGCAAAAGCGCTATTGGGTAACTTCTCTTGCGCTGGTGGTTGTCGGCTTCAGCCGCCCAGGCGTTCTGGCCTTCGCGCTCTTTTTTGCGATCGTATTGTTTCAGCGTTGGCTCGCTCGAAATCGTGAAGAGTTTCTAATTCCGGAGGCAGCGAAACTCGTTGGCTTGAGTGTTTGGTCGCTTTTGCTCGGTCTAGCCTGGCCATGGATCGCTGGTTTAGCGACCGGGCGTTCAGACGCCTATTTGGCCACCGAGCTGGCCTGGCGGGCCGGCTATGTTGCCGATGATCACTTCACACCGTTCTCTGGATTCATCATCGCGTTTCAGAACTTCTTCGGGGGATTTGTCGGCGTCCTGATTTTTGTGATTCTGGTCGGCAACCTGGGTTACCTGTTCTTTGCAAAATCGGTGCGAGCAATTGGGGTGCTCGCCGTTTTCTCTGGCTCTTACCTGCTCTACCTATTCGCTACGTTTTACCCGCAGTCGAGCTCCTGGCGGCTTTGCTACCGGTTTTTGGCCTGACTGCCGCACTCGCCTCGAAGGCCTCCCCGCGCTGGCGTTGGGCGATTTTGGTGGTTTTCGTGCTCAGCCAGGTGTTTTGGGTCACAACTTGCTGGATGTATGCCGAACCAGACTTCACCCCGCCGTAAACCTGCGTTATCAAGCCGTTATGCCTTTTCTTTGACTAGGGCTTTTTTGGCCCCTTTTTGCGTGGGATAATGGACTAGACGGGCGCAAACGCCCACGCGCATCAAGGAGACTAGT
>WLPL01000070.1 GCA_009698805.1 Actinomycetota bacterium | reverse complement strand
GGCCCGACGCCCGGCATTCTGCGGCTGATTCCAGTCAAAGTGGGGTGCAAACTCAGAAGACCAAATGCCCCAGGCCTCAATTGCTGCGTCGTGAGAATCGACTAAAACGCCGTCGTTATCGAACAGAAGGCCCTTGCAAGAGTGGATCATGCCTTCACGGTACACCCGTAAGCGCTATCGGGTGACGGCAACGCCCCAGCGCCCGAGAAACTCCACGCCAGGCTCCAGCCAGAGCAGGTCACGCCCAGAGTTGAAGGCATTTGGCGCCGAGGTCGAAGGCTCGATAGCCGCAACCGAAGTCTCACCGCCCAAAACGGTCGGAAAATACTTTGGCGTGAAGATCACTACGTGCTTGAAGGTCGCGTCTTGCCAAACATCGAGCCCGCGGCCATCCGAAGCGCGGAGGTAAGTGTGAGCCAACCCTTGTTCGTCACGAGGAAGGCCGGTGAGGTCTTCGTCGATGTGTCGGTCACCAATTCGAACGCCGTCGCGCAGGTCAAAATCCGACCCAGCGGTGGCAGCCTCGGCAACCGGAATCTGGCGGTCGTTCACCAGCGTCAAGGTGGCGGCGTCCGAGGTCAAAATGAGGTCGGCCGAGTCGACGGCAGAAAACGTGAAGTACGGGTGAGCGCCGGTGGCGTAAGGCGCGGCCTCGAGGCTTCGGTTGACGGCTCGGTGAGTGACTTCAAGCCCAAAATCACTTAGCGAGTAGGTGACGTGGGTCAAAACCTCGAACGGGTAACCGGCCGTTGGTGAAATAAGACCAGCGAGAGTGACCGAAGACTCGGTTTGAGAAACCAGGTCGTAGATGTAATCCAACATCAGGCCGTGGTTGGCGTTGTCTTGCTCGACAATCGTGATCGGGTTCTGCAAAACCTTGCCGTTGTGCTTCCACTGCCCGTGATCAAGGCGATTCACCCATGGAGCCATTACCTGACCGGCACAGAGGGGAGCCTTGACCTCGTCCGAATACGGCTCTACGAGGTCGATTTCGCCAAGGCTGAACGTGCGAAGTGCGGCACCAACCTGAGTGATTGTGGCTGTGAAGAGCCCGCTAGGGCCTTGATGCGTGAGAACGAACTGTTCTCCCGTTACAGAAGTCATAAGAAGTGTCTTACTTACTCTTCTCAGACGGAAGCTCGGTGATTGTTCCGGTAATCATGGCAACGAGGGTGTCGCCGTCGAAAAGGTTGGTCGGGGCGTCTTTGACGATCTTGCCGAGACGCAAAACAACCACGCGGTCGGTGACCTCTAGGACGTGAGGGAGGGTGTGCGAGATGAAGATCACACCCAAACCCTTCGCCTTGGCAGCCTTGACGATCTGCAAAACCTCGCCAGCCTGGCGTGCGCCAAGGTGGTTGGTTGGTTCGTCAAGAATGATTACGCGCTGCGCCCAGGAGACCGCACGCCCAATCGCTACTGCCTGACGCTGACCACCCGATAGCTGTGAAACCGATCGGTTCGAAGAAGGCACGGCGATGCCGACTTCTTCAAGGTCGTGGTGCGCCTCTATCTCCATCTGCTTGCGGGCCAGGAATCCCAACTTGCCGAAGAAGCCTTTTACAAACTTTTCGCGACCCAAGAACACGTTCTGCGAAACAGTTAGGTGCGGTGCGAGACCGCTCTCTTGATAGAGAGTCTCAATGCCTGCGTCTAGCGCCTGGCGCGGGTCGTGCCAGCGAACCTCTTTGCCGTCGAGAAACAGCTCGCCGCCGTCGGCGTCATGCGCACCCGAAAGAACCTTCACAAGAGTCGACTTGCCAGCACCGTTGTCGCCAACTAAACCAAGGACCTCGCCGGCGTGGAGCTTGAGGCTCGCGCCATCGAGCGCAACAACCGAGCCGTAACGCTTCGAGACGTTCTTGACTTCGTAGATCACTTCGCCGGCCATTAGCGTGCCCCGTTCTTCTTCTGGAGGGTTTGCACCGCAACAGCTGCTGCGATCAGGATTGCCACGATGATCTGCTTCCAGTCAGTAGCGACACCGGTCATCAGCAGACCGCTCTGAACGGTGAACAAGATCAGGGTTCCGAGAGCCGTGCCCCACATGCGACCGACACCACCCATTAGCGATGCCCCACCGATTACGGTTGCGGCGATTGCGTAGAGCTCCATGCCCATACCCGACGAAGGTGAACCGCTGCCGAGTCGGATGTACGCGTAAAAACCGGCGATGCCAGAAAGCGCACCCGAGACCAGATAAATCTTCGAGGTGTGGACCTTGACGTTGATTCCGGCGGCACGAGCAGCGAAGGCGTTGGAGCCAATCGCGTAGGTGTAAAGCCCGAAGCGAGCCTTGTGCAAAAACAGGCCGACTATGGCCGTGACGATGATCATCACTAGTACCATCGGCGAGAACAGACCGGTGTCAAACACGGCCGGGTCGATACCCGGGATTCGCACCGGGTTGATTAGTGAGAAGTCGCTCGGGCCCTGCATTGGCATTCCGCCCGAGACGATGATGGCGAGGCCAGCGGCCGCACCGAAAGTTGAGAGTGTTGCGATGAACGGCACGATCTTGAGCACGTTGATCAACACAGCGTTTACGGCACCGACCACCAGGCCGGTTGCGATAGCGACTAACGCGGCTAGAGCCAGAACGCCCCAGGCGTCGACGCCCTTGAGGTCTGAGTTCAGACCCAAAATCTTCACCATGAAAAAGCCTGCAACTACCGACGAGAGACTAACGGTGGAACCGACCGAGAGGTCGATTCCGCCGCTAATCACCACGAGGGTTTGCCCAACAGCAAGCAGGATGTAGCCGCCCCAGTCGGTCAGGATGTTTGCGAAGACGCCAGTAGATAGGAATGTTCCATTCGAAAATGCGGTGAACACTACAGACAACACGATCATCACAACGATGAGCAATGAAGTCTGGTTTCCTACCAGCGACCTTGCGCGATCCCTCACGCTTAGAGCCTGCTTGCTGTCGGTCATTTTGAACCCTTAGTTATTTAGTACTACTAGTTTGTTGCTACGTAGGTGTACTTAGCGAGATCTGCAGCCGAAGTGTTGGCGTCCAGAGTCACGTTAGCAATAACTACGTCGCGCTGTGCAGGAGACTTCTTGTTCTTGATGTAGTCAACAAGGGTCTTGATTGCTAGGCGTGCTTCAGCAGCTGGGTCCTGAGCGATAAGTGCGGTGAATACACCAGACTTGATGAGCTCAACGTTTGCTGGGTAAGCGTCGTAACCAACTAGAGCGATCTTCTTGGTTAGACCCTTGGCCTGAAGTGCAGCAGCTGCACCCGAAGCGTTGGTTCCATCGATAGCGAAGATTCCCACTAGGTTTGGGTACTTGGTTAGCCAGTTGTTGACGTTCGAGGCAGCAGTCTGTGGGTTCGCGGCCGAGTAGGCAACGTCCATGATCTGAATGCCAGGGTAGTCCTGAGCAACTGCAGCCTTGAAGCCCTCTAGGCGAGCAACGTTGGTGGTTGCGGTAGCTGAGGTTAGACCAACGACGACCTGGTAGGTCTTGCCAGCGGCGTAACCGATCTTGTCGGCGATTGCCTTAGCAGCCTTTGCGCCACCGTCACCGTTGTCACCGGTGATGAAGGTGATTACCTTCGACAGGTCGGTTACGTGGGTGTCTACGTTGGCAACTGCGATACCGGCTGCAATAGCCTTGTCGTTCGAAGCCTGTAGGCCGTCTGGGTCGGTTGGGATCAACACGAGGCCGTCTGGCTTCTGTGCGATTACGTTGTCAACGATTGGAACCTCGGTGGCTACGTCGTAGTGTGATGCGTCGCCCTGCCAGATTAGCTTTACGCCCTCTGCCTTGGCTTCTGCCTCTGCGCCGACCTTCATTGCCTGGAAGAATGGGTCTGATTCTGCACCCATTACGAAGGCGATGGTGATCTGCTTGTCAGCAGCACAGCCCGATGCGCCAACAGCCAAAGCTGCGGCAACTCCGAAAGCTGCAATCGTTCTTAGTGAACGCTTCATGCGATTCTCCTTGTTTGGTTTTGCGCCGCGACTCCGAATAGAAATCAAAATCAACTTTGCCTGATTATTTGCGAGAATTGCGAGAACGTTCTCGCATTTCCTATTAGAATACAACCAGACCCAAGAACTAAATTACAAATTCAATTCATAACGGTTTAGTTACGATAGAGAACAACCAATAAAACAAAGGAGGCAGCCGTGAAGAAACCGACCATCAACGACGTCGCTGCCGCCGCTGGCGTGTCGCGAGCAACAGCCTCAAGAGCTCTCTCAGACTACGGACGCATCTCAGAGGACACCCGAAAACAAGTCAAAGCGGCCGCAAACAAGATCGGCTACACCCCAAACCAAGTAGCCCGTTCGATGCGAGCCGGCAACACCAAAACCATCGGTCTGGTAATCATCGCCGACTTCACCAACGTCTTCTTCGACCGAGCCACCAAAGGCATCGTCGACACCGCAAGAGCCAACGGCTACGAAGTGCTAATCACCAACACCGACGAAAACCTCGAGGTCGAACGCGAAGCAATCCAGACCCTGCTCGAAAAGCAGGTAGACGGCCTCATCGTCGTCCCCTCCACAGCAACCGTCCACGACCACCTGAGCACCGAAAACAGAAACAACACCCCCCTAGTCCTAATCGACCGCATGGTCCCAGGCATCAATGCCACATCAATCACCACCAACGACTTCGAATCCTGCGAAAAAGCGGTCAAAGGCGCAACGAACAAAAACCACACCAATATGGCATTCCTAATCGCCACATCAACAGTCCAAGAACCACAAGAAGAAAAACCTTTCCTCCAAAACTCCATCATCGAAGACCGAGTCAACGGCTTCATGAGCGGAGTCAAACTAAACAAAATCAAAAGCCCAACCTGGATCTTCTCCCCCGAAAAGCCCGCCCAAGCCGAAGAGGCAGTAAAAACCCTTCTAAACCAGAAGAACCCACCAACCATCTTCTTCACCAGTAACAACGACATGGCCCTAGCGGTGCTCAGAGCCGCCAACAAACTAAACAAACGAATCCCCGAAGACATCTCACTAGTCACCGTGGACGACTCCCCATGGCTCGAAGCCATAGCCCCCGGAATCGACGTTGTCGAAAGACCCGTGGACGAACTAGCCAAGCTAGCAGTCGAAAAACTCATCGAACACATCAACAACGAAGCAAAGAAACCCGAAAAGATTGTTCTACCAACCAACCTCCTCACCAGAGGCTCCATCAAAGACCTAAAAGCAAAAACCAAATAAAGAAGAGACCAGATGATCCTCGTAATCGGCGAAGCCCTAATCGACCTCATTGAGAACCGCTACCAGCCTGGCGCCGTCACCGCCATCGTCGGCGGAGCCAACCTCAACGTCGCCACCGCCCTCGCCAAAAGAGGAACCCCCCACACCTTCTACGCAAGAATGTCCAACGACCGCTTCGGCCAAATCATCAGAGAAAAACTAAAAGCAAACAACGTCAACCACGAGAACGCCATCATCACCGACGAAAACTCAACCCTCGCAATCGTCTCTCTCAACGAACAAGGAGTCCCCAACTACTCCTTCTATGTCAATGGCACATCCGACTGGGGCTGGACGAAGGAAGAACTGCCAACCCAACAAGAACTAAAAGATAAACAAATCAACTGCATCCAGTTCGGCTGCCTCACCATGGCAATGGAGCCCGGCAACCTAGTCATCGAAGACTGGGCCAGAGAACTAGAAGAAGTGACCATCTCCCACGACATCAACATCAGAG
>WLPL01000007.1 GCA_009698805.1 Actinomycetota bacterium | reverse complement strand
TACATGGCAGCGAGAAGCCTAAGAATCACCAGTGCTGGTGTCGCCTGGTTGAGTTACATAACTGTTCACATATTTTTGGCTGCCATCATTGTCGCAGTAAGTAAACAACTTTTTGGCGACTTACAAGGCTTCACAGATACCTCAGCCTTTCTTGTTTTGTTTATCTGGATTTTGCAGACCGGCTACATGACCAGCTTCGTAGCTGGCGCTCTGGCTACTCGTAACGAGATGCGCAAACAACTCCAGAAGTTGACCGAAAAACTTGGTATCGATACTCAGGTAATGAAGGCAAGGGCTCAACTCACCAAGCGTGAAATAGCGAACTATCTGCACAGCGATGTGCAGAATAAATTGTTGTCGATCGCCATCCGGGTCGAGTCGGGGAAAGCAAACTTAGACATGGTTTCAGAGGAACTAACTGCGATTCAGCGGCTACTCAACACTGGAACCCCGCTGGAGCCTCTCGACAGAAGACCAATTAGGGCTCAGCTCAATAGCCTCATTGCTCGATGGAATGGTTTTATCCAAATAGACCTTGAATGCGATGAGTCCGTTAGCGATCAAAATAATGTCAAACAGATAATTCTCGTAGTGACCGAAGGTTTATCCAATGCAGTGCGACACGGACTAGCTTCTAAGGTAGCGATTTCGGTTAAGAATTTAGGCGAAGGCGTATTGGTTGAATTACGCGACAATGGAATAGGCCCCAGGTCAGGCACTCCTGGACTGGGAACGCGATTCTTCGACAGTGTCTCAGGTTCAAATTGGTCTATTACCCAAGTTGAAGATGGTGGATCAAAACTCGTGGTGAGGTTGTAAATGGCACAACCTTATAAGGCGAACTCTACCTGAGCTTAAAAACTCGGCCTCTCAGCGCCCTCGGCAGGAATCGAACCTGCGACCAAGAGATTAGAAGGCTCTTGCTCTATCCACTGAGCTACGAGGGCAATGCGTCAAGTTTAACCCAGCAGGTGGGCGAAGTTGTTAGTGAATGCGGTTACGAAGGCTTCTGGTTGTTCCTCTTGAGGTAGATGACCTGCTTCTTTGATGACGACTAGTTTGCTGCCTCTAATCATCAGGCTGATCTTGGGTGCATCACTGGCGGGCACAACGGTGTCGGCCTGGCCGGTGATCACGAGCGTTGGGGTCTTGATCTGGTTGAGATTGTTGACCAGATCGTTCTTCTTTGACGAGATCGCGAAGTTCCAGAACGCTCGCTCCCAGCCTTTGACCTTAAGCGGCCGGTGATACCCGTCATAGACAGCTTGGGTGACTTTACTCTGGTCGAAGAAGCTTTTGCGCAGCAAGTCGTCGCCGGTTTTCGCGATTGAGCTGACCAGGACTGGTCCGAGTCTTTGTATTTGCGGGATCTGGTAGAACCAGTCGAGACCTTCGGGGCTGCCTCCGGTGGTGAGGATGGCGGCGTCGACGAGAACCAGTGCCTGAACTTTGGTTGGGTTCAATCGGGTGTATTCGGCGGCCAGCTGGCCTCCGGCGGAGTGACCGACCAGCACTACTTTTCTTTGTTGTCCGTATTTGGAAATCAGGGCGTCTAGAAGCTTGAAATTGCCTTCGAAACTATAGGGGTTGACCTTGCCCCAGGTGGTTGGGCGCTCGGTGAGACCAAAGGCTGGTCGATCGTAAGCAATCACCTCACCGAACTGGCCTAGAGGAGCAATCACATCGCGCCACGAGAAGGTGCTGGCGCCAAAGCCGTGCATCAGGACTATGAGTGGGGCTTTGCAGTTGCACGAGCCCGTGTAGGCCTGCGTTTCGATGTGGACACTCAGGTTGTCAAGAGTGACAAATTGAGCTCCTACGCTCGCTGCATCGACGTTGGTCATGGTGCCAGAGTTTGGCTCTGGGATCAGGTATGGGACTACCAGAAACGCAAGGACGCCGGCCAGCAATGCCCGAAACATGAACCGACGAAACTTCTTCATGGTTTCAATATAGGGAGGCTATTGGTGAATGAGCGTCTTGATCGCTTCTTCGAAGACTTCCTGGTGCTTGTCGACATCCTGTTTTGTGGTCGTTGGGCACATCAGAGCCATGTTGTGAAACGGTGTCAGCAGGATTCCCCGGTTGGCGAGGTAGAGGTGCAGGTAGTCCTCCAACTCAGCGTCGGCCGATTCGAAAGCTGCTGTGCCGGTGATTGGGTAAGGCTTGGCGAAACGGTATTCGGCTCTCGCGCCAAGTTGGTTTATCGACCACGGGAGGTCGTATTTTGTAAATAGCTCGTTGACGCCTTTCGTGAAGTAAGTGGCGAGGTCGATCATGTGCTCGAAGGCCTCTTTCGTGAGCACGTTTTCGAGAGTTGCACGCATGGCGGCGACCGAGAGCGGGTTTCCAGCCAGGGTTCCTCCAACTCCCCCCATATCGACTAGGTCGAGGTCGGTTCGTTCGAGGACCCTCTTGGCGAATTCTTCGCTCAGACCATAGGTTCCGGTTGGGATTCCGCCCGCGATTGCCTTGCCGATTACAAAGACGTCTGGCTCAAGGTGGTCGCGCATGGTCATGCCGCCCCAGCCAGCCGAGAAGGTGTGGGTTTCGTCAATGATTAGTAGGGCGTCGTATTTCTTGGTGAGTGCACGCACTCCCTCGAGATAGCCGGGTTCGGGCAGGACGATGCCGATGTTGGTGAGAGCTGGTTCCATTAGCACTGCAGCAACGTCGCCATGTTTTAGCTGACGCTCGAGCCCTTCGAGGTCGTTAAATTCAGCGACTCTTGAGGTTTCGGTGACGTCGACAGGTGAGCCGACGTTTCCCGGGCGGCTCATGCCTTCGCCATCTGGGCCAACCACGATTAGGGATTCGTCGACCGAGCCGTGGTAGCAGTAGGCGTTGAAGAGGATCTTCGGTTTGCCAGTGATCGCTCGCACCAGGCGAATGGCCCAACGGTTGGCGTCGGTTGCGGTTAGCGAAAAGCTCCACTTTGCCATTCCGAAGCGCTCTGTGAGATTCTTGGCTACCCACTGGGCGTCTTCCGTCGGGAGCATGGTGGTCATGCCGCCCTCTGTTTTGACGCGATTCAGGATTGCTTCGACCACGATTGGGTTCGAGTGGCCAGCCATGGCCCCGGTGTCGCCGAGGGCAAAGTCGATGTATTCGTGGCCGTCGATATCCCAGATGCGATTGCCCTGGGCTTTATCGAAATAGAGCGGAAAGCCGCCGGCCTTCTTGTTCATCCACGTCATTGGCACGCGTCCGAAGAGATTATCGGCCGCTTCGTAGGCTGCCTTGGACTTCGGGTTGCGCTCTAGAAAACTCGATTGCTCCTCGGCGTGGAGTTTGGCAAGGCGTTTGCGGTCGATCATGACTGATGCTCCTAAGGATTCCATGCCATTTTGACACTTTAGTTAGGAATAGTGCGCGCTATTGACCAGTTACCCTTGTTATAAGCCCCTTGAGAGAAGGTTGTTTTGTTTCGTTTAGCCAAATTAAGTCTTGCAAACCGCTCGGTTGTTGCCTTGGTAACCATAATCATCGCCCTGTTCGGCTTTGTTTCGCTTACTTCGCTCAAGCAAGAGCTGATCCCGTCGTTTGAGACCCCTCAGGCAGCGATTGTCACCTCTTACCCAGGCGCATCGCCTCAGGTAATCGACTCTCAGGTCAGCAGACCTCTGGAGGCGGCTGTACGCGCCCAAGATGGACTCGTTTCTTCGACCTCCACCTCGCAGAGCAATCTCTCAATTCTGCGCGTTGAGTTTGACTACGGAACCTCGACCGCGAAGGTCAAAGAGAACCTTGCGGCCGCAATAGCTTCGGTTGAGGCGACTCTGCCAACCGGCGCCACCGCACGGGTAGTTTCGGGTTCCTTTGACAGCGTCCCGATTGTTTCGCTCGGCATTTCTTCGCCAAACAACGCCAAGATCGGCAAGTTACTTCAAGAAGTCGCTCCTACGCTGTTCAGCGGCATCAAGGGTGTTCGTGACGTAACCGTTGCGGGTGTTGAAGAAAAGCGCGTAAACATCAAGCTGGATTCTTACTCGATGGCTGCCTACGGTCTAACCCAGCAAAACATCATGACCGCGCTAAAGACGAACGGATTCATCGTTCCAGCCGGCACGCTCACCGACTCTAAGGGTTCGATTTCGGTAGAGGTCGGCACCGAGGTTAACTCTCTAGACGCATTCAAGTCACTACCGCTGATGGGAACCAAGACTTCGTTTGGACCAACCGGGCCAGCTGTCTCGACCGTTGCTGTCACCATCGCCGACGTTGCAAATGTCACATACGTAACCTCGCCGATAACAGCGATCACTCGGGTGAACGGCAAAGACGCCCTAGCCATTTCGATTACCAAGACTCAGGATGGCAACACCGTTGCGATCTCGCACGATGTTCAGTCCAAGGTTGCCGAGCTCGCCAAGCAGCTCGGTAAGGGTGTTGTTGTTACAACGATCTTCGACCAGGCACCATACGTAGAACAGTCGCTAAATGACCTCAGCAGCGAAGGCCTTTTGGGGCTGACCTTCGCGGTCTTGACGATCTTGCTGTTCCTAATGTCGGTTCGTCCGACTCTGGTAACCGCTATCTCGATTCCAACTTCGATTCTGATCACCTTCATCGGTTTGAACAGCTTCGGCTACTCGCTGAACCTTTTCACCTTGAGCGCTTTGACCATCGCTATTGGTCGAGTGGTCGATGACTCGATCGTGGTTATCGAAAACATCAACCGTCACCTTTCTTACGGTGAGCCGAAGAAGAAGGCAATTCTCCGTTCGGTTAGAGAAGTCTCAGGCGCAGTGACCGCAGCAACAATCACGACGGTAGCGGTCTTCTTACCAATCGCGTTGGTTGGTGGCTTGGTCGGTCAGTTGTTCCGCCCGTTCGCCTTCACATTCTCGATTGCACTAGTGGCGTCGCTATTTGTGTCGCTGACGATCGTCCCAGTCTTGGCCTACTGGTTCTTGAAGGACCCAAAGACCTCGAAGGATGCCGAAAAGGCTCGCCAGAAGGAAGAAGAGAAGGAGCGCAACTCGATTCTTCAGCGCGCTTACCTGCCGATCATCAAGACCACGCAGAAGCACTCGGTTTGGACAGTCGTAGCTTCAGTGCTGATCTTCATTTTGACGCTTGGTCTAACCCCGTTCTTGAAAACCGACTTCCTCGGTTCATCGGGTTCGAGTTCGGTGGTAGCAACCCAGACTCTTTCACCTGGGGCAACCCTTGCCGAACAGTCAAAGGCGGCCCTCAAGCTCGAAAAGCTTGTGATCGCCGACAAGGACGTAGAAGTGATTCTGAGCACCATCGGCTCGACCGGTGACGGACGGGTCGCTTTCGGTGCCTCGGCCGGAGGAATTTCTCACCAGATCACAGTGAAGGAAGGCGCTAAAGTTGCCGACGTTCAGAAGCTGGTTGAAAAGGCGTTTGCCGATGATTCGACACTCGGTACCGTCAAGTTTTCAAGCGGCGGTGGACCAGGTTTCGGCGGTTCGTCAACCGTAGACATCAAGGTCATGGCCAAGAGTGATACCGCCCTTGAGCAAGGAATCATTTCGGTTGAGAAGGCAATGAAGGGCACCAAAAACGTGACCGAAATCACCAACTCGTTGGCCACCAAGCAGCGCACGTTGAAGGTCACGGTTGACCGCCTAGCTGCTGCTCGATTGGGTCTCAACGAGATCACCATTGGCGGAATCGTCGCGGGTCAGATGCAGCCGATGAGCATCGGAGCGGTGAACCTCAACGGGGTTTCGACCAGCATCTTCATCATCGGCGCCGACAAGCCGGTGACAGTTGACGATGTCAAGGCAATTTCGATTCCAACCATGACCGGTGTTGTGCCACTTTCGCGAATCGCCGAAGTTGTCATGACCAAGGTTCCGGTGAGCATTACCAGCGAAAAGGGTGACCGCACCGCGAAGGTCTCTTTAACCCCTAAGGGCAGCAACCTGGGTGCGATCACGGTTGATGTAACTTCGCGACTCAAGAACGTTGCTTTGCCGGCAGGAGTCACCGCAACCATCGGTGGTATCTCGGCTTCGCAGGCAGACTCGTTCAGTCAGCTAGGAATCGCCCTGCTCGCCGCAATCGCAATCGTGTTCATCGTGATGGTGGCAACGTTCTCATCGATTCGCCAGCCTCTGATTCTGTTGGTGTCAATTCCTTTTGCCGCCACTGGCGCTCTTTCGATGCTGTTGATCACCAACACCGCACTCGACATCTCGGCAATCATCGGTATGTTGCTGCTGGTTGGAATCGTGGTCACTAACGCCATCGTGCTTATTGACCTGATCAATCAGTACCGCAAGCAGGGCAAGGAGATTCACGAAGCCATCATGGACGGCGCTAGACAGCGTCTACGCCCAATTCTGATGACAGCTCTCGCAACCATCTTTGCGCTAACTCCGATGGCTCTGGGTGTCACCGGCGGCGGCGGCTTCATTAGCCAGCCGCTGGCAATCGTCGTTATCGGTGGCTTGTTCTCGTCGACAGCTTTGACGCTGATCATTGTTCCGACCCTTTACTGGATCGTCGAAGGTGGCAAGGATCGCAAACTCGCGAGAGGCGCCAAGAAGGCGTAACTAGGCAACTTAGAATAGGTGGGCTCCCGATTAAATGTCGGGAGTCCGCTCTATTTTTGGGAACGTGATTGCTATTTCTGAACACCTAGTCTGGATTGACTGCGAGATGACCGGTCTCGACCCCGAAAAAGACTGTTTGGTCGAGATTTCGGTGGTTATTACCGACTCCGATTTGGAGGTCGTCGACGAAGGCATCGACCTAGTCATCAAACCCCGAGAAGATTCGTTGGCAAATATGAACGACTTCGTGCGCGAAATGCACACCACGAGCGGGTTAATCAACGAGTTTGCAACCGGGCTTGACTTGGCAGAGGCCGAGAAGCAGGTTCTCGACTATATCAAGCAATACATTCCCGAAGCCCGCCAGGCGCCACTTGCCGGCAACAGCATCGGCACCGACCGCATGTTTATCAACCGCTACATGCCTGCGCTAGATCAACACCTGCACTACCGAAACATCGACGTTTCTTCGATCAAAGAGCTTTCTCGCCGCTGGTACCCGCGGGTCTACTTTCAGCTGCCCAAGAAAGACGGCGGACACCGCGCCCTCGCCGACATCAGAGAGTCGATTCAAGAGCTGCGTTACTACCGCGAAACGGTGTTCGTAGAACTACCCGGCCCATCTTCGGCCGAAGCACAGATAGCGGCCGAGAAGGTTTCTGCTAAACTTTCCTAGTTGCTTGTGCAACACATGGTGGGTATAGCTCAGCTGGTAGAGCGCCTGGTTGTGGTCCAGGAAGTCGCGGGTTCAAGTCCCGTTACTCACCCCAAAAGATAAAGTTCGATCGGTTGATCGGACTTTTTTCATTTTGCGATGGTTGGGATTTTTCCGTCGCCGTAGGTTTGTTTGACCTCGCTGATAATCACTTGATAGCCGTTATACCAGTTTTGGACCTTGGACTTGGCCTCTCGGTGGTCTTCGAAACGAGCAAACTTGGTGATTGTTTCCATGTCTTCGAAGTAGTAGATCGAATTCTTGGTTTCACCGTCTGCGCTCTGCCATCTTTCGACGCCCACAAAACCCTCGAGGGTTAGCGCGTATGCGTCGATTGCGGCGTCCAACCGGTGAAACTCTTCGTCGTAGTTACCCGGCTTGAAGATGAACTGCGCGGCAAACATGTTTTAGGCGTTTGCTCGTTCGATGATTAGCTCGCGAACGCGTCCGGCGTCGGCCTGACCGTTCATGGCCTGCATTACGGCACCGATTACTGAACCGGCAGCCTGAAGTTTGCCTTCGCGGATCTTCTCGAGCACGTCTGGTTGCTTGGCAAGGGCCTCGTCGATGGCTGCCATTAGCGCGCCGTCGTCAGAAACAACCTCTAGACCTCGATCTGCGACGATCTTGGCGGGGTTTCCGGCTCCTTCTAGGACAGCCTGCAACACCTCGCGACCGATGCGGTCGTTGATCTTGCCAGATTCAACCAGGGTGGCCAGTTCGGCCACGTCTGAAGGGGTAATTGAAAGGTCAGAAACGTCCTTGCCATCGGCGTTAGCCAAACGAGCAATTTCACCCGTCCACCACTTGCGAGCGGCTTGAGGCTTTGCCCCCTTGGCAACGGTCTCTTCCAGTTCGTCTAGGAAGCCAGAGTTCACGACGTCGCGGAATTCTAGGTCGCTGAACGACCACTCCCCCTGCAGGCGCTTGCGGCGGTCTGCTGGCTTCTCAGGCAGACTCGCGCGAATCTGCTCGATTAGCTCTTTGGAAGGCTGAACCGGAACCAGGTCTGGCTCAGGAAAATAGCGGTAGTCGTCGGCGTCAGACTTTGGACGACCGGCAGACGTGATGCCGCGGTCTTCGTGCCAGTGGCGGGTTTCCTGGGTGATTGTGCCACCGTTTGCAAGGATGTGCGCCTGACGCTGGATCTCGTAGCGAACGGTTCGTTCGATTGAGCGAAGCGAGTTAACGTTTTTGGTTTCGGTTCTTGTGCCGAGTTTTTCTTGGCCGTGAGGGCGAATCGAAACGTTTGCGTCGCAACGCACGTTACCGCGCTCCATGCGGGCGTCTGAGACTCCCAGCGCCTTGACAATTTCGCGGATGCTTCGAACATAGGCAGCGGCCAGTTCAGGAGCCTCGGCGCCAGCGCCAAAAACCGGCTTGGTGACGATCTCGACCAGTGGAACACCGGCACGGTTGTAGTCAACCAGCGAGTATTCGGCTCCCTGAATGCGTCCGGTGTTGCCGCCGATGTGAGTCAGTTTGCCGGCGTCTTCCTCCATGTGGGCACGCTCGATGTCCACGGTGTAAACCGCACCGCTCGGAACCTCGATGTCGATGGTTCCTTCGAAAGCGATCGGCTCGTCGTACTGCGAGGTCTGAAAGTTCTTGGCAAGGTCTGGGTAAAAGTAGTTCTTGCGAGAGAACCGACCGTTCGGCGCGATTTCGCAACCGAGGGCCAAACCAATCGCAATACTCGACTCAACTGCCTTGCGGTTTACCGCAGGAAGTGAGCCAGGCAGGCCGATGCAGATCGGGCAAACGTTGGTGTTTGGCTCGTCACCAAAGTCGTTGCGGCAACCGCAAAACATTTTGGTGTTGGTGTTGAGTTCGACGTGAACCTCGAGACCGATTACGACCTCAAACTTTTCGAGCGCCAACTCGTAGTTCATGAGTTCTGCTTTAGCCACGATTACGCACCAGCCTTTACCTCTGGAGCGAAATCAATCATTCGCTTGCCCCAGACGTCTTCTTGAAGCGCCTCGAGAGCGGCACCGATTGCGTAGAGACGCTTGTCTTCGCGAGCGGGAGCCAAGAGCTGAATACCCGAAGGTAGGCCGTCTTCGCTGGCCAAACCGTTAGGAATCGAGATGCCAGGGGTCCCGGCTAGGTTTGCAGGGATCGTCGCGATGTCGTTGAGATACATCGCAAGCGGGTCTTCGAGCTTCTCGCCGAACTTGAACGCTGTGGTCGGCGCAGTTGGCGAAACCAGGACGTCGGCCTTTTCAAAGGCGGCGGCGAAGTCGCGCTGAATTAGGGTGCGAACCTTCTGTGCGCTGCCGTAGTAGGCGTCGTAGTAGCCACTCGAGAGGGCGTAGGTGCCGAGAATGATGCGGCGCTTGACCTCTGGGCCAAAGCCGGCCTCGCGGGTGGCTGCCATGACTCGCTCGATAGTTGGGTTGCCCTCTGGTGTGACGCGCATACCGAAGCGAACGCTGTCGAACTTGGCTAGGTTGCTAGAAGCTTCGGCAGGAAGAATCAGGTAGTAGGCGGCGATCGCGTATTCGAAGGATGGGCAAGAAACCTCGACGATCTCGGCTCCGGCCTTCACCATGAGCTCAAGGCTTTCGTTGAATAGCGCTTTAACGCCTGGCTGGAAGCCTTCGCCGCTCAGTTCTTTGATTACACCAACGCGGACGCCCTTGAGCGAACCGCTCTTGGCCGCCTCGACCATCGAACCCAGAGACTCGGGCAGTGAGGTGGAGTCGTGCTTGTCGTAACCGGTGATGACGTCGCTCAGGAGCGCTGCATCTAGAACATTGCGCGCAACCGGGCCAATCTGGTCGAGCGATGAGGCTAGGGCAATCAAGCCGTAGCGCGAAACTGCGCCGTAGGTCGGCTTTACGCCAACGGTTCCGGTGACGGCCGCCGGAAAGCGGATCGAACCACCGGTGTCTGAGCCAATGGCTAGAGGAGCCAGGAAGCCGGCAACTGCCGAGGACGAGCCTCCGCCAGAGCCCCCTGGGATTCGGTCGGTGTCCCATGGGTTGCGGCTGGGGCCGTATGCCGAAAACTCCGTTGACGAACCCATCGCAAATTCGTCGAGGTTGGTCTTGCCGAGAATCGGCATCATTTCTTCACGAAGAAGCTTGACCACGGTGGCGTCGTACTGGGGAATCCAGCCCTCGAGAATCTTCGAGCCAGCAGTGGTGGGTGCGTCGGTCGTGGTCAGGTTGTCTTTGACCGCGATTGGCAGACCGGCTAGCTTTGGCAACTTTTCGCCAGCGGCACGCTTTCGGTCAACCTCGGCAGCGGTTGCGAGTGCCTCTTTCGTGTTCACGTGGAGGAACGAGTTCAGCAGCGGGTTCAGCTTCTCGATTCGGTCGAGAAAAGCCTGGGTGAGTTCGACCGAGGTAACCTCACCGGACTGAAGAAGTTCGACCAGCTCGCTGGCATTTCTTTTCACTAGCTCGCTCATTTTTACTCTTCGTCCAAAATTGCGGCGACGCGGAATCGTCCTTGGTCACTGTCTGGAGCACCAGAAAGTGCTTGTTCTTGAGTTAATGAAGGTTCAACGACGTCTTCTCGAAAAACATTTGCCATCGGAATCGGGTGGCTGGTGGCGGGCACGTCGCCGGCAACAGCGTTGTTTACGGCAGCCACCGACTCGACGATCAGGCTCAATTGTTCGGCAAACCGATCAACCTCCGCATCGGTGACTTGGATGCGTGCGAGGCTTGCCAAGTGGCGAACCAGATCGGGGGTCAATTCAGACATGAATGGGCTTCCTAAAGCGTTACAGAGGCAATGCAACAAGTCTAACTAAATAGTTCCCCCCTGATGATTTTGGGGGAAAACCACTAAGATTAAGGCTTCGGGCTGTAACAAAAATCCGACCCCACCAACAAGGAGCAACGTTGGAAGACGAAAACTTTTCACTAGAAATGCGCGGCTACAAGCGCGAAGAAGTCGATCGCGTACTAGCCGAACTTCGTGCCGAACTCGAGCACGTCCGTGACTACAACTACACCGCCTCTGCCGAATCCGAGCAGCTCAAGGCCGAAGTTGAGACTCTCAAGCGCAAAAAGACATCCCCCGGCTACGCAGAGCTAGGCGCCCAGTTCGAGCAGACCCTGCGCCTCGCCGAAGAGCAGGCCAAGAAGCTAATTCAGGACGCCGGCCAGGACGCCATTCGTGTGCGCGAAACCGCCAAAGCCGAATCCGAGCAGGTTACTCGCAAGGCCCAGCAAAAAGCCGACCAGCTAATTCAGGAGGCCGAAGCCAAGCTTGCCGAAGCCAAGCTTGAGGCCGAGCGCCTGAGCACCGAGATCTTGAACACCGCAAAGAACCGTGAATCCGAGGCTCTTGAAAAGATCGGCACCGCTCAGCGCGAAGCCGGCGCGATCAAGTCGGAGGGTGAGCGTTACGCCGCGGAACTTCGCGCACAGGTTCACCGCGAGACCGAAGAAGCTCGTGCACTTGCCACCGAACTAAGTCAGCGCACCGCCCAGGCTCGCGTCGAACTCGAAGCAGAGCTCAAAACCAAGCGTGACGAGGGCGAGCAAGAGGGTCTGCGCATGTATCAGGCCGCCGTTGCTCAGGCTCAGCAGATCACCGATGAAGCAAACGCCAACTTCACCGACGCCTCAAGCCGTGCTTCTGAGCTCCTAACCGAAGCCGACCGCATTTCGCGTGAGAGTCAGATTCAGGCAAACACCCTGCTCGAAGATTCTCAGCGAACCGCAACCAACCTCATCAACCAGTCGCGTCGTCGCGCCGAGATGCTCAGCCGCAAGGCAGAAACTTTGGCAAACAACGCGATTCGCGACAGCGAAGATCGCCTGGTCAAGATGAAGGCAGAACGCGGCGAAATCGAAGAGTTCCTAACCTCTCTGAAGTCGCTCATGTCGACCGAAAGCATGGTTGCTGCCGACGAAAACTCGGCGAGCGAGAAGTAGTTTCTCTAACCTAGGCGGCTGATAAATTCGGCCTCGTCGATTACCTCTACGCCGAGTGATTCTGCCTTAGCAAGCTTGCTACCCGCGCCCGGCCCGGCAACCACGAAGCTGGTGTTCTTAGAGACCGAGCCCGAGGCCTTACCGCCGCGTTCGATAACCGCTTCTTCGGCTTGTTCGCGGGTCATTTCGACAAGACTGCCGGTAACCACAATCGTCTTACCTGAAAACACGCCATCTGTTCGCATTGCGCTTTCAAAGTTGGGTGTCGCGACTTGAACACCGCATTCGGTCCAGCGATCGAGGATTCTCTTGTGCCAGTCGACAAGGATCCACTCCTTGAGGCTCTGCGCAAGGATTGCACCCACTCCGTCAACCTCGGAGAGTTCTGCTTCGGTAGCGGCAAAAATCGCCTCAACCGAACCAAAGTGATTGGCCAGCGACCTGGCTGCAACAGGACCAACGTGACGCATATTTAGCGCTACCAAGATTCTCCAGAGCGGCCTGGTCTTAGCGTCCTCGAGGTTTTTCAGCAGCTTGATCGAAACCTCGGCAGGTGTGCCGTCTTTCTTCTTGAAGTAATCGACGCTCAGCAACTGATCCATGGTCAGAGCAAAAAGTTCGGACTCCGACTTGAGCAGGTCTTTACAGAGTTCGACCGCGGTAACCTCGCCGAGCGCCTCGATGTCGAGCACTCCCCTAGACCCGATGTGGGCTACGCGCTCGCGAAGTTGCGCCGGGCAAGACTCGGAGTTCGGGCAGCGGAGGTCGATGTCGCCCTCGGCCATCGAGCGCAGTTCAGCACCGCAGTCCGGGCAGTTCTTCGGCATCACAAAGGCACGTTCGGTGCCGTCGCGCAGCTCAATAACGGGGCCGAGAATCTCGGGAATCACATCGCCGGCCTTGCGTATCACGATTGTGTCGCCGATTAGTACGCCCTTGGCTTTGACGACGTCCTGGTTGTGAAGGGTTGCAAACTCGATGACCGAACCGGCTACCTTGATCGGCTCGACCACGGCGTATGGAGTCGCGCGGCCGGTTCGACCAACACTGACTCGAATATCGAGCAGCTTGGTGTTCACCTGTTCCGGCGCGTATTTGTATGCGATTGCCCAGCGCGGAGCCCGCGAGGTAAAACCCAGTTCGCGCTGTTCTGAGAGCGAGTCCACTTTGACTACTACGCCATCGATTTCGTGCTCGAGGCTGTGACGTTGCGCTTGGAATTCGTCGATGTAGGCGATTACCTCGTCGATGGTTTCAACCACTCGAACTCGTGGCGAGGTTGGCAGCCCCCAACTGGCCAAAAGGCCGTAAATCTCTGACTGGTTTGCCAATGGCGCGTTTTGCCAGACACCGACGCCGTGAACCAGCATGCGAAGCGGGCGGGTGGCGGTGACCTTTGGGTCTTTTTGTCGAAGCGAGCCAGATGCCGAGTTTCGCGGGTTCGCGAACGGTGCCTTGCCCTCGGCGATTAGGGCTTCGTTGAGCTTCGCGAAGTCGGCTAAGCCGAAGAAGATTTCTCCGCGGACCTCGACCACGGGCGGAATACCCTCGCCGCTGAGCTTGCGCGGGATGCTCTTGATGGTGAGCACGTTCGCGGTTACATCTTCGCCGACCACGCCGTCGCCGCGGGTTGCTGCTGAGACCAGGTTGCCGTTTTCGTAGCGGAGATTGATGGCAAGGCCGTCGATTTTGAGTTCGCAGAGAAACTTGGCGTCGCCAACCTTGGCGGCCCAGGCACGTAGTTCTTCGGAACTGAAGGCGTTGTCGAGGCTCATCATGCGCTCTAGGTGGGTGACCGGTGAAAAAGCTACGTTGGCAGAACCCCCGACAGTTTGGGTGGGGCTGTCGCCCGTGACCAACTCTGGATATTTTGCTTCAAGCGACTCGAGTTCTTGCAGCAGTGCGTCGTATTCGGCATCGGCAATCAGAACCGTGTTGCCCTCGTAGTAGGCGCGACGGTGAGTGTTAATCAGATCGACTAGCTCGTTGACGCGTGCGGCGGCTGATTCGTGCTCGCTCAAAGCGCCGCCTCGAACTCTTCTTCGACCGAGACGGCCGAGACGGTGCGATCTATGGTGAACTGGCCGAGTACTCGAGTGCCGAGGTAGATGACGGCCGTCTGACCGGGTGCGACACCCATGATCGGCTCATTCACTCTGGTGACGAACTCGCCGTCGATCACCGCGGCGAGGCAGGCAACCGGTTCGGCGTGAGCGCGAACCTGGACCTCGGCTTCGAACCACTGCTCCGGGTTTGCCTTTTGGGCACCGCACCAGGTGAAGCGAGTTCCGGCAAGCTCGGTTACCGCAAGAGCACTTTGAGAGCCGACGATGACCGTGTTTTCTTTCGGGTGAACCTCAAGAACGTAACGTGGGCGGCCGTCTGGTGCTGGTCGGCCGAGGCGCAAACCCTTGCGCTGGCCAACGGTGAAGCCGTGGGTTCCCTCGTGTTCGCCAACCACGTTGCCGGCACGGTCTTTGATCAGGCCAGGCTTGGCGCCGACCCTGTCTTCTAGCCAGCCCTGCGTGTCGCCGTCGGGGATAAAGCAGATGTCGTAGGAATCTGGCTTTTGAGCCACGGCTAGGCCTCTGGCGGCCGCTTCGGCACGAATATCAGCCTTCGATGCACTGGCACCGATCGGGAACATGACGTGCTTGAGTTCAGCTCCGGTGAGAACGCCGAGCACATAGCTTTGGTCTTTTGCGGTCGCTGGGCTGCGGTGAAGCTCGAGTTCGCCGGTTTCGCCAGTCAAAACCGTTGCGTAGTGGCCGGTGACCACGGCGTCAAAGCCTAGAGAGAGAGCCTTTTCGAGCAGGGCGGCGAACTTGATCCGCTCGTTGCAGCGCATGCAGGGGTTTGGAGTGCGGCCGGCCTCATATTCGGCGATGAATTCGTCCACGACGTCTTCTTTGAAGCGGTCGCTGAAGTCCCAGACGAAGTATTTGATGCCGAGAAGGCTTGAAACGCGTTGGGCGTCCATGGAGTCTTCGATCGTGCAGCAGCCGCGCGAGCCAGTTCTTAGGGTTCCGGCGTTGCGCGAGAGGGCGAGGTGAACCCCGACTACCTCGTGACCGGCGTCAACCGCGCGGGCAGCGGCAACGGCGGAGTCAACTCCACCAGACATTGCCGCAAGAACCTTCATAACTAAATTTTACGCGCGGTAGCGACAACCTTGGGCAGTGCCTCGGCGAGCGCTTTTACGTCTTCGGCCGTGGTTTGGGGGCCAAATGACACTCGAAGCGCACTCGAAGCCTCGGCTTCGCTAAATCCCATCGCCAGAAGCACATGCGAGGCTCTTGCCACTCCAGCGGTGCAGGCCGAGCCGTTTGACACCTCGATTTCGGCCTGGTCGAGCAAAAATAGCAGCGAATCACCCGGGCAGCCTTCGAAAGTGAAGTTGAGGATGTTTGGTATGCCCTGTGAGGCCCCACGAGTGAGGTTTCCGAGCGGTGTGATTAGTTTTACGGCGAGCGCCTCTAACCCCGTGTAATCGGGTTGTGGCGTCTCTGCGGCCACTGCTAGCGCTAGGGCACCGGCGGCGTCCATGGTTCCGGCTCTGAAGCCACGCTCTTGGCCCCCACCGTGCAGTAGTGGCACCACTTTGGTGGCTCTCGAGACGATAAGTGCCCCAGTGCCAACTGGCCCACCTAGCTTGTGTCCGGTGAGCGCCATGGTGGCAAGCCCCGATTCTGCGAAGTTGGTTGGCATGTGACCGAAGGCTGCCACGGCATCGGAGTGAACTGGCACTCCGTACTTGGCGGCGAGCGCGGTCACCTCGTGGATCGGCGTAACTATTCCGGTCTCGTTGTTTACCCACATCAGTGCTATCAGTGCGGTTTCGGCTGAGCGCTCCTCTAAGACTTTGGAGAGCTCGTCCATGTCGATTTGACCGTCACGGTTCAGTTTCAGCCAGTGAACCTCGGCTCCCTGAGTCTCCAGGTATTCCACTGCGTCTAGTACCGCGTGGTGCTCGGAGGCGGTTGTGATGATCAGGTTTCCGGCTCGCTCAGCAAAAAGGCCCTTGATCGCGAGATTGTTGGATTCTGTGCCACCTGAGGTGAATATGACTTCGTTTCGATCGCAGTGCGCAACCTTGGCCAGGCGCTCACGTGCGCCTTCGAGAATCGCTCTAGAGCTTTGACCACCCGAATGTATCGCCGAAGGGTTACCGACCAGCTGTAGCGCCTCGGTATAGGCGTTTAGAACCTCTGGCCTAAGCGGCGAGGTTGCTGCGTGGTCTAAGTAAACTCTCACGCTCTCAGCCTAATCAGTAGAGCAGATTGGTCAGGCTCTTGCGAGCTGTTACTACCTCGGGCGTAGAGGTCCCGGCGACTTCAAACAGCTCAAGCAATTGAGCCTTGATTTGGTCGCTCTTGGACACCTCGAATTCGGCTAGCAGGAGTGCGAAACAAGCCTCGAACTGGCCCAGGGTTGCCAGTAAGTCTGCTCGAACGTTCACCGGGCTGGTTCGGTCCTCGAGAAGAGAGCCTGGCAAGTCGATGGTGCGAATCATGAGGTTGACCTGAGCTAGACCCGCGTTGAATTCGATATCGCGAGGGTTTTCGGCCAGGGCTTCGGAGTAAATCTTTTTGGCGGCGTCCAAGTTACCCGCTGCGATTGCCTCGTATGCCTTCTCCATGACCGGATTCACCGGAGCGCCTTGGCCAATGGTCACAAAACCCTTTAGTCCATTGGATGCGGCGGCATCGAGCAACTTAGCGACGAATCTCTCGACCTCGGCGCTTTCGATGTCGCCTTCAAATAGCGGGACCGGTTGACCCTTGAGTAAAGCCAGAACCACCGGGACTTGCTCTACCTTGAACGCCGCGGCAAGATCCGGGTTTAGTTGACCGTCGATTCGAACCAAAATTATTTTGCCGTTTTGCCTGCGAACGCTCGCCTCTAGCTTTTGGGCCAGCGAGTTTGCCCCGGTCGAGTGAAACTCAATTAGAACGGGAACGTGCCCAGAGAGGTCGATAATCTGGCGAATGTTCGATTCGGCACCGATCATCACGAGATCGGTCACGTTCGCAACCGGTTCTTGGGCCTCTGCAGGCTTGATTAGCGAGGAGAGATCGATGCCCGCCACTAGCGACTCCTGACGCTCAGAAGCCCCTGAGTGACTCCGAGCAGTTGAACCTGAGCCGAAGTTCCGCTTTGAGGCACAAAGAACAGCAGCATGTCCGAGTACTTAGAAACGATGCCGGTGGGCGACCCGGTGGCACCGAGCAGAGTTTTTTCCATACCGGTTACCGTGATTGCCGAGCCTCTTTTGGTTGGCCGGATCGTGTATCCGTCAATCATCGACACAGCGACTAAGGCGCCGCTGTTAGTCGTTGCCAGACTCAAAACATTGGGTGAGCCGAGGGTGTGAGTGAAGGTGATCTTGCCGTTCTTGAGAGACGCGACCTGAGAAGCCTGAGACTCCGAAATCTGCTTGTAGAACTCGTCATTCTCGACATTGAACAGGGCTCCGGATGCGCTGCCCACACCATCATCAATAATTTTGCCGTAAACCTTCGGAAGCTCATTCGGAGCGACCTTGACGAACTTTGCGGCCGGGTCAACGGGTATAGCACCGAGTTCTTCAACCGGAACCGAAGGAATTTTCGCACCCTGCATCAACCTGATGTTGTACCAGAGGAGATATTGCGACCTTGGGTTAGCCTGCTGAAGCACAAGCATTTGCGGGCTTGGGGTTCCTGCTTCGTCTGTGATTGCCATGATCGTGCGCGGCCAGAGAGTTGATGCAGCCGGGAGGATAAACGTGACCGGCTTGCCGGCAATCTTGGGTAGCGGCGCTAACTTGGCATCTAGCTTACGAATCGAGAAGTAACTGGTTCGCTGAGCCAGAGCGGGCCCGGCAACTCGGGTGGCAAGCCTGCCGGCATCGTTTTTCGCATCTCCCTCGTCAACGATGGTTGCGACCTGCTGAAGAATCCTCTCCAACTGAGCGGTATTCACAACAGGGGGGTCGGCAACCGTCGTCGTTGGAGTAGGAGTTGCCGAAGGCTGATTTTGAGAAGGGGCACAACCGGTCAAGAGCGCGAGGGTTAGAGCGCCGGCAGAAAGACCATAGGCGATCTTTCGCGCCGATCTCCGACCTCGTGCAGGCGCCATCCGTGGTGACTTTCCCAGTCGAATTCTTGGACCTTGAGGAGCCTTAGGCACCTTGCGGCTCGGGCCCCTGCGCTTGCGTAGTGAACGGTATGAGATCAAGTTGAGGATCAGGGCCAGGAGCAGCACACCGAAACCGATTCCGATCAAGAGGTTCGAAGGGAAAAGGTCAAAGTGCACCGGCCAAACTACGTCAACCATTCCAGGTGCGGCGGTCGAGCCATCAGAAGCGATTATTACGGCACCCGAAAGCTTGGATGGTGATGGAAGAACGGCCTTTCTCTCCCCCGAAACCGAGGTGCGCCAGAGGTCGGACCCAATCGGCGAATAGTTTGAACCTGGGCCGGTAAATGAACTAGCAGAGAGTCGGTTACCCGTCTTCGTTGCTTCGATGAGCGTGTGAGGTGTGTCGCTAACCCAAGCCATGATGTCGTTCTCACGACCGGTTGCGATAAACACGTTTCGAGGTCCACTTGAGGTCACAACAGCGGTGCCGGGGTGCAAGCTCAAAACGGAATTTGGCACGATCGTGAAAGGGTTTCCGGTTTCAAACTGGACCGACAGTTTATAGCTGGTGGGAGGCGCCCAAACGGTTCTCTCTGCCACGCCAAGCATCAAGAGGGTAAGCGAAACCATGAAAAGACCGATCGCAATCAAAAGGCGCATGGCATTCCATTCAGGCTAAACTTGGCTTGTCTTTCAAGTCTATCCAAGAGCCTAGGAGCCCGCCTTTGTCGCAGGACGCCGAATTCCCAACCGGGATACGCGGTTACGACCGTGATGTCGTCGACGAAGCCGTTCGCGTCCTTAGGCGAGACCTCTTGCAGATCTCGACTCAAAACGCCGGACTCATCGCCGAACTCCGAGAAAAGACGGCCCTAGCCGAAGACCTGCAGCAAAAACTTGCCGAATCCGAAACTCCGAACTATGCCTCGGTTGGTGCCAGGGCCGCTCTGATTCTCAGCACCGCCGAAGACCAAGCACTGCGAATAGTTGCCGATGCCGAAGCCGAAAAGGTGAGAGTTTTAGCCGAGATTGAGCGTGAAACCGAAGACATCCGTGGCGAAGCCAAAGGCTATTACGACTCCCTGGTGGCCGAGGCGGGCCGCCGAGCTGAGCGCCTACAAGCCACTGCCAAAGCCGACTATGAAGACTTCTTGAAAGAGGCTCGAATTGAGGCTGCCAGGTTGGTCGATGAAGCCACCCGAGAAGCCGGCGCAATTCGCGGCGCAATCGCTACCGAAGCCGCCAAGATTCGCGCAACCGCGAAGCGCGAGACCGAGGCCATGAAGACGAAAGTGGAGCGAGAGCTCAGCGAACGCAAGCTGATGGCCGTGCGCGACATAACCAAAAAGCTCAACCCCGAAACCGCTCTTCAATTGGTCTCTGAACAAGCTCGCGGCGATCTCGACCTCGAACTGACCGCTAGGCGCCAAGAAGCCGAGGCCGAATACCTTAGGAAGCACCAAGAGGCCGTCGCGGCAACCCAGCGATACCTCGACGACGCTAACGCGATGCTCGTTCAAGCGAGAACCCGCGCCGAGGCCGCCCGTTTGGAATCCGAGACGCTCGAGGCCGCCGCGAAGTCAGTTAACAAACGCACCAAGGACGAGGCTCGCATTCAGGCCGAGGCCACGATTGTGGCTGCCGATGCCGAGGCACGGGCAATCATCGAACAAGCACACCGAGAGGCCAAATTGGCTGTCTCGAAGGCGGAGGCTCAACTGCGCAAGCTCGAGCTCGAAAAGAGCGCGGTTGGCGCCTACCTAAAGAATTTGGCGACGGTCGTTGCCGAAGCCGAAAACTCGATCAGCGGAGACTAAATGCCTGCAAAACCGCCAGCAAAACACCAGTCCTGGAGCATTTCCAACGGCTTTCAGTTCGGCTTACTCGGTGGTCTAGGCGTCCTGACCGCCCTCGCAATCGGTGGAGCGCTAACCACCCTTGCTCAGGTAATCACCTATCTTTTTGCAGCCATCTTCATCGCACTTGGTCTCGACCCAATCGTCTCGCTCTTGGAGCGCAAAAACATAAAGCGCCCAATCGCGATCTTGATTGTGATGCTCGGTCTACTGGGAGTATTCGCTGGAATCGTCCTAGCTTTGGTTCCCAAGCTGGTCAGCGAAGCCGCGCTGCTGATTTCGAGCGCGCCTGAATTTGCCACCAACCTCAAGATTCAGCCATGGGTGATTGACCTCAACAACAACCTCGGTGGCGGGCTAGTGCAGACCATAGATAGCGTCAGTAGCTACATCTCGGACGCAAAGAACTGGCCTAATTTTGTCGGCGGATTTGTTCAGGTCGGCATAGGAATCTTTAGCGGGGCTACCGGCTTCTTGGTGATTCTGATACTCAGCATCTACATCATGTCTTCGCTCACTCGTTTCAAGAAATGGGTCTACTCCTTAGTGCCCTCATCGAAGCGAACCAAGTTTGCCGATCTAGCTGAGCAGATTTCGGTTTCGGTTGGCCGCTACGTCATGGGGCAGGTAACGGTAGCCCTGATCAACGCAATTTGCGGTTTCATAATGATGAGCATCATCGGGGTCCCATTCGCAATCGCGCTAGCGTTCATCACCTTCTTGCTGGCGCTAATTCCGCTGGTTGGCTCACTGACCGGCGCGATCATTGTCGCCGTGGTTGCGTTGACGCAAAGCCCTACTGCCGCGATTGTTGCCCTGGTTTACTACTTCATCTACATGCAGGTCGAAGCATATTTTGTCAGCCCTCGCATTATGAAAGAAGCGGTTTCGGTTCCCGGCGCCGTCGTGGTTATCGCGGCTCTCGCTGGTGGTGCACTGCTCGGCGTGCTAGGCGCTTTGGTGGCGATTCCGGTAGCCGCCTCAGCGATGTTGATTATTCGCCAAGTGTGGATTCCAAGGCAGAACGAAAACTAGCCCTCGTAGGTCTCAGGCAGCGGGTAAGCCGCTGGGTTGACTGCTTTTACGATCTCGTTAAGCACGCTCTTGGTAGCGGACTCGCCGACCCAGAGATGTTTGGCATCATCCACCGCAACCAACTCGAGTTGTGGAATCGCCTTGAATCGCTCTTTCGCCTGTTCGGGAACAAGATAGTCGTCGAGTTCTGGCACGAGAGCAATGACCCTCTTACCGTTATTCGCCCAGGTGGCCAGTTCTGCTTCGCTTGTTCGATGCAACGGAGGCGAAAGCAAGATGACGCCTTCAATGTCTTTGTTTACTCCGTACTTGAGCGCCAGCTCGGTGCCAAAAGACCAGCCGACGAGCCAAAGATTGGGTAGCCCTCGAGCGTGCGCGAAGGCCAAGGCGGCGTCTACGTCGTGACGCTCGGTGATGCCCTCACCGAAAGAGCCCTCGCTCGAGCCTTGGGGTGAAGCCGTTCCACGAGTGTTGAAGCGCAACACGGCTAACTGAGCCAAGGCGGGAAGCCGGTTTGCGGCCTTACGCAGAATGTGCGAGTCCATGAAACCACCGGCCGTTGGCAACGGGTGAAGGGTGATCAGAGTGGCCGCCGGGGCCCCAGACACCGGCAAAGCCAACTCACCGACCAAAAGCAGGTGATCTTCGGTGACCAGAGTGATTTCTTCGCGAATCGAAGGCAAAACGGCCCCGGAACGAATCTCGATCAAAGCAGCGGCCCTTGGAACTTGGCCCAGCAACCGGTGTGAAAGTGGCGCCGAGTCTCGACTCCCCTGGTTTCATCCCAGGCGACCACGTGCGCGGTACCGACGCGGATCTCTATAAAGCAGTGCGGGCACGTCCAAGTTTTGGTCGAATCTTCATTGTTGCCAGGAGTCGATTGCACGCTGTAAACGACGCCTCGCTTGACCTCGGTGCGCTTGAAGCCCAGGCGAGCTCCGGTTAGGTCGAGAGGCTCTTCTTCGCGATTGCCCTTAGAACGGCGAGGTCGGTTGCTGCGTGGCATTAGTACCAGTTAAGCGCGTTGGAATGAGCTAGGGCAGCGCATGGCGTGCGGTAGCGACCGGCGATGTAACCGAGACCCCAGTTGATCTGAGTTTGGGGGTTTGTCATCCAGTCGTCTCCGGCCGATGCCATCTTGATGCCGGGCAGGGCCTGTGGGATACCGTATGCGCCAGAACTGCGGTTTGAAGCAGTGACATTCCAGCGCGACTCGCGATTCCAGAGGGTTACTAGGCAAGAGTATTGATCCATGCCCCAACCGCGCTTCGCCGAGGCTTCGAAAGCGTAGGACTTGATGCTGCCGGCATCTGGAATGTTGGCCAATTCAACGAACATGGTAGCGGCGTCGCGACCCGAAACAACCGTGTAACCGCCGCGTGAAATCGAAATCTGCTGGGTAGTGAAGTCTGCGAAGCTCTGTTCAGCAGAAGTGCCCGAACGATCGTAGGTCGCCGCCGAGGCAAGCGAGGCAGCGTAAGGGTCAACAATTGACGCCATCAGGAACGAACCGGTCAGGACAAATCCGCTGACACCCTTGCGAGACTTTAGTGAGGTGGCCTTTTTAACAGGCTCGAACTGCATTGCCGCGGTTGCGACAGCAGAAACCGGCGACATGGCGCGATTAAGCACGCTTTTGCGCTCTAACGCGTGTCTTCCCATGTTCACCTCGATCCTTTGGGCATGAACATCCAGTTTATCGCGTGCCCTTTGCGAGCGCCATAGTTAGCGTGTCGGCACCAGCTGCTTCGGGCAACTGCGCAAAACCTGACCAATCCGCGCCTTTTCGGCGGTCGACATCCAAAGGTGATACTTCGCCTTCACCGCAATCTGTCTGGCCACGTATGGGCACCAGTAAGCGCGGTTGGGTGGGAGCCAGTTGGCAGCATCAGAATCTGATTTGGATTCATTCGATGGGCCGTCGACGGCCAAAAGCTCCAAGGGATCGTTGGCCATGGCGACTCTCGTGGCATAAGAGAGCCTTTGGGCACCTTTCTGCCAGGAATCGCTCAGTGCTACCACATGGTCAATCTGTACCGCGAGAGAGGTCTTCACACCTCGCACGAAGTTTATTGTATTGCCAGTGTAGGGATCTCTCAATATGCCCGTTGCCACAGTGCAACCCGGACTCGATCGGTAAGTGAGACGAGTCAGGTCTCGAATCAAGATGTAGTTTCTGGTGTCACAAGAGCCGATGTCCCCCCAGCCATTGCCAAATTGCGTTCTCGCGTAGCCGGCCTTGGAGGCCCAAGCGTGAGTGGGAATAGTCTTCAGAACCGCAACCGCGGTGCGTCCGCTGGCGGCCAAAGCACTTGATTGCCCTCCGAGAACGAGGGCGAGCAGCAAACTAGCTGTGACGCTCCAAATGAAGGAGCTCAACAACGCGCTCAATGAACGCGTCGACTTGAATTTCGGCATAGCCACCCCTCTTGACCTTGAAAACTGCCCTACGCACAGAGTTTAGGTCTAACTCCCGACCTGTTTCGATGTGAGCGGCGACACTGGCCAAGAAACGATCAACCTGTCTGCGGTCGTAACCGCGCAGAATCCAGCCGCTGCTTGCAAAATGCTTGCGCTTTGGCCGGTCCAGTCGACCCGTTATGAGTGTTTTCATCGCAATGACTCGGTCGCGAGTAGCCTCGAGGCCGGCGTTCGCAACTCTTTTTTGCATTTCGCTGTCTGCGAATGCGTCCTCAAGCCGATCGATTGCTCCGTCGACCGCTGAAACCGAATAGCCACCGCGAACCAGTGTGAACTCCACTCGACGAAGGTCACTTGCCGAGACCACTTGGTCATCGCGGTGGGCGAACTGCTCCCGAGCCAGTGCGATGAAAGAATCAACCTCGGCTGGGTCGTAGCCGAGCTTTTTGGTCTTGGGGAATGTGAAGCTCATGGTTCTATCTTAAACCGCAGGGACAAGCAGCGAGGCAACGAGGTAGGTAACCAAGACCGCGGGCAGAATCGAATCGAGTCGATCCATCACGCCACCGTGGCCAGGAAGCCACGAACTCATGTCTTTTACTCCTAGGTCGCGTTTGATCAGCGACTCGCTCAAATCACCGAAAATGGCGGCCAAGAGCACGGCGGCTCCCAAAATAACGCCAATCCACCAGGGCTTTTGAATTGCGAGGACTACTATGAGCACGGCCGAAGCGCCGCCGAAGACAATCGACGCCAATAGCCCCTCGAGGGTCTTTTTCGGACTAATTCCGGGAGCCAGCTTGTGCTTGCCGAGTTTGCGCCCGACTAGGTAGCCAGCGGTGTCGCTGATTCCTGCGGTTACAATCGCGGCGCACACCCAAGCGGCGCCATCGGGATTTCTCTGAAGAAGGAGGTACGCAAAACTGAAAGTGAGCGGAAGGTAGATGACCACGAAGGCGGCTGCCGAAAAGTCTCGAATTGTGCGCCCGAAGGTTTGCCTTGCATCCTCGCGCTGCTCGAAAAGTAGGTGAATCAGTCGCCAAATGGCCAAAAATAGGATCAAACCCAACGACGACACCCACTGCCAGATTGTTCCGCCGAAGTAGGTGGCCGGCATGATCACCGCAGAACCGATAACCACCGGAAGCCTTGGCACATACCAGCCGGCCCCGCGCAGAGCCGAGGCGATTTCCCATGAGCCAGCTGCGATTCCGATCACGCCGAGGACGATGAAAGCTTCCTTAACGATCAGGATGCTAGAAAGAAACGCCGCCCCCATAAGTAGACCCCAAAAGATCGACTTTGAAAGACTTCTTCCTCCGGCGGCGTCAGACAATCAAACCTCGAGGAGTTCGGCTTCTTTGCGCTTCAAGGCTTCATCGATCGCGTCAACGTGAGACTTGGTGAGCGCGTCCAGTTCCTTCTCGGCGCGAGCTAGGTCGTCCTCGCCGGCCGAACCATCCTTCTTCAAGGCGGCTAGGTCGTCGTTACCCTTGCGGCGAATGTTGCGAATCGAAACTCGACCGTCCTCGGCCTTGGTGCGGACCAACTTGACGTACTCCTTGCGGCGGTCTTCGGTCAGGTCTGGTAGCGAAACCCGAATCACGTTGCCGTCGTTGTTTGGGGTTGCGCCAAGGTTGGGTACTGCCGCCACGGCCTTTTCGATGGCCAGAAGGGCGCTCTTGTCGTAAGGGGTGATCAGGATTGTTCTGGCCTCGGGGTTCTGCAGGCTCGCAAGCTGACCCAGCGGGGTTCCGGTGCCGTAGTAATCGACCATGATCTTCTGGAACATAGCGGGGTTGGCACGCCCGGTGCGAACGGTGCCGAAATCATCCTTTGCGGCTTCGAGGGCTCTCGCCATCTTCTCGGTCGCGGTTGCAATAACCTCTGAAATCATCTGGTGCTCCTTAAGCGGTTACGAAGGTACCGATTTTTTTGCCCTTGATGGCATCGGTCACGTTTGAGTCGGGCTGCATGCCAAAGACGCGCATCGGCATCTTGTTGTCCATGCAGAGGCTGAAGGCTGTCGCGTCAACCACTTTCAGGCCGCGCACAAGGGCGTCCTGGTAGGTGATTGTCTCGAGCTTTTTGGCCTTAGGGTCTTTTTTAGGGTCGGCCGAGTAAACGCCGTCCACGCCGTTTTTAGCAACCAAAACCTCATCGGCCTTGATCTCAAGCGCGCGCTGAGCGGCGACCGTATCGGTCGAAAAGTATGGCAAACCAGCGCCGGCACCAAAAATTACGACGCGGCCCTTTTCGAGGTGCCGAATGGCACGAAGTGGAACGTAAGGCTCGGTAACCTGAGACATCGTGATTGCCGATTGAACACGGACGTCGACCCCGGCCTGTTCGAGAAAGTCCTGAAGAGCGAGGGCGTTCATTACGGTGCCCAACATACCCATGTAGTCTGCCCGGCTGCGATCCATCCCGCGCTGTGAAAGCTCAGCTCCCCTGAAGAAGTTGCCGCCACCCACGACGATTGCAACCTCGGCGTGCTTTGCACCTTCTGCGATCGCCTTGGCCAGATCGGCCACGATGTCTGGGTTTACGCCGAGGGTTCCCCCACCGAAAGCCTCACCTGAAAGTTTTAGCAATACTCTGCGTTTTTGTGCCATGACCATCCTCCTGCTCTAACTATCCTAGGCGTGACAAAAGTAAAAGGCTCGGTCTTACGACCGAGCCTTTTACTAAAAAGTTGACTTAGGCGCCAACGCGCATGCGAACGAATTCGCCTACGGTTACTCCAGCGTTCTCCAGAACCTTAGCTACGGTGAGCTTGTTGTCCTTGGCGAAGTCCTGCTCAAGCAAGACGTTCTCCTTGAAGAAGCCAGTGACACGGCCTTCAACGATCTTTGAAAGCGCAGCCTCAGGCTTGCCTTCGTTACGTGCGGTCTCTTCGGCGATACGACGCTCGGTCGCAACGGTGTCGGCGTCCACGTCTTCGCGCTTTAGGTGAACCGGCGAGAATGCTGCGATGTGAACTGCAACGTCGTGCGCCGTTGCTGCGTCGCTACCCGAGTAAGCAACCAGAACGCCAACCTGTGGCGGTAGGTCCTTGCTGGTGCGGTGTAGGTAAGCGTCGACTGCGTCACCCTTGACTACTGCTAGGCGGCGAAGTTCGACCTTCTCGCCCATGATTGCAGCCTCGTCATTGATTGCATCGGCAACGCTCTTGCCACCGAAGTCGGCAGCAAGTGCCTCGTCCAGGGTTAGTGCGTCGGCAGCGACAATTGCGTCTGCGATCGAGTCTGAGAGAGCGATGAACTTGTCTGCCTTGGCTACGAAGTCGGTCTCGCAGGCGAGCTCGATGAGCCAACCGGTGGTACCCGAAACTCGAGCAACGATCAGACCGTTAGAGGTGGTGCGACCCTCGCGCTTGGTGACGCCTTTGAGTCCCTTTAGTCGCAGAAACTCGAGAGCCTTGTCGACGTTGCCGTCGGCCTCGTCGAGCGCGCCCTTGCAGTCCATCATTCCAGCGCCTGAGCGCTCGCGAAGTGCCTTTACGTCGGCTGCGGTGTAGTTAGCCATTACTTGGCCTCCTCTTCCTTAGTCGCCTCAACTTCTACGACTTCTTCAACAACTGGAGCCTCTTCAACAACAGCGACTTCTTCAGCGGCAGGAGCGGCGATTTCAGCGGCAGGAGTTTCGAGAAGTTCCTTCTCCCACTCAGCCAAAGGCTCAACTTCTTCAACCTTCGAGTGCTTGGCCTTTAGGCCCTCGGCAACGGCGTCGGCGATCACGCGGGTAAGCAGAGCTACCGAGCGGATTGCGTCGTCGTTTCCAGGGATACCAATGGTCACGTCATCTGGGTCACAGTTGGTGTCGAGAATAGCGATTACCGGGATGCCGAGCTTCTTGGCTTCGGTGATTGCAAGGTGTTCCTTGTTGGTGTCGACAACCCAGATGACCGAAGGGGTCTTGGTTACGTTGCGGATACCGCCGAGAGACTTTTCGAGTTTGTCGCGCTCGCGGCGAAGGATCAAAAGTTCCTTCTTGGTTAGACCGGTCTTGGTGGCGCCCGAGAAGTCCATGACTTCGAGTTCCTTTAGACGCGAAAGACGCTTCTGGATGGTCTGGAAGTTGGTCAAAAGACCACCCAACCAGCGCTCGTTGATGTAAGGCATGCCAACGCGCTGTGCCTCGAGAGCGATTGGCTCCTGGGCCTGCTTCTTGGTACCAACGAACAGGACGCTGCCGCCGTGAGCGACGGTTTCCTTAACGAATTCGTACGCACGGTCAATGTGCGAAATCGACTTCTGTAGGTCGATGATGTAGATGCCCGAGCGATCGGTCAGGATGAATCGCTTCATCTTTGGGTTCCAACGACGGGTCTGGTGCCCGAAGTGCACGCCTGCGTCAAGTAGCTGGCGAACGGTTACAACTGCCATGGCAGTGCTCCTTATTTCTCAGTTGTCTTTGCCAGCGGTTGCTAGCAAACCTAGTGCCGCGACAAAAACCGCCCGAAGGACTGATGGTGGTTGTCGTTGATCGACACGCGAAGTCACTTCACCGAAGCAAAGTGCTACTAAAAGCATAGCAGTTATGCACCGAACAACGCTAGGCGAATCCTTGCTGCCAGCGGGATTGCAGGATTTTTAGATGCGCAATCCACTGATTCTTCTGATGCTCTCGTTCATGGCGGTTTTCGCCGCACCGAAACCGGCCAATGCCGACGCGTTATGGCAACTTCCACTGGCAAACCCCAAACTCGTCAACGTCTATTTGCAACCAAACTCCGACTACTCGGCCGGGCATCGCGGGGTCGATTACCTGGTCAAGCAGGGCGAGTCCGTTTTCGCTCCTGCCGATGGCGTCGTGCGGTTTGCCGGCAAGGTGGTGAACCGAGGAGTCTTGAGTTTGACTCACGGTGAAAGCCTGATCACATCATTCGAGCCGGTCTGCACCAAACTCACTGCTGGGCAAAAGGTGGTCAAGGGTGAACCGGTCGCAACCATTTGCAACCTAGACGGTTACCGAAATCACTGCGGGGTCAGAATTTGCCTGCACTTTTCACTGCGAAACCGCGACGGTTACCTCTCACCGCTCACAATTATCGGCGGGCTAGCGCCCAGTAGACTGCTGCCAATCAAGCCCTAGGGTGAGCGATCTCGTAGCTTTCGCGAAGTTGCTCGATGCTTACGTGAGTGTAAATCTGCGTGGTGCCGAGGCTCGCGTGACCTAAGAGTTCTTGAACCGCCCTTAGGTCGGCTCCGCCATCGAGCAGGTGAGTCGCCGCGCTATGTCTCAGCGAGTGCGGGCCGGCCACCCCGGTGGGGGTTTCGGCCAATAAACCGGCCACGAGCGAATAAACCTGACGAACCCCGACTCTGCCACCGCGTGAGGTCAGTAGCAACGCATCGCCACTTTTGTCGTTCGCATAGTGTGATCGACCGACGCTGAGCCAGCGATCGAGCGCCTCTCGGGCCGGTGCGCCAAAGGGAACCATTCGAACCTTGCCGCCCTTACCAAGCACTCGCAAAAGGTTTCTGCTCAGATCGACGTCTTGAACGTTGAGCCCGACCAGTTCGCTGACGCGAGCGCCGCTGGCATAGAGCAGCTCGACCGCAAGCAGGTCTCTCAAACCTCCGGGGTTATCTTCGGTTGCCATCGAATCCAAAACCTTGAAGATCATGTCGAGCGATTCGCGACCAACCACCTGGGGTAGAGTGCGTCCGAGCTTTGGTGTGCGGAGTCTGAGACCTGGGTCGGTTTCGATGAGTTTGTTTTTGTAACACCACGAGGTCAACGAGCGAATGGAAGCGCTCTTTCGAGCCATCGTTGCCTTGCTCAGACCCTTTTCGCTGAGCTCGTAAAGAAAATCTCGCAGTGCCTCAAGGTGAATCCCACTCAGATCGCTGAAGCCGATGCGTTCTAGGTAGGCGAACAGCTCGATGGAATCCGTGCGGTAGCCCTTGACGGTGTGCACCGAATAACCGCGCCCAGACTCAAGGTAGGCGCAGTATTCGCCTAGAACCCGATCGAACGTCTGCACACTCAAAGGTTAAGGCGTTTTCGCCAAGAACCCTGCTCGTTGCGTTCAGCGCGCCCGCCCATTTCGAGCCCACCGAGAGCAATGGCTAGTTCGATGCCGGTCATGCCTGCGCGCTTCGCTATTGCCGGCTGCTCTTGAAACCTGGCGGTCAGGGCGTCTAGCGCCCTGAGCTCGAGGACTCCGAGCGTGGGAGAATCTGCAACCTCCACTTGAGCGAAGCCTGCGAGTTCGATTAGGTCTCGAGGGCCAGACAAGAGAGTCGCGAGGCCGTCGCGAATCAGGCGATGGCAGCCGTCACTGGTGGACTGGCTGATCTGCCCAGGAACCGCCCCAACCGGTCTTCCGATGCTGTTCGCGTGGTTGGCGGTGTTGATGGCTCCGGAGCGGTGACCGGCCT
>WLPL01000069.1 GCA_009698805.1 Actinomycetota bacterium | reverse complement strand
GTGCCCGGCATCGCGGAGCTGACGAGCCACCTCGGTGCCGACGAGTCCGGTGAAGCCTGAGATTAGTACGCGCATGTAGTCCTAAACCCACGGGCCGTAGATGGGATTCCATTCATTTATAACTCTTTCGCCAATAAAGCCGGCGATGTCGAACGGATCGTTGTCGAGCAGCGCACTAAGTTGTTCGGCCGAATCCGCTTTAAAGATGAGTAAAGCGGTCGGGTTTTCGACCATTGGGCCGCTGGCTAGAAGAGTGCCCTTGTCATGCAAGTCGGCGAGCCACTTGCGGTGTATCGGGCGAATCTCGGCTAGGGCCTCGGCTTCGGCCGTGTAGAAGTAGGTGACTGCGAAGTAGCTCAATGGTCTGCCTTGTCTGTCGATGGCGGAGTTGGGGTGAACGGTAGCGAAAGCAAGGCCACGGCCAGGGCGAGGACGCCGCAAGCAACCGAGACGGCAAAGGCAGCCTCAGGAGAAATGGTGTCAACGGCAATACCGGCGATCGCAGCGGCCGATGAGTAACCGACCAACTGACCAGTTGAGATCCAGCCGTAGGCTTCGACACTCTCGCTGGGGTTCAACTTGATGGCGATGATGCTGGCTAGAGTCGCAAAGACGGGAGCAACCCCGAGACCAGCGATGAACCAGCAGATGGCCACCCAAACCGGCGAGTATGGCGCGATGAAGATCAGCGCGTAGCCGATCAGGGAGAGCGCGAAGAACTTGCTGAGGGCGTATTTGGTTTTGGCTCGGTGCCCAAAGGCGAAGCCGCCAATCAGGGAGCCAGCCGAGAGTGCCGCCAAGACTAGTCCGGAGATGTTGCGATCGGTAATCGTCGCGACCGTGCCAACCTCGGCACCTCCAAACGAGCCAACCAGCAGGAGACCCATAGCAATGTTGCTCAGTACCACTCGACTTTTGAGCACTCCACCCATGCGGCGTTTTGATCGCGCAATCTTTGCGTTTCTAACCTCGCGGTTCGAGGCGAAGGTGTAGCAGCCCACGATTTGGATTAGAGCCATCGCGTAGAGGCTGTAGCTGCTTCCTGCATTGGCGGCGATAAAGGTCGCAAGAATCGGCCCTACCACCCAGATGAGTTCTTGCAGATTGGCGTCCAAGGCAAACAGGTGGTTGGTTTGCTCCTTGGAAATCAGACTCGGGTAGATTGGCCGGACGATTTGCTGAATCGGAGGCGAGGTCAAGCCAACCAAGAAACCGAGGATTACCAGGGCGACCGTCCAGTTGACGCTGTCGATAAGACCAATCGCCACCATTGCGAGCGAACCGATTGTTGAAACTGTGTAAATAACCGGTCTTACGCCGATTCGGGGGACGAGGCGTCCGAGCATTGGGCCGGCAATCGCAGCGCCGAGGGTCTCGGCACCGAGGGTGATACCGGCAATCGCGTATGAGCCGGTTACCTGTTGAACGTGTAAGACGAAGGCCAGGCTCATCATTCCAAAGGCCCAGCGGGCGGCCAATTGTGAGAGCAGGATGCGGGCGACGCCAGGACGCTTCAGTACCGCGGTGTAGGAACCCATTAGGTCTCTAGCCTAAATCCAAGAAGGCAACCACATGTGCGCGAGCCAGAACCAGTAGGGAATCTTGGTGCCCCACCAGATGGGAACAAAGAAAAGGCTAGCGAGAGCGCAAAGACCCGCGTAAGCAACGACCAGTTTTCGAGCGAGCTTCGGACGTTCGGAGGCCTCGACCAACTGCTTCAAAAAGAGACCGATGGCCAGCAAAATCCAGAACTCAAACGCAATGGTGTAGAACTCGAAAACCGTGCGGTGTGGGTAGAACAACCAGGGCACGTAGCCGCCGACTAAACCGATCAAAACCAATCCCGAGAGGCGATCGCGCTTGGTCACCCAACCGAAGAAGACGACGATTACGGCTATCGCACCAAGCCACCAAATCAGCGGGTTACCCACGGCTGTGATTGCGGTGGCACAGCCGGTGCCGCAACTTTCGTAAAAGAACGAGGTTGGCCGGAGCATGAACAGCCAGCTAAACGGGTTCGACTGGTACGGGTGCGCTGTGCTCAAGCCCACGTGGAACGCGTAAGCATTCTTGTGGTAATCCCAGAGCGCTACCAAAGGGTTCGAGTCGAAGCCTTTGCCGTAACCACCGGGGCTGATGAACCACCCTGCCCAACTCGCCAGATAGGTCGCGAGGGCTAGGGGCACGACGAGGACGAAGGTGGCGATCGCCTTGTAACCGGTGGCCCAGAAGTTTTTCGTTCTGAAAGCGAACCGACCGACCACGTAGAGGCAAAACGCAGCCAAGAAGAAGATGCCAGACCACTTGACCGCGGTTGCGGCTCCCAGTGCCAACGCCATTGCGATTAGCCACGGGCGTCGCCAGAAGGTGTCTGATTCGTGTTCCAGGTCTCTGAGCAGAAAGTAGAAGCCGAGCAGTACGAAGAAAGCCAGAATCGTGTCTAGGAGCCCGGTTCTGGCCATAACAATCGCTTCGCCGTCGATTGCGAGGAGACCGGCGACAAAGAGCCCCCAGCGCTTCGAGCGGAGCACTCGTTTGGCAACGGCGAAGGCCAGGTAGATCAGCGCGATCCCGAGCAGTGCAACAGAGATTCGCCAGCCAAAACTATTTTGAGCACCGAAGATTCGCATGCCAATGGCGATGATCCACTTGCCAAGAGGTGGGTGAACCACGTATTCACTGGTGGTCAAAAAGCCGTTGACGTTGCCGGCTTCAAAAGCGGGGTTTGGGTTGTTTGGCCAAGCAAGCTCGTGGCCGACGGCACTTAATGTCCAGGCATCTTTTACGTAATAGGTCTCATCGAAGACGAGTTTGTGTGGGTAACCGAGGTCCCAGAGTCGCAAAAAGGCACCGACCGCGAGAATCAGCCAAATGCCAAACCTGTCAAGAACCTTCACGGCTACAGCCTAGTTTGCGAGAATAGAGCGTGCTCATACTCGCCGCAACACCCATAGGCAATCTTCAGGACGCCAGCCCAAGACTGATTGAGGCGTTAACCACGCTCCCTTACATCGCTGCCGAAGACACCAGAACCCTGCTAAACCTGGTCCACGGGCTTGGCGTTCGGCACGAGGCCAAACTCTTTAGCCTGCACGAGCACAACGAGGCCGAACGGGTTACCCAGCTTGTCGAGTTGGCGAAAACCGCGGACGTCCTAGTCGTCAGCGATGCCGGAATGCCAACCGTCAGCGACCCGGGCTTCCTGCTGGTTCGTGCCGCAGTGGAAGCGGGCGTTGAGGTCACCATCATTCCCGGGCCCTCGGCCGTGCTTTCGGCGCTCGCCGTTTCGGGCTTACCAACCGACCGCTTCACCTTCGAGGGGTTTTTGCCCCGCAAGGCCGGCGATAGACGCAAGGCGTTCCAAGCGCTCGCCGAGGAGCAACGCACGATGGTGTTTTTTGAATCCCCGCATCGAATAAAAGAAGCGCTGGAGGATGCGTCCACGATATTCGGCCCCGAACGCCTAGCCACGGTGAGCCGCGAACTCACCAAAAAGTTCGAGCACACCGAACGCGCGACCCTGCCAGAACTTGTCGAGTGGGCGAAAACCGACCCGAAAGGTGAGATGGTGATCGTGATTGCAGGTGCTTTGCGCAAAGAGGTTTCGATCGAGTCGTTGGTCGCCGAGGTGCTTGCCGACAAGGTCAATGGGCTGAAGCAGGCGGTAGCACTGGTCGCCGGGGCAAATGACGTTTCGAAGAGCGCTCTCTACCAAGCGGCACTTGAAGCCAGAGCGTTAAGATAGTTCTTATGCCAACCTCGCCAAACGGTGCGTCTTTCTACGCCACGACGCCCATCTTCTACGTGAACGATGCTCCGCACATCGGCCACGCCTACACCGAGGTTGCCGCCGACGTTTTGACCCGTTGGCACCGACAGCGCGGAGAGAACGCTTTCTTGCTAACCGGAACCGACGAGCACGGCGAAAAGATCCTGCGCACGGCAGTTGCCAACAAGACCGAGCCGCAGGACTGGGCCGACCAGCTAGTTCGCGACTCCTGGTTGCCACTGCTCGAAACGATTGATATCGACAACCAGGACTTCATTCGGACCACCGAACCACGTCACGAAAAGAACGTTCAAAAGTTCTTGCAGCGCCTCTACGACACCGGTTTCATATACCGAGGCTCTTACGAGGGCAACTACTGCGTGGGCTGTGAGGAATACAAGACCGAAGCCGACCTAATCGAGGGCGAGGGTGCCTTCGAGGGCCAGAGCGTTTGCGCGATTCACACTCGCCCGGTCGAAAAGCTCGAAGAGACCAATTACTTCTTCAAGCTGAGTGAATTCCAGGACCGCCTGCTTGCGCTCTACGAAGAGAACCCAACCTTCGTGCAGCCGGAATCGGCGCGCAACGAGGTTGTTTCGTTCGTTCGTCGCGGGCTCGAAGACCTTTCGATCTCGCGTTCAAAAGAGAAGTTCGACTGGGGCATCGATATCCCTTGGGACGACTCACACATCACTTACGTATGGTTCGACGCCCTATTGAACTACATCACCGCAATCGGCTACGGCGAAGACCAGGCCAAATTCGAGTCGCTGTGGCCAGCCAACGTGCAGGTTGTCGGCAAAGACATCCTGCGCTTTCACGCCGTAATTTGGCCAGCCATGCTCATGGCTGCGGGTCTTGAAACGCCTCGCCAAGTTTTCGGCCACGGCTGGCTGCTCGTCGGCGGCGAGAAGATGTCCAAGTCGAAGCTCACCGGAATCGCGCCATCGCAGATCACCGATACTTTCGGCTCAGACGCGTTCCGCTACTACTTCATGAAGGCGATTGCGTTCGGCCAAGACGGCTCGTTCTCTTGGGAAGACCTCTCTGCCCGCTACCACTCCGAACTAGCCAACGGCTTCGGCAATCTGGCCTCGCGCTCGATCGCCATGGTTAACCGCTACTTCGAGGGCGTCGTGCCAGCACCAGGTGCTTACAGCGAAGTCGACCTGCAGGTTCAAGCTGTGGCTGCCAAGGCTTCAGCCGACTCTGACGCAGCCATCGAAAAGATTGCGATTCACGAGGCGATCGGCGCCGTCTGGACTCTCGTCGACGAGCTCAACAACTACATCACCGTGCAAGAGCCGTGGGTGCTCGCCAAGGACGAAGCCAACCGCGAACGCTTGAGCACAGTGCTTTACACGACGATCGATGGCTTGCGTTCACTGGCAATTCTGCTCGCGCCGGTGATGCCGAAGGCGACTGCAAAACTAGCGAGCGCGCTCGGCATCGAGTTGTCTGCAACTGTGGCCAGTGCTGGAGTTTGGGGCGGCATTAAGCCCGGCACCAAACTGGGCGAACTCGAGGCATTGTTTCCGCGCATCGAATCAGACGCCGAAGGCAAGTAACTTGAGCGAGCACATTCGTGCCAGATACGACGGCAACAGCGACCGAGACTTGAGGTTTCCGCCGCTACCCGAGCCCCTCGAGGTCGGAACCTATGACAATCACACCCACCTAGACATCGTCGATGGTGACGAACCGCTCAGCAACGACGAGCAGCTAAACCGCGCCAACCAGGTTGGCATTCTAGGTGTGGTTCAGGTGGGTGTCACTCTGGAGTCGTCCAAGTGGTCGGCCGATTTGGCAGCAAAAGACGACCGAGTGCTCGCCGCCGTCGCGATTCACCCGAACGAGGCTCCTCTTTACGAAAGCCTCAAAGCGCTTGACGCAGCTATCGCCGAGATTGCGGTTTTAGCTGAGCAGCCCCGAGTTCGAGCAATCGGCGAAACCGGCCTCGATTTTTTCAGAACGTCTGGCGCTGACGCGATCGCCCTGCAAAAACACTCGTTCGAAGAGCACATTCGAATTGCCAAAGAACAAAACATCGC
>WLPL01000068.1 GCA_009698805.1 Actinomycetota bacterium | reverse complement strand
TTCCGGGTCGCAACTTCACATTCGGAGAACTGATTGCTTCGCAGGCCGCCGGTGATGCCAACGTCCTAGCCCAACTCGGCCGACCAGTTCTAACCCTCACCCTCGGCGACGTGACCGCTGGCCTCAAGGTCATCGCAAACGCCGCTCGCTAAAGGAGAAAAATGAGCCCCGCAAAGCTCGCGCCAGGTGTAAACCCGCTTCGTGACCCCGAGGACCGCCGCCTCAACCGGATCGCCGGGCCTTCCGGCCTGATCATCTTCGGTGTGACCGGCGACCTTTCTCGGAAGAAGTTGATGCCAGCCGTTTACGACCTGGCCAACCGCGGGCTCTTGCCACCCGGTTTCGCGCTGATTGGCTTTGCGCGCCGTGACTGGGTCGATCAGGACTTCGCCAAGGTCGTGCACGATTCGGTGCGCGAGCACGCCAGAACCCCATTTAGCGAAGAAGTTTGGCAACAGCTGAGTGAAGGCATCCGCTTTGTGCAGGGAGAATTCGATGACGATGATGCTTTTGATCGTCTCAAGGCGACCATCGCGCTGTTGGACGAGAAACGCGGAACCAACGGCAACCACGCGTTCTACCTTTCGATCCCACCTAAAGCCTTCCCGCTGGTCTGCAAGCAGCTTTCACGTTCGGGTCTTGCCGACCCTAAGCCGGATCAGTTCCGTCGCGTTGTTATCGAGAAGCCATTCGGTAGTGACCTCAAGACCGCTCGCGAGCTGAACGACGTCGTCGAATCGGTTTTCCCGGCAGACTCGGTGTTCCGCATCGACCACTACCTGGGCAAAGAGACCGTGCAAAACATCTTGGCTCTGCGTTTTGCCAACCAAATGTATGAGCCTCTTTGGAACTCGAACTACATCGACCACGTGCAGATCACCATGGCCGAGGACATCGGGGTCGGCGGGCGTGCCGGTTACTACGACGGCATCGGTGCCGCCAGAGACGTGATTCAAAACCACCTCCTGCAATTGCTGGCCCTCACTGCGATGGAAGAGCCGGTGTCGTTTGATGCCGCCGATCTTCGTGCCGAAAAGGAAAAGGTTTTGAAGGCGGTTCGTCTGCCTCGCGACCTTGGCAAGCACACCGCACGCGGACAGTACGCTGGTGGCTGGCAGGGTGGCGAAGAGGTTCTCGGCTTCCTTGAGGAAGATGGCATGAGCCCAAAGTCGGTCACCGAAACCTACGCGGCCATGCGCCTCGACATCAACACTCGTCGCTGGGCTGGTGTGCCGTTCTACCTACGCGCCGGAAAACGTCTTGGACGCAGAGTCACCGAGATCGCGGTTGTCTTCAAGCGCGCGCCTCAGCAGTTGTTCGCAGCCGATCAAACCTCGGCGCTGGGCCAAAACGCACTGGTTATCCGCGTTCAGCCCGACGAAGGAGTGACTATTCGCTTTGGTTCGAAGGTGCCGGGCGCTGGTATGCAGGTTCGCGACGTGACGATGGACTTCGGCTACGGCCACGCCTTCACCGAGGCGAGTCCTGAAGCATACGAGCGCCTGATACTTGATGTGCTACTAGGTGACCCACCACTGTTCCCGCGCCACGAAGAGGTAGAGCTCTCCTGGAAGATCCTCGACCCGATTGAAGAGTACTGGGCGAAGCAAAAGGGCAAGGTGGAGCAGTACCGACCAGGCACCTGGGGCCCCGCTTCGGCCGATGAAATGCTTGCCCGAGACGGCAGAGAATGGAGAATCCCGTGATCGTCGATCTTCCCAACACAACCATTTCGAAGGTTTCCAAGTCGCTGGTTCAGATTCGTGAGCAGGGCGGCGCTGTCGCTCTCGGGCGCGTTTTGACCCTGGTCATTCAAACCAACTACAAGGGCATCGAACCCGCCATTTATTCGGCGAACGAGGCTTCGCGTGAGCACCCGTGCCGCATCATCGTGGTCGCTGACGAGGATTCAAAGTCCGGCAAGAAGACCAACGGCCTCGACGCTCAGATTCGCGTCGGTGGCGACGCCGGTGCCTCTGAGGTAATCGTCCTGCGCGCCTACGGGGAGGCCGCAAAGGACGCCGAGAGCCTCGTGACCGGTTTACTGCTCCCAGACGCCCCTGTCGTGGCTTGGTGGCCTTCGGAGGCACCGATCAAGGTTTCGACCTCGGCTATCGGACGCATTGCCACCCGTCGCATCACCGATGCAGCCAACCAGCCGAACCCACACGCATACCTTCGGCAGCTCGCCAAGAGCTACGAACCAGGCGATAGCGACTTTGCCTGGACCCGCCTTACGCTTTGGCGAGCCCAGTTGGCGGCGATTCTCGATCAGCCTCCCTATGACCCGGTGATCGGCGTCGAGGTAACTGGTGCTGATGACTCCCCCAGCACCGATCTTTTGGCGGCTTGGCTCGAGTTGAAGCTCAAGGTTGCGGTAAAGCTCGAGCGCACCGCGCGCGGTGAGGCCGTTGCTGGAATTCGAGGCGTTCGTCTAATTCGTAAGTCCGGCGACATCGAGATTGTTCGAAACATTCCAGACGTAGCGACACTGATTCAGCCGACTCAGCCAACCCGCGAAATCACCCTGCCCAGACGCAGTGACCGAGACTGCCTCAGTGAAGATCTGCGCCGACTCGACCCAGACGACCTGTTTGGCAAGGTCATCAAATTCGTGGCGCGCACCAAGGCCCCTAGCAAGGCCGCAAAGAAATAATGCAGCCGCTGGTTCATCACTTCGACGATGCCGATGGCGTGGCAGTAGGTGCCGCACGGGCTGTGGTTCAGCGCATCAACGAGTTGTTCGAGAGCCAGCAACAGGTCAACCTGGTTGTAACCGGAGGCACTGTGGGCATCCTCACCTTGGCAAAGCTACGCGAGCTATCGCTCGATTGGTCGCGCGTGCAGATCTGGTGGGGCGACGAGCGCTTCGTCGAAAAAGCAAGCGGCGACCGAAACGAAGTCCAGGCGAAAGAGGCGTTACTCGATCACATCGAGATCCCTGTGACTAACCTGCACCCTTTTCCGGCCAGCGACGAAGGTTTAAGCCTCGACGCAGCGGCTTTGGCTTTTCGATCAGAGGTTTCGGGAGTCAGTTTCGACATTCTCCTGCTTGGCATAGGCCCTGACGGCCATATCGCGAGCTTGTTCCCCGGCAGGAATGCCGCAGGCGAATTGGTGATCGCGGAGCACGATTCACCTAAGCCGCCCCCTGAGCGCCTGAGCCTTAGCTACGCGGCGATCAACTCGGCTCGAGAGGTTTGGTTCACCGTAGCCGGAGCCGACAAGGCTTCAGCCGTGGCAACAGCATTTGGCGATAATCGCGAGAGCCTTCCGGTTGGAAGAGTTCGCGGAACAGAAAATACCTTGTGGTTTGTCGACGCGAGCGCCGGCGCAAGCCTTATTGGTTAGGCGGTCGGAACTAGGTTAAACCTGATAAACAGACCTAGGACTACGATGATTACGATCCAAACTAATCCGAGGATGATCGTGATTCGGTTGAGGTTTCGCTCGGCGACACCAGATGATGCGCCACCGCTAGATAGACCGCCACCAAACATGTCTGAAAGTCCACCACCACGACCCTTGTGAAGAAGGATGAGTAGAGTCAGCAACAAGCTGATGATGCCCAGGAGGACCTGGAGTGCGATCTGAATGATTGCCATGGGTTTAGATTACCTAACTTCGCGTACTAAACGATTATATAGCCAGATGCTTCTGGAATCGAGCGATACCGCTGAACTCCTCGGCATCTAGAGATGCGCCACCGACGAGAACGCCGTCGACTTCGGGGCTCTTCAAGAACCCAGCGACGTTTGCGGCCTTCACCGAACCGCCGTAAAGAATTCGAGTCTGGTCGGCAACTGCGTCGCCGAATGCTTGGCGAATCGCTGTGCGAATCTTGGCGGCAACGCTTGCCGCTTGTTCTGGAGTTGCCACTTGCCCAGTACCGATAGCCCAAACCGGTTCGTAAGCAATAACGAACTCACCCAGAGTCGCGTGGTCGGCAAGTGCGGCCAGGGTTTGGCGAACCGGCACGGCGGCCGCGCCTTCGCTCTCGAGTTGTTCTAGTGTCTCGCCAACGCAGATGACTGGCACGATTCCGTTACGGAAGCTAGCGGCAACCTTTGCCTGGACTACCGAGTCGTCCTCGCTGTGATACTGGCGTCGCTCCGAGTGGCCGATTAGGGCGTACTTCACGGCGAGCTTCTTAAGCGCGATGCCCGATACTTCGCCGGTGTATGCGCCAGAGTCGAAGGCAGAGATGTCTTGCGCGCCGAGTGTGATATCGAGCTTGTCGGCGTCGATCAGGGTCTGAATCGAGCGAAGGCTGGTGAATCCTGGGAACACGGTGACTTCGGCCGTTGAGTAGTCGTGACCGGCGTCCTTGAGGGTCCAGGCGAGTTTCTGCACCAGGGCGATGCCCTGCTGGTGATCAAGATTCATCTTCCAGTTTCCGGCGATGAAAGCAACACGATTAGTCATTTAGAACCTCTAGTCCCGGTAGTTTTTTGCCTTCTAAAAACTCAAGGCTAGCGCCGCCACCGGTTGAGATGTGGCCGAATTGTGAGTCTTCAAAACCGAGGACGCGAACAGCCGCCGCTGAGTCACCGCCACCGACGACCGAGAAGCCGTTCAGTTCGGTTAGCGCTTTGGCGACTGCTCTGGTTCCGTTAGCAAACTTGTCGATCTCAAACACACCCATCGGCCCGTTCCAGAAAACCGTTTTTGCCCCGAGAATTTCGCGCGCAAAGTTCTCTGCCGACTGAGGTCCAATATCGAGGCCGAGGCCAGAGGCACCAAAAGGCGAACCTTCGATTGCGTCGGAAGCTGTGATCGCAACCTCTGCGTCAGCGCCGAACTTGCTAGCGACCACGATGTCGGTTGGGAGCACGATTTCGACGCCCAGTTGCTTGGCACGAGCGAGGTATTCGGTTACCACGGGAATCTGGTCAACCTCGAGAAGCGAAGAACCGACCTTGTGGCCGAGAGCGGCTAGGAACGTGAAGACCATGCCACCACCGATCAGGAGCTTGTTTACAGTCGGCAGCAGGTGGTCGATGACGCCGAGCTTGTCTGACACCTTCGAACCGCCTAAGACGACCGCGTATGGCCTCTCTGGGCTACTGGTGAGGCGCTCAAGAACCTCGAGTTCCTTTTCGATAAGGAAGCCAGCATAGGAGGGCAGTAGCTGTGCCAGCTCGTAAACCGAGGCTTGTTTGCGGTGCACAACCCCAAAACCGTCGGAAACCATGGTGTCTGCATATTCGGCAAGTTTGCTGGCGAATTCGCGGCGCTCTTCTTCGCTCTTGGAGGTCTCCCCCGCGTTAAAGCGCAGGTTTTCAAGAACCACAACTCCACCGCGTTCCAAAGCAGCAACCGCAGCATCAGCTGCGCTTCCGACTGTGTCACTAGCGAACGCAACCGACTTACCGAGCAGTTCACTTAGGCGGTTCGCAACTGGTTCAAGCGAATATTTAGCCTCGGGAGCGCCTTCTGGGCGGCCGAGGTGAGAAATCACGATTACCTTGGCCCCCTGATCTGCCAGGTACTTGATGGTTGGCACCGTGGCAACGATTCGACCATCATCGGTAATACTGGTGCCGTCGAGGGGAACGTTGAGGTCGCAGCGGATCACGACCCGCTTGCCGTCGAGGTGCGCGAGTTCAGAGAGCTTTCGCATGTTTAGAGTTTGCTTGCGACGAGTTCGGTTAGCTCGACGAGGCGGTTTGAGTAACCCCACTCGTTGTCGTACCAAGAAGAAAGCTTGACGGTGGTGCCGCCAATTACCTTGACTAGGCCGGCGTCGAAGATCGAAGAGTGTGGGTCGGTGACGATGTCGCTAGAAACAATTTCGTCCTCGGTGTAAAGCAAGATTCCCTTAAGTGGGCCACTTGCAGCCGCCGCCTTGTAAACGGCCTTGATTTCTTCGATTGTCACTTCGCGCTTAGA
>WLPL01000067.1 GCA_009698805.1 Actinomycetota bacterium | reverse complement strand
GGTGTCGTTGGTCCGAACGGCTCTGGTAAGTCGTCCGTGCTCAAGATCATGGCCGGCCTCGACATTCCTTCAAACGGAGAGGCTCGCCTAAACGCAGGCTCGACCGTAGGCATTCTTTTGCAGGAGCCCCCGCTTGACGAGTCCAAGACCGTGCTGGGCAACGTCGAAGAGGCAGTGGCTCACATCAGGGCAAAGCTCGACCGATTTAACGAGATTTCGATTGAGATGGGCAACCCAGACGCCGACTTCGACAAGCTTCTAGAAGAAATGGGTCACCTCCAAGAGGAGATCGATCACCTCGACGCCTGGGATCTCGACTCCCAGCTCGAACAAGCGATGGACGCCCTTCGCTGCCCACCCGGCGACACCGCGGTCACTCATCTCTCCGGTGGAGAACGCCGTCGCGTAGCCCTCTGCAAGCTGCTACTTGAGAAGCCCGACCTTTTGCTGCTCGACGAGCCAACAAACCACCTGGACGCGGAATCGGTGCTTTGGCTTGAGCAGCACCTCGCCAAGTACCCTGGCGCCGTTCTGGCCGTCACCCACGACCGTTACTTCTTGGACAACGTGGCCGAGTGGATTCTTGAACTCGACCGCGGCCGCGCCTACCCGTACGAGGGCAACTACTCGACCTACCTCGAGAAGAAGCGCGAACGCCTCGAGGTTCAAGGCAAAAAGGACGCCAAGCTCTCGAAGCGCCTGAGCGACGAACTCGAGTGGGTTCGTTCAAGCCCGAAGGCTCGCCAAACCAAGTCGAAGGCTCGTTTGGCCAACTACGAGCAGATGGCTGCCGAGGCAGACAGAACCAGAAAGCTCGACTTTGAAGAGATTCAGATTCCACCCGGCCCGAGACTCGGAAACATCGTTCTCGAAGCCAAGGGTCTAAAGAAGGGCTTCGATGGCCGCTCGTTAATCGACGGACTCACCTTCAGCTTGCCTCGCAACGGAATCGTCGGAGTCATCGGCCCGAACGGTGTGGGCAAGTCGACGCTGTTCAAGACCATCGTTGGCATGGAGCCTTTGGACGGCGGTGAACTCAAGATCGGTGAAACCGTAAAGATTTCATACGTCGACCAGAGTCGCGGGGGAATCGACCCAGAGAAGTCGCTCTGGGAGGTCGTCTCGGGCGGACTCGACTACATTCAGGTCGGTCAGGTTGAAATGCCATCCCGCGCATACGTGGCGGCGTTCGGATTCAAGGGTCCGGATCAGCAAAAAGCCGCCGGAGTTCTTTCGGGTGGTGAGCGAAACCGCCTGAACCTTGCATTGACACTGAAAGAGGGCGGAAACCTGCTTCTTCTCGACGAGCCGACAAACGACTTGGACGTTGAAACACTGTCTAGCCTCGAAAACGCGCTCCTCGAGTTCCCCGGTTGCGCCGTGGTGATCACACACGACCGCTGGTTCCTCGACAGAGTCGCCTCGCACATCCTCGCGTACGAGGGAACCGATGACAACCCAGACCAGTGGTATTGGTTTGAGGGCAACTTCGATGCTTACGAAGAGAACAAGATTCAGCGTCTAGGTGCAGAGGCCGCAAAGCCGCACAGAAGCACTTATCGCAGACTCACTCGCGACTAAGCCAGCTCGGGCACTCGAACCATGCCCTCTTGGGCAACGGTTGCCAAGAGTCGCCCGTCTCTGGTGAAGATTTTGCCCAGCGCAAGACCTCTGCCGCCCTGCGCACTCGGCGATTCTTGCACGTAGAGCAGCCACTGGTCAGCGCGACCGTCTCGGTGAAACCACATCGCATGGTCGAGGCTAGCGCTCTTGAGCCCCGGATGACCCCAGGAAATTCCGTGTCTGCGGTAGATCGATTCCAGAATCGTGTAATCGCTGGCGTAGGCGAGGGCTGCACGATGGATTGCCGGGTCGTCTGGCAAATTACCGAGTGACTTGATCCAGACGGCCTGATGGGCAACCGGTTTGCCTGAGACCTCGAAGTAGATGGGGGAGCCGACGTGCCGCATATCGAACGGCCTTGCCTTGGCCCAGTACTGAGCCACAGGGTGAGGATTGTCGCCCAGGTACTCTTGCGCGGATGGCAAGGTTTCGGGGTCGGGGATGCCTGCCGGGAAATCGTCCTGGTGTTCGATTCCGGGGTCGACTTCTTGAAAAGAGGCGATCATCGAAAAAATGGGTTCGTCATTCTGAAAACCCTGGACGCGCCTGGTCGAAAACGATCGACCGTCTCGAAGCACGTCCACCGAGTAATTCACAGGGAGGTTCATGTCACCGGCTCGCAAAAAATAGCCGTGCATCGAATGGATTATGCGTTCCTCAGTCACAGTCCGAGCCGCCGCAATTAGCGACTGAGCCAGGACCTGGCCGCCGTAGACCCGACCGTGGGGCATCCACTGCGACTTTCCGACAAACTCGGTGCCGGAGCCAGATAAATCGAGAGTTTGAAGGAGTTGGGCGAGCGGGTCATTCGGTTGATTGTTCTGCACACAGGTAGTTTAGATACCAGATGAGAAACGATTTCAAGCTTTTAGATCGCCAGAGCGCCGAAGACCTGCAAGCGTACCTATTGCGCGCCAAAAGACTGGACCAAAACGGTTTGGTTCGGTTTCGCGCATTCGGGCGCGTCCTCGCAGCCTATGTGGCGCCAATCTTTGCCGGCTCCTTAATGGACGATGGCCCAACAGTTCTTGGGCTACGAACCACCGAACTCGCGGAGGAATCCGAGGTCGATGCGGTTGTTCCGATAGCCAATATTCTCGATCGACTAGCCAAACTTCTGGCCGATTCACCCAAGCATTACGTGCTCGAACTCCCTGACTCGCTGAAGACTCCGTGGGCCGGCATCTCACCACCCAGAACTGGTTGGGAGCCGCTGGTTTCGATTCCAGAGCCAGAACTAACCGCGCTTGCCACAGCTGGCATCGCAGAGGTCGCAGAAACCCTACCTGAGGCCGTTGGCGGCCCGATCGCTGCTCGTATTCGCGGCGAGATTTGGGGTCGTCAGATGAAGTTTGGCTCGCGAATTCCGACCGGAGCAGCCTTCGTTGCAGCCGGGCTGGGGTTCCTAACCGAAAACGAACTCGTCGAGGTGTATCAGGCGCAGGGCTGGGTTCGGATCAGCAGCGAGCACGGTCACGTTCTAGCAAAGGCAGCCACCGGGCCAGTACTCGACTAGTCGTCGAAGGTGTTGAGCATCGCGTGAGCGGCTCTTTCTAAGTAGCTCCAGAGTTCTTCCCTGTGCAACTCCGAAAGCCCAAGTTGGTCAACGGCTGCCCCCATGTGTTTTAGCCAGCGGTCACGTGCGTCCGGGTTGATCTTGTAAGGCGCGTGTCGCATTCGAAGTCTCGGGTGCCCGCGTTGCTCTTGGTACGTGGTCGGCCCGCCCCAATACTGCTCGAGGAACATGCGCAGTCGCTCTTCGGCAGGACTGAGGTCTTCCTCCGGATACATTTCACGCAAGACCTCGTCGGCGGCGACACCTTGGTAGAACAGGTGCGCGAGTTTTGCGAAGACGGCACTGCCGCCAACCGCCTCGAAGAATTCCACTACTTTACGAAGATCTGGGTTGCCTCTGAGGCGAGGTTGAGTTTCGCCTTGTCGACGGCCACCTTAATTGCATGGCGCAGTTCGCGGGCGATCGCGTCGGGTGCCTTCGGTGTCACCTGCTGAACCAAGCGAAGCACGAACTGGTCACCGGTGATGTTTTGGATTCCCCAAACTTCTGGCTCGCCAATCAGTTCGGTCTTGTGGGTCTTGCTGATGGTTGCGGCAGCCTTTGCGACAACCTCGGTGGCTTTGGCAACGCTCACCGTGTAGTCGAAGGCGATGTCAAGAACCACGCGCGACCAACCCTGGGACTTGTTGCCGACTCGGACGATTTCGCCGTTTCGCACGTACCAAAGCGTGCCCTCGATGTCGCGCACCTGCGTGACGCGCAAACCCACCTGCTCGATGATTCCGCTAGCTTCGCCGAGGTCGACCGAATCGCCAACGCCAAACTGGTCTTCGAAGAGGATGAATAGACCCGAGATGAGGTCGCGAACCAGGCTCTGAGCTCCAAAACCAACCGCTGCTCCAAGGATTCCAGCACCGGCGAGGATCGCGCCAACCGCTATACCGAGTTCGCTCAGAATCGTGGAAATCACGGCGACGGTAATCGACCAGGTAATCAAATTGCCTAGTACCGAACCAATCGTGTTGGTGCGGGCGACCACTCGGGCCTTGGAAAGCGGCGACGAGTCTGCCGAGACCCCGGCGACAACTCGAGCGACGATTCGCCTCACCGAGGCGATCAGAATCGCACGGAGGATCACACCACCCACCAAAATCAGCACCATGACTGTTGGCGTGTGCCAATCGGTCCAGAACTTGATGAGTGATTCCATCAGTTATCTACCTTCTGTGCCTTCAGAGCACGGTCAACCGCGTCCAGGTTTTCTAGGACGATGCGCTTTAGTGCCGGAATCGCAGATACCTCGGGGGTCTCGGCGAATGCGCGGGTGCGCTTGGCCAGCTCCTCGTTCGCGAGGTAAATCGGGTAAGCGCCGCGCAAGATGTATTCCGCGATTTTGAAGGTTCGGCTTCCCCAAACACCGAGAGCTGCGTCGAAGTACCAGTCAACAACGGGTTCTAGCAGCGAGGTGTCGTGAGCTCGAATCAAACCCTGGCAACCGAAGTTGATGTCGGTGTTCGAAAGGTCGGTGTTGTTCAGAAGGTCGTTCCAACCTTCCTGCTTGCCCTTCGGGGTCGGAATCGAGGTTCGAGCCAGCATTGCCTGTTTCGCACCATTGGCGGTGTTGTCCTTCGCCAACTCGGCTTCGATCTCGGCAGCGCCGATTCGACCGGCCATTACCAGCCCGTTGATCAGATCCCAGCGCATGTCTTGGTCTAGAAGTAGACCTTCGAAAACCACCGAGCCATTGAAGAGTCCTTCGAGGATATCGCCGGTCTCCTTGGTCTCGGCAAAATAGGTCGCGAACCGGGTGAAGAGCAACTGGTTGTCGGAGCCCGGCTTAGCGCTCTTTGCCAACTCGAGGAGTCGTGTACCAACCGCACCAATGGTCGGGTGGCGGTTGCCCTCCGAGGTGTAGAGCTTGGTTGTGGTCATTAGCTGGCGCAGGAGGGTGATCAGCATGGTGCCCTGAGTCTCTGCTGGCAGGTTGTTTAGCACCAGGTTGATGAAGTCGGTCGCCGATGCTTCGCCATCGCGAGTTGCGTCCCAAGCCGAACCCCAAACCTGAGCTCTGGCCAACGGGTCGCTCAGCTTGCCGAGGTTTTCGAGCGCGTACTTCCAGGACTGCGCGTCTAGTCGAACCTTCGCGTAGGTCAGGTCGTCATCGTTCAGCAGAATCAATGCCGGACGCGGAAGGCCTACCAGTTCGGCAACCTCGGTGCGTGTGCCATCGACGTCCAGTTCGATTCGGTGGGTGCGAATGAGTTCGCCACCGACCTCGTTGTAGAAGCCGATCGCCATTCGGTGAGGGCGAATGGTCGGGTAATCCTTGTGCGCGGTCTGGTCGATCGCGAATTTGGTGATCTTGCCTTCAACCGACTCGACGTCTGCGCGAAGCGTGTTGACTCCCGCGGTCTCGAGCCACTTGGCGCTCCAATCGGTCAAGTTGCGACCGCTGGTAGCCTCTAGCTCGACCAAAAGGTCGTTCAAAAACGCATTCTTGAAGGCGTGCTTCTTGAAGTAAGCGGCTACGCCCTGTTCGAAAGCCTTGCGACCGACGGTTGCGCCGAGCTGCTTGAGAACCGAGGCTCCCTTGGCGTAGGTGATTCCGTCGAAGTTAACCTGGACGTCCTCGAGGTCGCGAATCTCGGCGACGATCGGGTGCGTCGAAGGGAGTTGGTCCTGGGTGTATGCCCAAGCCTTTTCGCTAAACGCAAAAGTGGTCCAGGCGTCTGTCCACTCGGTTGCCTCGGCAACCGCAAGGTGCGAGGTGTACTCGGCGAATGATTCGTTGAGCC
>WLPL01000066.1 GCA_009698805.1 Actinomycetota bacterium | reverse complement strand
CTAAAGAACTCCACAAGGTTCTCGGAGTGGTCGTAACCGCTAAAAAGTAAATTTAGGTTTTTTGAACGCCGGCTGACAATCGTTGGCCGGTTTTCTTTTTAACGCTTGGACGCCAGCAGCAGACCATCGCCGACGGTCAGAAGCGAAACCACAAAAGAGCTATTGTCTGAGAAGAACTTGATTGCGTCGCGGTAGGCGACCGTTGACTCATCGCGCATGGCTGGGTCTGGAACCCGGTCTCGCCAAAGGGCGTGGACGATAGCGACCGCGCCACCGGGGCGCAGTAGCCGAGCCGATTCGGTGATCTGGCTCTTTAGGGTTTCGGCCCCGGCATCCAATAGGACTAGGTCGTAGGCGGCGTCGGCCATGTTTGACATGACCTCTTCGGCCTTGCCAGAGATGATTCTGGTGCGGTTGGCTGCGATACCGGCGTCGGTGAAGGCCAGCTTGGCTGCGGCCTGGTGCTCGGTTTCGGTGTCGATGGTCGCGAGGGTCGCGCTTTTACTGCCGTGCAGCAGCCAGAGGCCGCTAAGACCTGTGCCGGTGCCAACCTCGACGATTGACTTGGCCGAGAGACTCGAGGCGATGAACGCCAGCTGAGCACCGGTCGCGGCCGTTATGCACTCGATACCCATCTCGTCGGCGCGAATACGGGCCCTGTGCATGGCTGGGGTTTCGTCGAATAACTCTTCGGCGAACTTCCAACTGGTTATTTTGTCTACCATCACGGCCTCCTTCAAAAAGCATATCCCCGAGGAGTTAGAAAGCGCCGCAGCCTAGCGAGTAACCTATAGGGGTGTTTGGTCTAAGCAGTGAAAAATTTCTGATTCTCGGGTTGCTCGCGGTGTTCATCCTCGGCCCCGAGCGTCTGCCAACCTACGCGAAATCGCTAGCCAACCTGGTCAAGAACCTGCGCAAGATGTCTGATCGAGCGAAGACCCAACTGAAGGACGAGCTCGGCGACGAATACGAAGAGGTGGACTGGCGCAAACTCGACCCTCGCCAGTATGACCCACGCAGGATCATTCGCGAGGCCCTGCTCGAAGAACTTTCGCCGATTGAACCGGCTCGCCGGCCAGCCCAGACTCGCTTGCCCAAGGGCGAAAAGGCTCCGTTTGACTCGGAGTCGACCTAACCTACGCGGTTCAGGATCTTGCTGAGCAGACGCAACAGTGGGCCCATGCGGTTGTAGTGTCGGCCGCGGCTCGGCAGTTTGAGCCAGGTTGCCGCGATTCCAACGGTTCGCTGGTCGGTAAACCGAATCAGACCCGCACGTCCGTTTCGCCGGCCCTTGCCCGAATGCTTCATTCCGCCCATCGGCGAATCCATCGAGGCGAAGGTGGCTCTGAAACCTTCGTTGACGTTGACCGATCCGGCATTGATTCGAGATGCGACCTTGATGGCTTCCTTCTCGTTGCCAACCACCGAAGCATTTAGGCCAAACTCGGTGTCGTTGGCGAGCGCTATCGCTTCTTCGACGGTGTCGTAGCCAAAGACCACTAGGACGGGCCCAAAGATTTCGTTGCAACCGGCGGGGGAGTCGTGAGCTACGTCGGTGAGAACCGTCGGTGCGAAGAAGTAAGGGCCGTGTTCGGGTAGCGGGGTGCCACCGGCGACCAGAGTTGCTCCGGCTTCTATTGCGTTCTGCACAAAACCGCTGACTCGAGCCAGTTGGTTTGCGCTGGTCAGCGAGCCGATGTCAACCGAGAAGACACTCGACTTGCCGACGATCAGCGACTTGACCTTGGTGCCGAGAATTTCGAGGAACTCGGCCTTGCGGAAGTTCTCGACATAGATTCGCTCGATTGAGACGCAGAGCTGGCCCGCCGAGCCAAAACCACCGGCGATGGCAAGTTCGGCTGCCATGTCTAGCTTGGCGCTCGGTAGCACGAGCATTGGGTTCTTGCCGCCGAGTTCGAGGCTGAAGCCCGCGAGTCTCGCAGCGGCTCGTTCGGCAACCTTGCGGCCGGTAGCGGTAGAGCCGGTAAACGCGACATAGTCGCAGTTGTCTGTCACGGCGTTGCCGACCTCGGCGCCGTCGCCGACGACTATCGTCCAGGCGGCGGCCGGAAGCCCGGCCTCGATTGCCAGCAATCGGCAGAACAACGCGGTTAGTGCGGTCTGACTGTCAGCCTTTTGCACCACGGCGTTGCCCGCGGCTAAAGCCGGCAAGACATCGAGGGTGGTCAGTGCCATCGGGTAGTTCCACGGGGTGATGATTCCGACGACACCGAGGCTCTGGTACTCGACCCAGGTTCTTGTGAGGACTGGAATACCGGCGGTGGTTGGGGTCGGCTTTAGAAACTTGGCTGCCTTGCGACCGTAGTAGCGAGCGGCACCTGCGGCACCGGCGAATTCTTCAAAGGCGTGAGCGCGAGACTTGCCGGTTTCTAGCTGAAGCACATCGAGCAGTTTGCTTTCGTTCTTCATCATCAGGTCGTGAAGCCTAGTCAACACCGCCTGGCGCTGCTTGGCCGGTGTGGCCGCCCAGGTTGGCGCGAACTCGCGGGCTTTGATCACGGCCGCTTGCACCTGTTGTGCCGAAAGCTGAGGGAGGTCGAAGATGCGCTTGCCAGTGGTCGGATTGATCACCGGAGTTAGCGGTGCGTCGCTCGGAAAGTGGCTTAGGAGGCTCTGAATGTTGGTATCGGTCACACGCTCAGTTTAAGCCTGCGTCCGAGCAGCGGTGTCTTGGTTTTGCCAACAATTTCGGCAATTTCCAAGATCGCTTTCGCAGAAGAATCCTCGGGGTGGGCGTCGACCACGGGTTCGCCGGTGTCTGAACCCTCGCGAAGCGTGATCGAGATCGGCACCTGGCCGAGTAACTGGGTGCGCAGGCGATCGGCGACCAGTTGACCGCCGCCGGCACCGAATAGCTCGATGCGTTCGCCATTGTTGTCAAGCCAGGACATATTCTCAATGACGCCGAAGGTCGACTGGCCCGTTTGAACCCCTACCGACCCCGAGCGCTCTGCCACATCGGCAGCGGCAACCTGCGGGGTTGTCACCACGATGGTTTGAGCGGTAGGCAGCAGCTGCCCGAGGCTGATTGCAACGTCTCCGGTGCCTGGCGGCATGTCGACCAGCAAGAAGTCGAGTTCACCCCAGTGGACGTCGGTCAAAAACTGCGAGACGGCGCGGTGCAGCATCGGGCCGCGCCAGGCCACGGGGCCAGCCTCGGCAAGGAACATGCCGATCGAGATAACTTTCACGCCGTAGGCGACCGGCGGCAGGATCATGTCGTCGAGCTTGGTCGGTTTGCCCTCGATACCCAGTTGACCTGGAATCGAGAAGCCGAAGATGTCGGCATCGATTAGCCCGACGGCTAGCCCCTTGGCGGCCAGCGCCACCGCGAGGTTTGCCGTGATACTCGACTTGCCAACGCCGCCCTTGCCTGACCCGATCAGATAAACCTTGCACGGGTTTTGCTCGTCAAAGGGGTTCACCCGCGGCGGTCGGCCTGCGCGAAGCTTGGCCTTCAATTCGTCACGTTCGGCCTGATTCATAACCGTCATGATCACGTCTCGGTCGCCAACCACGGCGCGAACGTCACGCTCGATACGGTCGGCGGCCGGGCAGCCGGTGATCGTGAGCTTGATCGTGACCGAGGTTTCGGTAATCTCACCAACCATACCGAGTTCGGTGATCGGTAGACGAAGCTCCGGGTCGATGACCTTCGCTAGGGCTTCGAGCATTACTTTTTCTTAGGTTCTTCGCGCAGTTCTTCGAGAAGTTCGCGCATGAGGTCGCGCAGCTCGTCGCGAACGAAGTCCTTGGTAGCCAAATCCTTGGTTGCGAGACGCAGGGCAACAACTTCGCGGGCGAGGTACTCGGTGTCGGCGAGGTTGCGCTCGGCACGCTGGCGGTCTTGCTCGAACTTGACGCGGTCACGGTCGTCCTGGCGGTTTTGCGCCAAGAGGATCAACGGGGCTGCGTAAGAAGCCTGCATCGAAAGAATCAGGGTGAGCAGAGTGAAGTTGGTTAGCCGCGGGTCAAACTGCAAGGACGCCGGCATCAGGCTGTTCCAGGTCAGCCAGACCGCACAGAAGACGGTCATGCCAATTAGGAACCCGCCGGTGCCCATGGCGCGTGCGAAGGCCTCCGAGGCGCGGCCAAAACGTTCTTGGTCGATGCTCAGGCGTGGGATAAAGCGCTTGCGGTTGCCCAGTGGTGAATCTAGACGTTCAGCCATCATGCGCCTCCCTTCTCATCTTCGGTTCGCCAGTCTTCTGGCAGTAGGTGGTCGAGCACGTCGTCCACGGTGACCACGCCGATAAGCCGATGTTCGTCGTCGACAACCGGCAGTGCGACCAAGTTGTAGTTTGCCAGCGTTCGGTGAATCACAGAAATATGAGTCGACGCGTTCACCGGCTCAAGTTCGGTGTCCAAAAGGGTTCCGAGGCGCTCGTGCGGCGGGTAGCGCAGCATGCGCTGGAAGTGCACTACACCCAGGTAGCGACCGGTCGCGGTTTCGTATGGTGGAAGCGTCACGAAGACCGAGGCGGCTAGCACCGGCGAAACATTCTTGCGGCGAATCAGTGCCAGTGCTTCGGCAACGGTGGTGTCGGCTGCGCAAATTATCGGCTCGGTCGTCATCAAACCACCTGCGGTGTACTCGTCGTACTGCATAAGCATGCGAATATCGTCGGCTTCTTCTTCGTCCATCAGGCCAAGAATTGCTTCGGTTCTCTCTTCTGGCAGGTTCGCCATCAGGTCGGCGGCGTCGTCCGGTTCCATCAAATCTAGAACCTCTGCTGCACGCTCGTTGTCGAGCTCCTGCATGATTTCGATCTGCTCGTCTTCGGGCAGCTCTTCCAAAACATCCGCGAGGCGTTCGTCATCAAGTTCTTCGGCAACCTCGACCATGCGCTCATCTGGCAGATCCATCAGCGCAGAGGCGAGGTCGGCAGGTCGCAACTCGGAATAGGTGGCGATCAGCTGCTGTGCGCTCTGGGCTTCGGTGCTGTCGGTTGAGGCAACCTTCTCCCAGGTGGTGAAAAGCGTTTCACCCTTAGCAAAAGGCGAAACCGAGGTCTTCGGGCGACGCAAGAAAAGCTCGGTGACCAACCAGTCCTTGTTTTTGCCCTGTTCGACCGAAAGGTCTTCGATCTGAGCGGTGCCCGAGCCATCTAAAACGGTGACCTTGCGGCCCAAAATTTCGGCGATTACTCGAACCTCTTGGCCGCGCTGAGTGAAGCGGCGAAGGTCGATGAGTCCGTTGGTGATTACCTGACCGGAGTTGATCGAGGTGACTCGGGCAATCGGCACGAAGACGCGACGGCGCCCGGTGATCTCAACCAGCATTCCGGTTACCTTCGGTGCACCCGTTTTACGGTATGCGACAAGGACGTCAATGACCTTGCCAACTTTGTCGCCAACCGGGTCAAAGACGCCACAACCCGCAATGCGGGCTACAAACAGTCTTGTCGCACTCATACCTTCAACCTTAGACGAGGGCTTCGTATCGTGCCAGAATGGGCTGGTGAGCAACTTTCGAAGAATGCCTGTCCCACCTCCGCCAGCGGGCGAGGTCATCGCTAGTTTCACCGAGTACGACTCGGCGGTGGCGTTCGTCGAAAACCTGATCGCCAAGGACTTTCCACCGGGCGCAATCGCAATCGTTGGCAACGACCTGCGATCGGTTGAAAGGGTGCGCGGCCGAATCAGCTATTCGAGCGTTGCCATTCGTGGTGCCGTAAACGGCGCTTGGCTCGGCTTCATCATCGGTTTCTTGTTCTTCCCGACCATGCTCACCTCGGTGCAGGGCACCGCGACCATGGCGCTGGTTGGCTGCGGAGTGGGAATTCTGCTCAACGTAATTCGTTTCTCGCTGGCCCGCAAAAAGCGCGGATTTGTCTCGGTCGCGCAGTTTGTGGCCAAGCAGTACCAGGTCCAGGTTTCGGGCGACCTAGTGGGTCAAGCGAATCAAATTTCTGGGCTTTAGCTCAGT
>WLPL01000065.1 GCA_009698805.1 Actinomycetota bacterium | reverse complement strand
TGAGGGATGCAGAAGGTCTTGTGCAGGTTCAGGTGCGAGACGTCGCCACCAAACTCGCCGAACTTAGCAAAGCCAACGACAGCATTGGTGTTTGCGCCGTCGATGTAAACCTGACCGCCGGCCGCGTGGACCTTGGCGCAGATGTCGACGATTGCTTCTTCGTAGACTCCGTGCGTAGAAGGGTAGGTGACCATCAGAGCCGAGAGGCGATCTCCGTGCTCTGCGATCTTCGCTTCGAGGTCTTCGAGGTCGACGTTGCCGTTTTCATCGCAGGCGATCACGACTACCTGCATGCCGGCAAGAACCGCAGAGGCTGCGTTTGTTCCGTGAGCACTCGAAGGAATCAGGCAAACGGTGCGCTGAGCGTCGCCGCGCGAAAGGTGGTAGCCACGAATCGCCATTAGCCCTGCAAGTTCGCCCTGGCTACCTGCGTTTGGCTGCAGGCTGATTGCGTCGTAACCAGTCACTTCGCAGAGCCACTCCGAAAGCTGCTCGATCATCGAAAGGTAACCAGCCACGTCATCGGCTGGAGCAAACGGGTGAATGCCGCCGAACTCAGGCCAGGTAACGGCCTCCATCTCGGTGGTGGAGTTCAGCTTCATGGTGCATGAGCCGAGCGGAATCATGCCGCGATCTAGCGCGTAGTCGTAGTCGGCTAGGCGCTTAAGGTAGCGAAGCATCGAGGTCTCGCTGTGGTGCGAGTTGAAAACCTCGTGAGTTAGGTAGTCACTCTTGCGCTCGAAACCGGTGAGCTGCTCTTTGACCCCGGGGAGGCTGACGAATTGGGCACCGAAAATTTCGGCAATGGCGTTTAGCTCGGCCTCGGTGGTGGTTTCGTCGACACTGAGGCCGATTGTCGAGTCGTTGACCTTTAGAACGGTGATGCCGTGGAGCCTGGCGCGCTCGAAAATCGCGGACGCATCGACGCCAGAAATCTGGAAGGTATCGAAGAAGGCGTGGTCACTGACCGCGAGACCTGCGGTGCCCAGGGTGGTTGCCAGAGCGACCGCTTTGCGGTGAACGCTGGCTGCGATCGAGCGAAGGCCTTTGGGGCCGTGGTAAACGGCATACATGCCGGCCATGACGGCAAGTAGAACCTGAGCCGTGCAAATGTTTGAGGTGGCACGCTCGCGGCGAATGTGCTGCTCGCGAGTCTGCAGGGTGAGTCGGTAGGCTGGCGCGCCCTCGACGTCGACCGAAACGCCGACCAGTCGGCCTGGCATCGAGCGCTCAAGATCTGCCCGAACCGCTAGGTAGCCGGCGTGTGGACCGCCAAAGCCCATCGGCACACCGAAACGTTGGCTGGTTCCAACGACAATGTCAGCACCGAGGTCACCTGGGGCAACGATCATGGTTAGCGCGAGTAGGTCGGCCGAAGCAACCGAAATTGCACCGACCCCGTGGGCGGCTTCGATGATCGGTTTGACGTCGACGATGCGTCCGCTTGCACCCGGGTATTGAATTAGTGAGCCGAAGTATTCCCCGGTTGGTATCGAGGTGGAGGCGAAGTATTCGATTTTGATGTCTAGAGGCTCGGCGCGGTGCTCGAGCAGCGCCTTGGTCTGAGGCAGGGTGTCGCTGTCGACAAAGAAGACGTTCGACGCGGCCTTGGACGAACGCCTTGCAATCATCATTGCCTCAACGGCGGCAGTGCCCTCGTCGAGCATCGAAGCGTTGGCGGTCTTCATACCAGTTAGGTCGTTGACCATGGTTTGGAAGTTGAGCAGCGCCTCGAGGCGTCCCTGCGAGATCTCGGGTTGGTAAGGGGTGTAAGCCGTGTACCAGGACGGGTTCTCCAAGATGTTGCGCTTGATCACACCCGGCGTGTGAGTGCCGTAGTAGCCGAGGCCAATCATCGACGAGGTTACCCGGTTGCGGTTTGCTATCGCACGAAGCTCCTTCAACGCCTCGGCCTCGCTGATTGGGTCTGGCAGTGAGCCAGCGCCCTCGAAGCGAATGACCTTTGGCACAGCGGCCGACATCAGCGAGTCGATCGAGTCATACCCGAGGTATGAAAGCATCGAGTTCTGCTGGTCGGAGGTTGGGCCGATGTGGCGGTTCTTGAAATCTTCGTGTGATTCGAGCATTAGTTTTTAGGCCTCGCCAATCAGTGCTTTGTACTCGGCTTCGGTTAGTAGTTCGGGAAGGCTCGAGAAGCGAATCTTTACTAGCCAGCCAGCGCCAAAGGCGTCCTGGTTGACAAGTTCAGGCGATGAAACAACTGCGTCGTTGATCGCGGTGACCTCGCCGTCGACCGGCGCGTAAAGCTCGCCGACCGACTTGGTCGATTCGATTTCGCCACAGATCTTCATATAAGTTGTTGCGCTGCCAACGGCCGGCAGGTCTACATAGACGACGTCGCCAAGCTTCTCGGCAGCGTAGGCAGTGATACCAACGGTTGCAACATCGCCGTCAATGGCTAGCCACTCGTGCTCTTTGGTGTATTTTAGTTCACTCATCGTTTTCTCCTATTACTTAGTTCGCTTATAGAACGGCAGGTTTACCACCGTGAAATCAGTTCTGGTGCCGCGGATGTCGACGCTCACTACGCTACCGACCTCGGCGTGCTCGGTCGAAACGTAGGCCATCGCAACCGGGTAACCGAGGGTTGGCGAAAGCGCACCAGAGGTGACCTCACCGATCAGTGCATCGGATGCGTAGATCGGGTATTCGGCACGAGCCGCGCGCTTGCCTTCGCCAACGAGCCCGACGAGCCTCTGTGACTGGGCGTGACCGGCGAGCGCTTCGAGAGCCTTGCGCCCGACGAAGTCTTCTTCGCGATCGAATCGAACCACGCGGCCGAAGCCAGCCTGGAACGGGTTGGTGTCGCGTCCGAGTTCGTGACCGTATAGAGGCATGCCTGCTTCAAGTCGCAAAGTGTCACGGCAGGCGAGCCCTGTAGGCACGAGGCCCTTCGACGCACCCGCAGCAAGCAGCGCGTTCCAAACAGTGGCGCTGTGTTCGGCGCGAACCAGAACCTCGAAACCGTCTTCGCCGGTGTAACCCGTGCGAGCGAAGAAAACATCGACATCGACTAGACGCCCGGCGTCGATCGAGTAGTACTTCAGAGAGCCAAGGTCGGTGGAGGTCAGGGTTTGCAGAATCTCGACGGCTCGTGGGCCTTGAATCGCTAGCAGCCCAAAGTTGTCGCTCTCATCGCGCAGCTCTGCGTCGAATCCTGCGACACGCTCGCGCAGTGCCTTGGCAACGTTGTCGCGGTTACCGGCATTGGCGATAACCAGGAAGTCTTGTTCGGCGAGTCGGTAGACGATCAGGTCGTCGATGATGCCGCCATCCTCGGCACAAATCAGCGAGTACTTGGCCCTACCGTCGGCGATTTCGGACGCGCGCCCAACGAGAGCGAAATTCAAGAAGTCCGCTGCCCCAGCGCCGGCGACAAAGAACTCGGCCATGTGAGAAATGTCGAAAAGCCCGGCTTCGTTTCTAACCGCGTGGTGCTCAACCAGATCGGAGCTGTAGCGAACAGGCATCTCCCAGCCACCGAAGTCGGTGAACTGCGCGCCAAGTTTGGCGTGTTCTTCGTAGAGCGCTGTCTTGCGGGTCACGGAGTTCTCCAAATCTGGTTGGCGATGTGCCAACCGAGAACTCCCCCTCTGTCGCTGTGCCTGAGAGCTTCACCGCTTTCGCGGTTTTCACCTTGGGCGAGGTCTTGAGACCTTCTTTTCAGAGTTGCCTATTCGCTGCGGTTTCATCACCTGAGAGATTCTGGGGAGGATTGCTCCTTCGGTGCAGTACTGAAACTGCTCTCCCGCAACGCTTTATTACGGCTATCAAGTTATTACCTAAACAATACCAACCTTGTGCGCGCACTCCTGCTAACCTGAGCAGACAACGCAAGTTGTTCTTTCACCAACCACTCAGGGGAAGCCGGTGTAAACCCGGCACTGACCCGCAACCGTAAATGCCTTTGGCATGAGTCGGAATGCCTGATTGGAACGTAGAAGACTCCAAAAAATAACCGTCGAGGTCTACGGTCGGAGTCGAGTGGGCTCACGCCTACCGCCTTCGCAACCCAGATCGCGCTAACGCGAAGGATCTCAAATGAGAACCAAATCTGGATTGCTTATCGCAATCACCCTAGCCAGCAGCCTTGCGCTGTCTGGCTGTGCAGCAAAAGAAACAATCGAACCAAAGACAGCCAACTTCTTGGCTGGCAAATTCGTGACCACCGCAAACGGCACCTATCTTGACGGTTTCACCCCCGGCAAGCCGGATGTGGGCTTCACACTCGAAGCAATCGCTCAACTCTCGCAGGCCCCAAGCATCGACTTATCAAAGGTCGAGAAGTGGGCGCTTGCAAACACCGACCAAATCTTAAACGACAAGGGAAACCTAAACGTCGGCTTGGCAGCAAAGTGGCTTTATGTTTCTGAGCTGGTGAATTACGACAACAAACCGCTTCGCGAATCGATTACAGCGAAACTCGTCAAATACTGGACGCCTACATACGACCCGACCTATTCGCGAAACACATTCGATACTGCCTGGTCGGTACTCGGGCTGAAGGCCGTTGGACAAAACGTCGCGGCTCATGAGGCAGCAGTTTCGCTTAGCATCAGCCGCCGAGCCGACAACGGTTGGGGAACCGACACGAGTGCAACAACGACCTCTAGTTCGGCAGACGCAACGGCAATTGCGCTCATGGCATTCACCGTAACCGACTTCAGTGAACCGGCTTTCACAGCAAAAGCTTGGCTCCAAGCCAACCTGCACACCGATCACTACGAGGCCTGGGGTGACGGTGATGTCAACGGAACCGCTTACGCAACCATGGCTCTGCACGCGGCTGGCGAGGACGTCAGCAAACTGCAGGCGTGGCTAAAGCTTCAAGTGACCAAGGACGGCGGGCTAAAGACACCATGGTCTAACGGCAAGGGTGACACCTTCGCGACCGCGCAGGCTTACCTGCCACTAATCGGCGAAGACTACGTGGGGCTCACGAAGTAATGCGTCTTTCGCTCCGGGTTGTTCTGATCTCGCTCGTCGCACTTGTTGCGGTCGGCGCGTTGATCAGCGCGCCCGGGGCGAAGCACCAGCCATTGAAAGCACAATTCACTGCGGGCTGGTGTGATTCGAATGGCGTTTCGCAAACCATCGAGGACGCCACGGTAACCACCAGCTGCGCAACCAACTTCTCGGGAACCAGCTGGGAGCTTTTCGCTGCCGCCGGCAACACCGTGACCGGAACCAGCCAGTACCCGATTGGTTTCGTCTGCAAGGTGAATGGCCGACCAGCTACCCAAACTTGTGATCACACTCCGCGTTACGACGAGGGCACCTGGGCATTCTTCATCGCCTCCCCCGGCGAAACCAGTTGGCACTACGCCCTAACGGGAGCATCGCTGCATCAAACGGTTTGTGGCTCTGCCGAAGCCTGGCTATGGGTGCCGGCAAGCGCGACGCCCGAGTCATCAATGCCTAAGACCATTCCCGAGACACGCAAATGCCAGTAAATCCATTTCGCGCAACCGCGCTGCACCCCGCGACCTGGTGGTTTCTGGGTCTAGCATTGGCGGCAATCGCCAGCCTGTCGAGCGACATCGCTGTTGAGCTCGGAGTAATCGCCGCGGCAGTTTTTGTCATGCTCACCTGCAGAGAGCATGCGCCTTGGTCGAGGTCTGTTCGCTTCTACCTCTGGATCGGCGCCTTCGTGGTGTCGGTTCGCGTCCTGTTTCGAATCATCTTCAATTCGTCGAACCCCGCAGACGCACTCGCATTTTCACTAGTACCGATCGACCTGGCCGGAATCCACCTGCTTGGCGATGTGACCTGGCAAACGCTCGAGAGCGCGGCCGCCGATGGCCTGCGACTTGCCGCAATCGTCATCGCGATCGGCATGGCCAACACGCTGGCCAACCCGAAACGACTTCTGAAGTCAACTCCCGGGGCCTTGTATGAAGTCGCCACGGCGATGACGGTCGCCATCAACCTAGCGCCCCAGCTAATCGAAAGCCTGCAGCGAGTTCGCAAGGCCCGATCGCTTCGCGGTCGAAGCAAGGGCATTTCGGCACTCCGCAGCATCGTGATTCCCGCGCTCGA
>WLPL01000064.1 GCA_009698805.1 Actinomycetota bacterium | reverse complement strand
GTGAGAATGTCACCCATGTCGAGAATTCGACTGGCCATGCGGTCTGGGTAGAACGGCTCAAACGCGTCCATACCCTCACCGGTGGACGAGAAGATGATTGGCTTGCCAATTACCGAGGACACCGACAGCGCGGCACCACCGCGAGCGTCGCCATCGAGCTTGGTGAGCACGACACCGGTGATTCCGACGCCGTCCTCGAAGGCCTTTGCGACGTTCACGGCGTCTTGACCGATCATCGAGTCGATGACAAACAGAACCTCATCTGGATCGATCGCATTGCGAATGTCTCGGGCCTCGTTCATCAAGACTTCGTCGATGCCTAGGCGGCCGGCGGTGTCGACGATAACCACGCTGAACATCTTTTGCTTGGCGTGCTTGATCGAATCCTTGGCGACCTTGACGGGGTTGCCCTTGCCGTTGCCAGGCTCCGGAGCAAAGACCGGTACGCCGACGCGCTCACCAATTACTTGCAGCTGATTCACTGCATTTGGGCGCTGAAGGTCGGCGGCCACCAAAATCGGAGTCTGACCCTGGTCTTTCAGCCACTTGGCAAGCTTGCCGGCGAGAGTCGTCTTACCCGAACCTTGCAAACCGGCGAGCATAATCACGGTTGGCGGGTTCTTGGCGAAGGCTAGTTTGCGCTGTTGCCCACCGAGAATCGTGACGAGTTCTTCGTTGACAATCTGAACCACCTGTTGAGCCGGGTTCAGCGCTTTAGAAACCTCATCACCTAGGGCGCGGTCGCGAACGGCGGTAATAAAGTTTTTGACAACTTCGAGCGCGACGTCGGCTTCTAGAAGTGCGCGGCGAATCTCGCGAAGAGTTGCGTCAATATCGGCAGGGGTAAGTTTGCCCTTGCTGCGAAGGTTTTTGAACGTTTCTACTAAACGATCAGAAAGATTGCCGAACAACTACAGCTCCTTAGTTCACGAGCCCGTTAGCGAACTCGCGCGAGTCGAAGAAAGCAAAGTCATCAATGCCTTCACCGACACCTACAAGTTTGACAGGGATGTTTAGCTCTCTCTGGATTGAATAGACGATTCCGCCCTTGGCCGTGCCATCGAGTTTGGTTAGCGCGATGCCGGTCACCTTGGCCACCTCGGCGAAAGCCTTGGCCTGAGCCATACCGTTTTGGCCAGTGGTGGCGTCGATCACCAGCAGAACTTCGGCGATCACAGCGGTCTTTTCGACTACGCGACGAATCTTGTCGAGCTCGTTCATGAGGTCGGTCTTGTTTTGCAAGCGCCCGGCGGTGTCGATAATCAGGACATCGGCTTGTGAGGCGATAGCAGCCTCGACGCCTTCGAAGGCAACCGACGCAGGGTCTTGACCCTCGGTCTTTGGTCGAATCAGGGTTGCTCCAGCGCGATCAGCCCAGGTTGCTATCTGATCTACCGCTGCGGCCCGGAACGTGTCGGCTGCCGCGATGACCACCTGCGAACCTGCTTCGGCAAGGTATTTCGCAAGCTTGCCGATCGTGGTGGTCTTGCCGACGCCATTCACACCGACGACTAGCATCACGTATGGCAGTTGACCACTTGAAAGGTTTAGCTCGGCGTCGGAACGCTCGAGTGATTCAGCAATGACGTCGGCGAGAATCGCCTTGAGTTGGGCTTCGGTCGAGGCGCCGGCACTCTTGGCCTTCGCCTTGACTTCGACAACGATCTTTTCGGCCGCGTCTACGCCGAAGTCGGCCTGGATTAGAACGTCCTCGAGGTCGTCAAGGTTTTCGACATCGAACTTGATGCGGCTGAACAGGCTCTTAATGCCCTTCGCGAACTTCCGCTTCGGCAGCACAACCTCTTGCACCTTTTCGGGCTTTGGCTTCTCGATTGGCTTTGGCTCAGGCTTTGGCTCAGACTTCGGTTCAGGTTTTGGCTCAGGTTTTGGCTCAGGTTTTGGCTCAGGTTTTGGCTTTTCAGGAACGACGACTGGTTGTGGAACAACAACTTCGACGACTTCTTCGACTACCTCTACAACAACTTCTTCAACGACGTCCTCGACTACCGGTGTCGGTTCGACGACCTTTTTCTTCTTCCAGAAAAGAAAAGCCATGAGCTAGACCTTCTCCGTGAAGCGCTGACCGACGACCGCCGAGACGCCATCTTCGCGCATCGAAACGCCGTAGAGTGCGTCGGCGATTTCCATCGTGCGCTTCTGGTGGGTGATGATGATCAGCTGTGAGTCGGTGCGTAGGTCTTGGAAGATCTGCAGTAACCGGCCCAGGTTGGCGTCGTCTAGGGCGGCCTCGACTTCGTCCATGACGTAGAAAGGCGAAGGGCGGGCCTTGAAGATCGCGATCAGCAGGGCCACCGCGGCTAGCGACCGCTCACCGCCCGAAAGTAGGCTCAAGCGCTCGATGCGCTTGCCGGCTGGGCGAACGTTTACCTCGATGCCGGTGGTCAACATGTTTTCTGGGTCGGTAAGCACGATCGAACCCGAACCGCCAGGGAACAGCACTGGGAATACCTTTTCGAAGGCCTTCCGGGTGTCTTCGAAGGCCTCAGAGAAGATGTTCTGCATCTTCAGGTCGAGGTCTTCAATGATCTGGAGCAGGTCTTTTCGAGTCTGGGTGAGGTCGGCTAGTTGTTCGGTCAAGAACTTGTGGCGCTGCTCGAGCGCGGCGAATTCTTCGAGAGCCAGAGGGTTTACTCTGCCCAGACGCTCGAGCAGACGCTCGGCATCCTTGAGTCTGCGAACCTGCTCGTCGCGGTCATAGGGCTTCTCGCCGTCGATGAGTTGGTCTGGACCGTACTCGGCGAGCAGAACCTGCTGGTCGAGACCGAGCTCTTCGTTGGCTCGGGATACGAGGTTGGCCAAGGTCAGGCGTTTTTCATGGTTCGCCATCTCAATGTCGTGAACGCTCTGGGTGAGGCTCGAAAGCTTCATCTGAATCTCGGCGGTCTCGCCGCGAAGGCGAACGAGTTCACCGAGTTGCCCTGAACGCTCGGATTCGAGTTCGTGGAGTCGAACCTTTGCTTTTGCGGCCGAATCGGCGACGGCTGCCATGACGGCCGGTAGTACGGCGAGGACTTGCTCGGCGGAGGCCAGCTGTTTGGCCTGCGCTTGGGCTGCTGCCTTGGCTCGCTCGATCGCCGCTTTTGCCTCCGAAACCTGTGATCTAAGTGTTTTTGCGCGCTCCTGCTCGACTCGCAAGCGCTCGACGGCAGCGCCAAGATCAACGCGCACCTCAAGTTCGCGCTGGCGCTCCTGCTCGAGGTTGTCCTGAAGGGTCTGGCGGTTCGATGAGTCAACCGCAGGGCGCTCCTGAGAGGCGAATTCGTCGTGAGCGGCAATCGCTCGCTGCAAGGCTGCTTCAGACTCGGCGATGCCCGAGGTTGCGGTTGCTGCAACCTGGGCAAGGCGATCTACTTCACCCGAGGACGCCTCTACCGAGACGCGCAGGCGCCCGAGCCTTTCGGCATTCGAAGCGAGAGAGGCGTCGTGTTCGTTTAGGGCGGCGAGCGCGTCTTTTGCCGACTGCTTGGCTGCGTCCTCGGTGGCACGAGCCTGGGCCAGTGCGGCTCTGGAAGACTCAATCGCACCATTCACCTTGGCCAGGCGCTTTTCGGCCGAGTCACGCTCGGCTACCAACTGAACCTTGGATGGCTTTGACTGGCTACCGCCGCGAATAACGCTTTCGGTGATTACATCGCCGTCCTTGGTGATGACGGTCAGCCCCTTGGCGAAAACCTTCTTCGCGGTGGCTATGTCGTCAACGATAACGACGTCTTTAAGTAGGGCGAGAATACCCGATGGCGCCTCCACGACCTCGGTTGCGGCCTTGGCTCCAGCCACCTTGATGTTTTGGGTAGCCGACTTGGCATCAACGTCGGCGATGATCAGCTCCACGCGTCCGCCGTCGGAAGACTTCAGGTGTTCGATGGCACTTAGGCCTTGCTCGCGAGTCTCGGCGACCAGGGCGTCGGCAAGCGGGCCAAGAGCCGCGGCAATGGCAGCCTCATAGCCTTCGGCAATCTTCATGTGAGTGGCAACCAGACCGCGAATGCCTCGAAGGCCGGCGGAGGTTAACGCACTGGCGCCGTCTTTTTGCTCGAGAGTGAGGTTTAGGGCCGAACGCTTGGCAGAAAGCGAGTCGCGCTCACGCTCGGCTTCGTGAATCTCGTCACGCAAGCGCTCGATCTCGGCACCGGCACTGCTTACCGCCTTCTGAGCAGCCTCGTAGCTCTTCTCGAGCGTTGAGTCGCTCTTGCCGCCATCGGCCTGCAGATTGGCTTCGAGCTCCGAATACTCGGCTTTGCGCAGGGTTAGTCGCTCCTGAGCCTCGGCGAGGGCCTGCTGGTGACGCACAACCTCCCCGCGCAAGCTGCCTAGCTTTGACTCGGCAACCGCTGCGTCGTTGGCCAGGCGCGACTTTTCAAGGTCAAACTGCGAAATCAGTGCGCTCTGCTCGGCGAGTTGATTATCGAATGTCTCTAGGACGTCGCGAGCGGCGTTGCGGCCGGCCTCGGCCTCCTGGAGTGCCTTCTTAAGTGACTCAACGGCAGCGGAAAGTTGAACCGAACTGGCTTCGGCGGCATCGGCGTCGGCATCGATCTGGGCGGGGTCAATCGAGGCACCGCCCGCTTCGGCTCTTGAAGCTAGGAGGGCTACTCGCTGGTTAGCAATCGAGAGTAGTGAACGTAGGCGCTCGGAAACCGAGTCGAACTCGAACGAGAGCGACTTTGCGGCGTCTAGCTCGCCCGAAACCTGTGCGGCCTCGAGGGTTTGTAGCCGACCGGTGTTATCGCCGAGCAGTTCTTGCAAAATATTGCGCTCCGCACGCCGGTCGGATTCGTTCTTTGCGGTCTCTTCGAGGGCACTGTGCAAGCCGGCAACGTCGTCGGCAAGAATGCGCGCCTTGGCGTCGCGAAGCGTGGACGCAATACCCTGAGCCTCACGAGCAACCTCGGCTTGTTGACCAAGCGGCTTGAGTTGGCGTCGAACTTCTCCGGCGAGGTCGTTTAGGCGAGTGAGGTTGGCCTGCATCGCCTCGAGCTTGCGCTGAGTCTTCTCTTTGCGTCGGCGGTGCTTCAGGATTCCGGCGGCTTCTTCGATGAAGCCACGGCGTTCTTCGGGAGTCGCCTTCAGAATGTTGTCCAGCTGGCCTTGACCCACGATGACGTGCATCTCGCGACCGAGACCCGAATCGCTCAGCAGTTCTTGAACGTCGAGTAAACGGCAAGGCTCCCCGTTGATGGCGTATTCGCTGCCGCCGTTGCGAAACAGCGTGCGACTGATGGTGACTTCGGTGTAGTCGATCGGGAGTGCGCCGTCTGTGTTGTCGATGGTGAGTAGCACCTCGGCGCGTCCGAGTGGTCCCTTTGTTGAAGTTCCGGCGAAGATTACGTCTTCCATCTTGCCGCCGCGGAGGGTCTTGGCACCCTGCTCGCCCATTACCCAGGCGAGCGCGTCTACGACGTTGGATTTGCCCGAACCGTTTGGGCCGACGACCGCGGTTACACCCGGTTCAAAGTGAAAAGTTGTGGGCTGGGCGAACGACTTGAAGCCCTTGAGAGTAAGGCTTTTTAGATACAAATCGTCACGTCCTGAAAATGGTTTTAAGTCTTAGGCAAAAATACCTTATTTAGTGCCGCGCTTCTGACACTTGGGGCAGAAGTGTGACCCTCGGTTCATCCAGTTTTCGCGCTTGATCGGGGTGCCGCAGCGCTTGCAGGGGCGGCCAGTCATGCCATAGGCGTTGAGCGAAACCTCGAAGTAGCCAGATTCGCCATTCACGTTCTTGTATTGCTCGTCGAACGAGGTTCCGCCAGCTTCGACCGCGGTGGCCAGAATCTCGCGAACGTGTTGCAGAAGCTCCTTGGTCTTGACGGTAGAAATCGAGGACGCCGTCTTGTCGTAGTGCAGTTTGGCCCGCCACAGAGCCTCGTCGGCGTAGATGTTGCCGATGCCGCTCAACACACCCTGGTCAAGCAAGACCCGTTTAATACCCGAGTTCTTCTTTTTGAAAATTGCCAGGACGCGCCCCTCATCAAATTGCGGGTCAAGCGGGTCGCGTGAAATATGCGCAGCCTGGGTCGGAATCAGTGTGATTGATGAACCAAAGCCACCTGCTCCCCCATCGAACGTTTCGACCATCGGGTCAAGAGCTAACGAGCCGAAGATGCGCTGATCGACAAAACGGAACTCGAGCGGGCCATC
>WLPL01000063.1 GCA_009698805.1 Actinomycetota bacterium | reverse complement strand
TTTGCAACCAGCACTTGGCTTGAAGACGCCCAATGTACCGAGTTTGGTTTTTGGTTGACCGTTCGTGATGAATGCGTATTTCTGAGTTTTCAGTTTCTTGCTCGAGTAGGTGGGCAGGCTGGTCGTCCACGTTTGGGCGGCAACCCCTAGTTTGACCGTGAAGGTCTGAGCCTGATACACGTTCGAACCGTCGGTGTAACCGCCGACGATGAAGGTGCAGGTGCCGGTGCTTGCCAACGCCGTTACTTTCAAGGCTGCGTAACCGCACATTCCTGAAGTGATGGTTGCGAACGCATTTACCGAAAGGGTTGACCCCTTAGGTAGGGCTTTAGAGCTGGCCCAGTCGGAATCAAGAATCCGGCCCAAGATCTGAGTGCGCGAAGCAACGGTAACTGTGAGGGTAGTGGTTTTCGAATTGAAGTCATCGGTTTCAGGCACGTGGGCGCTTACCACGCAGGTGTTGGAGAACGCGGTGATTGTTACTCGGCGACCGTCCAGCGAGCAAGAACCGGTGACCGAGAGAGTTTCACCGATGCCCGTTTGATTTTGCACGGACACATCGAAAAAATCTCCCGCGTACTTTGTCGATACCGGGTCAATGGTCAGTGAGTTGTTGGCCCTCGTCTTCTTAACGACAGTGACAGACACGTTTTTGCGGTACTCAAGATAGTTTTCGTCTTCGCCGCGTTGCGCCGTCAGGACGCAGACACCCATCGAGGTCGCAGTTATCTGACCATCTACCCAAGAACATGACCCCGAGGGCCAGAAACCGTAAGGTAGGTTCGCATCATTCTGATAGACGAACGAGACGTGCGAACCCAAAACCGCGGTTGGTTCGGCTGTTAGAACCACTTCGTTGCCTGGTCGCTGTGCCTTACTCAAGTTCACAAAGGTGCTTATCGTCGCAGAAAGCCAATCGGAGTTTTCGGCCACATCCGCCGCGACAAGGCACTGGCCTTGACCGGCGTCGGCGTAGAGCCTGCCATCGGTTATGTGGCAGAGACCGTAAACGATTCGGTAGGTTACCGTCGCAAGTGTGGCGTTTGTCGTGACCCTTAACTCGATGGACTGCCCGTAGGTCACCGTGGTGGCAGCCAGGTTCCATTGGAGCGAGGGGACGTATCGAAGCTTCACCGGTGTCTCGGTCGAAGATCCAAGCCCTCGATATAAGTCATTCACGCCATTCAGGTCGCCCGGCTCCAACGCCACATTGGTCGAGCGGATGAACTTGGTGCCAGCGAGGTTCGGAAGCCACGTGATGTATTTGCTCTCAGTCGAATCGAGTTTGGTCACGGTTCCGTCTGGCCTGATGCGAACTATTTGCACACCGTGGTCTGCGCGGAGGTTGCCAGGCGCGATATCCCAACCGGTCATGAACCACGAACAGTCGTTAGCCACTCTGATAAAGCTCGAAAGACTCTTACCGATTGATGCAGGTGCTGGGAACGTGGTGGTCTGGCCATCGACCGTGCAGCGCATTAACTCGCTGTTCGAGTTGCTGTAACCGACTGCTTCTCCATTTGCACTGAAAGTTGCATTCATCGCCTGGATGTCGCTCTGGGGCAGCACCGCGTATTGACCAACCCCGGTATACGAACGGAGTTCGTCGACGCCGTCAGCCGAAACTTTCACGAGGACCTTGCCGTTTGAATAGCCGAAAATCCGGAGATTAGTGGTCACAGGAAACTCGTCTAGGGTCGTCATCGCGCCGAGTTCAGTTTGGGTTACCAAAACCACCGGAAAATCGCCGCTTGGGTATGCCACTGCCCAGGCCGCGCCTGAACCGTCCTCGTTCAAAACCATCGGCAGGTACGACGGAGCGAGCCACCAAGAGACCCACTGCGACCAGTCTGGCCCGACCTCGTAGCTAGCACCGGTATCGAGATTGCGGGCGAAGAATGTCCACATCATTGTGTCGTCACCGGGCACAACCCCGGCACCAGCAGGAAACTCACGGAACAACCCATGCGTGCCGTCTTGAGAAATAGCTAAGGTATCTATCTGGCTACTCGAGGTCTGGGTTATGTCGTATTTGACGATTGTGCGAGAGTTTGCGGCAACCCGATATGGGCCGTCGTAACCGGCCCCAGTTGCCAAGCCTGACGCCCTGCCCGAACCGAGGATCGAACCGTCATCGGCAATAAAAACCGCGCCGCCGTTGTCTGTGGCATCGAAACCTTGAGCATTCGGATAAATAAGCGGCCCGTCTCCGGAACTTCTGGTGCGAACCGAGGACGCAATGAGCGCGCCGGTGGTGCTGGTGAACAAGACGCGTTCTAGAGACGCTGGCGACGACGAAGGCATGCTCACAGGCACGGTTACCGAAGTTCCAGCCGGCCCTGCAGGAAGGGTCACCGAGCTTTGAGCAGTCAGCGTGCCGGTTGCCGAGATCGTGTAGGAGTCATCGCTCGCTGAGGGAAGCGTTCGTTCGAGCGTCACCGAACCCGATGAGAGCCCGTCCAAGTTAAGCGCTCCAGCCTTAACCCCCGAACTGTGCAAAACGTCTCCGCTAAAGGAATCGATGTTGATTCGGTAATTAACCGTTGCCGTGCACTTGATTATTAGGGTGGTGGTTTCAGTGCTGGCTGGCAGGTAATAGGTGAATAGGCGCGGCGTCCAGCCCGGTTCGCCGAATGCGCAGGTGTTGGAAGAGAGAAGCGTGCAGACCACTTTTGGTTGCAGCGGGTTATAGGCGGAGTCGACCTGCAAGATGTTGAAAGTTGCGCCGCCCCACATGTCTGCGCGGTATGAATGCTCGAGCAAAATCGAAATCGAAGTGTCGCTCCCGTGGGGCGGAATCTGGATCAGGTTGTCAGAGTTTTCATCAATCGTTGCCGTGGACGTGTGCGAAACGGGCACTGTGGTTGCGTTCAGGCTCGCACTGGCCGAAACAATTCCCGCGCCTGAGTCGGGGTCAACGCCGGGTGCAAACCAGTCGCTGGTTTGCATAGCGTCTTGCACGCCGTTAGTCATCGACTCCTTAACAACACCGGCCGGGCAGCTCACGTCCACGTCACATAGGGTTCCACTTGGCGCTGCGGTCGGGTTTTGTTGCAGCAGTAATGCCGCGATGCCTGCCACGTAGGGCGTTGCCATCGAGGTTCCAGACATCGTGGTCTCGTAGTTGTTGAATGATGATTTTGCGGTGGTCAGTGCCGCTCGGATTCCAGAGCCTGGGGCGGTGATGTCGATCCCCGCACGGCCGTCCGAGGTGGGCCCGTGGCTCGAATACTGCGCGAGGAACTTGCCGTACTTGTTCACGGTGGCGGCGGCAATCGTGGTTGCAAATTCAGAGGTACCCGGCATGAACAGGTTGTTGGCGGCCGCGTAACCGTTTCCGGCAGCGACTGCCACGAAAATGCCTTGGGCAACAAGACGATTGATCAAAATGGAGGTTGGGTCGAGGCCATCTCTTTGGCCTCCGCTAGCGCCCAAAGACATGTTCACAACCTTGACCGGATAATCCGCGCGGTGATCGAGAATCCATTGGAGTGCCGAATCGATGCCAGAGAACCACCCTGAGCCAGCGCAGTTGAGCACGCGCAGATCGACAATGCTGGCACCGGGAGCAACGCCTTGAATTGCCGTGTTTCGCGAATCTATAGCACCCGCGATGATCGACGAAACGTGAGTGCCGTGACCGAACGGGTCGAGCTTTCCGTTGTCGATGCAACTGGCGTCGGATGGTGGGCTCGTAAAGTCTTCGCGATGCACAACCTTGCCGCCACCAAGACCGAGAGCCTCTGGGTCGACTCCGGTGTCGAGCACGGCAACCAGCACCCCGGTTCCGTCAATGCCCTTCGCGGTTCGAGAGGCGACTAACGCCGAGTCGGTCTCGGGAATCGTTGCGGCGGCGTCCCAGATAAGGTCGGGTATGAACAGGTCCGGTTTCGCCTCGCTCACCGGGATCGCGCTCACCGGGCGATTCAAATCAATGGTTACCCCCGCAAGCCCCTGAAGCGAACGGACATCGGTGGCATTGAGTTTGCCCGAAAACATCGAACCGCCGAGCGCTTTTAGCTTTGGCGCTAGAGCGGCGAATTGGGTGGAGTGCGCGGCGATCGGGTCAACGAGCAAAACGGTGTCTAACGCTTTGGAGGGGTTTGCATCGAATGCCGCCAGAACAGCGGGGTTCAGATTGGCGAAGGTTTTTACCGCCAGAACATCGATCTGAGTGGCCGTTGAGAAAGCGAGTGAGGCGATTGCCAAAGCCGCAATAGAAAGAAGTCGTAAACGCTTCACGTTTGACCTCCCTCTATTTAAAGACTAAGGCTCAGCCGAGCGTGTCCTGCTATATAATTGAGACATGACTAACGCCAACCCTTTCAGCGCATCGATGCGCGGCGTTACGTGTATGCGCGAGTGCCGCTAACCGCCAACGTCGCTCGGTTTAGCATTTGGCACCAAAACCCCAGGCTCCCCTAATTTTTCGCATACTCAAAAAAGGTTTAGAAATGCCAAACGAAACTGAAGCACGAGGGTTCGCACTCTATGTGGGCCTCGACGAAACAACGGCCAAGCAGGCCGGCACCTCACTCACCGAGGTGGTCAATGCGCTGCGAGCAAGGCTTGCCGAACTCGCGCCAAACACCGAAACCTACGCAGCCGTTGCCCTCTCGCCCGCTGGGTTAGGCGGGCGCAACATCGACGTGGTGCGCGCGGCCCTTCGCGACCCAAGAATCAGCGAGCCCGAAGACGAAGATGACGACCAACTCGGCATCGTTATCGATGTGCCAAGGCGCAAGGTCTTTGCCGACGGCGTCAGCGCCAACCTCACCTTCAAAGAGTTCGAACTTCTCAGTTACCTAATCGAGCACCAGGGCGAGACCATCAGCCGGCGTGAGTTGGTCGATTTGGTTTGGGACGACGATGACGAAACCGCGGTGAACGAACGAACCATCGATGTTCACATTCGCCGGCTACGCGCCAAGATTGCCGGTTACGAAGACATCATTCGAACCGTCCGAGGTGGCGGTTATCGCTTCGATAAGCACCCGGACGTCACGGTCGACAGTTACCAGATTTAGGCTTGTTTGGTGAACGATGCGCTGAGCCAACTAGTCGAACTGACCCTTGAGTCGGTCGAGCTCGGCAACCTCACGCCAGTAATCCTGATCGACGGTCGTGCGGGCAGCGGCAAGAGCACCCTGGCCGAGGCCCTGAAAAATCGACTGTTCAAAGAGGGCGAGTCACTGCCGCGTTTGATTCACATGGACGACCTCTACGAGGGCTGGCGCGGACTCGAAGCGGGCGTGGACATCATGCAACGCCAGATTCTCGGCGCACTAGCCAAGGGCGTTGGTGCCAGTTGGCAGGAGTGGGACTGGGTCGCCGGCGAGCGCGGCAAGTGGCGCGAGTTTCGCGGCGGAACCCCGCTGATTATCGAAGGCGTCGGTGCCCTAAACCGAGTCAGCGCCGAGCAAAGTCTGATTCGGGTTTGGCTCGAGGTTGACGAACAGATTCGTTTTGAGCGCTGGGTTGAACGCGAGGGTGGCGATGAGCACTGGGCCGAGTGGGCCGCGCAAGAACTGGACTTTTATGCTCGCGAACGCTCGAGCGAGCTGGCTACTTTAGTTTTCGGTTTCTAAGCCAAGAGCGCACGCCGACAAATATCGAGGCGGCAACAAAGCCCGCGGCGATCAGGTAGCTGACGTCTTTCACCAATGGAATGGTAGCCGCGTAGTAACCGGCGACGGTTAGCCCAACGCCCCAGGTGAGGGCTCCAACAAGATTGGCACTGAAGAACTTGTAGTAGTTCATCTTTGAGATGCCAGCGATCGGCGGAACCAAGGCGCGAACCATCGGTATGAAACGGCCGATGACCATGGCCCACCAGCCCCACTTGGCATAAAACGCCTCGCTCTTGGCGATTGACCGCTGTAGCCAAGCGCCTTTTCGTTTGTCGAGGTATGGCCGGCCGAAGTGCAGCCCGAGAGCAAAGCCAACCTGGTCGCCGAGCCAAGCCGATATGCCGACTCCGATGGCCATAACCCAAATGTTGACACCGGAGGCGGTTGAGCCCGCGACGACACCGGCGGCGAATACCAGCGAGTCACCGGTGATAAAGGGTGTGAAAGCACCGATCATCAGGCCGGTTCCAGCGAAGACGAGACCCCAAACCACCACGTAGAACAGGATCGGGCCAGTTTGCTGACTCCAACCTGCTATCTGGTCTGAGATGCTCGCGAAGTGCGGCATGCGCTAAGGCTTGCCGTGCAAGACGATTTCGTCTAGTTCCAAACGTGTGCGCGGTTGGATTTCGCGCTCGTAG
>WLPL01000062.1 GCA_009698805.1 Actinomycetota bacterium | reverse complement strand
GGAATTGCTGCCAGCATGGACGCGCGTGGCTTCGGGAGGCGTGGCAACCTCACCACCGCCCAACTCGCGACATCTCGCGCGCTTTCTCTCGGCGGAATCCTGATGATTTCGTTCGCTACCTATTTTCTACTGGCTACCTCCTCGCAATCGTTGGCGATTTGGTTGCTCGTCGCAGGCGTCCTCGCCATCGCGCTGACGATCAGGATTGCCAGCAGACGAAACCTTCGCACCCGCTTTCGGAGGCAGAAGCCCGGCAAGAAAGACGCCTTCGTTGCCGCGCTATCACTGGCCGCCGTGATTCTGGTGGTGGTGCTTTGATCGAGTTCGCAAACGTAACATTTGGCTACCGCGGAGCCGAGTCGCCCGTGGTGAGCCGAGCCAACTTCAAACTTGCGGCCGGCGAGTTCACTCTGGTCTGCGGGCCAACCGGCAGCGGCAAGTCGACCCTGCTAAAGCTCTTCAATGGTTTGGCTCCCCACTTCACCGGAGGCAACCTGCAGGGGCGAATACGTTTCTCTGGCGTCGATGTAACTGGCAGAAAGCCGCACGAACTCGCCGAACTGGTTGGTTATGTGAACCAGCAACCCGAAGGTTCGTTCGTGGCCGACACGGTTGCCGAAGAGCTCGCCTACGGGCTCGAACAACTGGGGGCCACGCCGGCCGCGATGGAATCGAAGATTCAGGAATACGCCGAGCTAGTAGGAATAGCGCACCTGCTTGAAGCTCCGCTTTCTTCACTCAGTGGTGGCCAGCAGCAGCGAGTGGCGATTGCAGCAGCGATGGCCGCTGGTCAAAAAATTCTCGTCTTGGACGAACCTACCTCGGCACTCGACCCACTAGCCGCCGAAGAATTGGTCACGCTGCTCGCAAGGCTTTCGAAACAACAAGGCATCACAGTTTTGCTGGCCGAACACCGCTTGGAGCGCGTCCTCGAATATGTCGATTCGGTAATTGTTGTTAACGGTGACGGTTCGGTGGTCAAGAGCGCACCTCGTGACGCATTCAACAACTACCGACTTTTGCCGCCGGTGGTCGAATTTTCGAAGCGAGTCGGAATCGAACCGACCGCACTTTCAATCGCCGAGGCCAAGGGGGCTGTAGCCAAGCCTCTCGACTTCAATGGAGTTAGAGCTTCAGTGGTCGGTGAATTGGCCATGATCGTGGAAGACCTAACCGTCAACTACGCAAAAACCGAGGCCGTTCGAGGTATCAGCCTGAAGGTGCACGCGGGCGAGGTCGTGGCCCTGATGGGCGACAACGGTTCGGGCAAGTCGAGCCTCTTTTGGGCGATTCAAGGTTCCGGGCAGAGGACTTCGGGTAGCGTGTGGAGCGCCAAGGGCGACCCGGCAAAACTTAGCGTTACCGAGAGACTGGGCGCAGTTACGCTAGTGCCCCAGCGAGCCTCCGACCTGCTGTTTTTGAATACCCTCGCCGAGGAGTTAGCCGAGTCCGATCGCTTCAACGAGGTTCAGCGTGGTGAAACCGCAAAACTCTTCCTGCAACTGAGCAATCGCACCGACCCGAAGCAACACCCTCGCGACCTCTCGGCCGGTCAACAGCTCGCCTTGGTTTTAGCCATGCAGTTGGTGAAGGGAGCGCCGATGGTCCTGCTCGACGAACCAACCCGAGGGCTCGACTACGAAGCCAAGCGCCACCTGGCCAGAGCCATTGAGAAGCTAAAGTCCTCGGGTCGAAGCGTGTTACTCGCCTCGCACGATGTCGAGTTCGTGGCGCAGCTCGCCGATCGCATCTACCTGCTCGAGGCGGGGTTGGTGAAAACTACCGGCACGGCCAGTGAACTGCTCGGCTTCGGAGGTGTTCTGCCGACCCAGGTTGCGCAGATCACCGAGCAACCGGGTCTGCTTTTAGCCGAGCAGGTGATCGCCGGTTGAAAACATCACTCTTTTCTAGGATCGTGATTGCCCTGACCGCATTCGCCAGTTTGGCGATGTTCGCTTGGCCGCTACTCATTGAGTCGAGCGGCGCCGATGAGAGTCGTGTCGCTCAAACGGTCTTCATCGTCCTGATGCCGCTGCTACTCGTGGTCGTTTTGGTCGAGTTTGCATCGGGCGGCTTGGATTCGAAGCAACTCGCCCTCCTGGGAGTCTTGACCGCACTAAACGCAGTGATTCGAATTCTCGGCGCCGGCACGTCCGGCATTGAAACGGCATTTTTCTTGATCATCATCGGGGCCTTCGTCTTCGGCTCCGGGTTCGGCTTCCTGCTTGGCAGTGGCTCGCTGCTAGTCAGCGCCCTGCTTATGGGCGGGGTTGGCCCGTGGCTACCGTTTCAAATGATGGCGGCGGGGCTAGTCGGGCTAGTCGCAGGGCTTTTGCCAAAACCGAAGAGCCGCTGGCTCGAGCTGCTGACTCTGGTTGCCTTCGCGATTGTCGGCGCCTTTGTTTACGGGGCACTCATGACGATTTGGAACTGGCCTTTCCTGGCCGGTGTCGGCACCGACATTTCCTATCTGCCAGGCGCTTCGCTAGGCGAAAACCTGCCGCGGTTCTTCAAATACGAATCGCTCACCGGTGGATTGCTCTGGGATACCGGTCGGGCAATAACCACCAGCGTCTTGATCCTGTTAACGGCACCGGCCCTACTGGCCACCCTGAAGAGAGCAGCCGGCAGGGCCGGTATAAGTCGAAAAGCTAGCTGATTGACTGTGGAACGTTAGCCAAAATGATGGCCAGAAGGCTAGCGGCAAGCACCACGCCAACATTGATCTTCCAGGTGTACTTGATCTCCTTGCGGACGATGTGCATGACCAAACCAACCGCCATGACGAGGTCTAGACCAATTGCCGCGGCCACTGCCCAGCCCTGAGCGAATGCGAAGGCGGGGACGTTTGCAATGACGCCAACTTCAAAGGCACCCTGTGCGATTACCAGACCGACTACTCCGATTAGCTCGAGTAGAGCGATCAATCGAATGAGACTCTTTGGAATCTGCTTGCTCCAGGTCATACCGGCACCAACCAGAGTGTCGATCGAAGCGGTGAGCTTGAACTGGCCGGCCTTGAAGAAGACCATGCCGACGAATGCGGTCAGAACCCAACCGCTGATTGCTAGTGCATAAAACATTGTTTCTCCTTGATGGTTGAGACTTGGGGGTTTACTATAAAAGTAGTAAAGCACGGGTTTACTTATTTAGTCAAGTCCACCTTTACTTATTCTTGGAGGTGTCATGGAACTCATCGCAAATTGCGAGCGCAAAGCCGAGGGCTGGGCAGTCGACGTGCCCGAGCTCGACCTCCACACCACTGCTAAACGACTCGACAAAGTCGCCGATCTGGTAAAAAAGGCAGCCCTCGAAAAGGGCAACGGGGGCGACTGCGAACTGGTGATCAAAGTGATCGCGACCATGCCCGGGATCATCTGCGACATTCAATCGGCGCAGCACAAGATGAAAGAGTCCGCCAGACTTCAAGAAGAGGCGTCGAGCGAGATTCGCAATGTCGTTGCCCGCATGCGTGAGCAAGGTCTGACTCTTCGCGATATCGCGGTGTTGCTAGGCGTAACCCCGCAGCGCGTTGCGCAACTAATGCCCTGCGAGCAGTAGCACTCCCCCGCAGACCCCAACCCACAAGACCACTGCAGCAATAAGTTGCCAGTCGCGAAGCATGGCCTCGGTTGGAGACTCGTCAGACTTGAGTTTTTCGGCTACGAACCAGTAACGAAAAAGGCCGAAGGCGACAATCGGAATCGTGTAAACGAGGGCCGCCTTCACGGTAGCTGCAAAGACCGCGTAACAAACCAGTGCAGCGGTTCCCGCAATTTCGGCGAAACGCTCGACTATGGCCACCGTGTAGTTTTCCAGTGAACTGCGGCTCTTCGAGCCTAGATTCTTCAACTCATGTCGCCGCTTGATCGCTGCCAGGTAGAGGGCTAGGCAGAAGGTGGTGACGAACATCCAAGTCGAGAGCGGCTCAGAGATAGCCAATGCTCCCGCGACCACGCGCAACACAAACCCGAATGCGATCGTGAAGATGTCAAGAACGGGGATCTTGCGAGCCACCAGCGAATAGACCACGTTGATGGCGATGTAGCCGCCAATAGGAATCATCACCCAGTGAATAACGAAGATTCCCGTGAGCAGCCCAATCAAACCAACCCCCAGCGCCCATGACGCTTGACGAACCGATAAGTGGCCCGAGGCGAGAGGCCGACTGCGCGACTTCACCGGGTGGGACCTGTCAGACTCGATGTCACTCAAGTCATTCAAGATGTAAACGCAGGACGCGGCGAGACAAAAGTACGCAAAGGTGAGAAGCGAGGAAACCACGGGCTCTAATTGCGCAAAGTCGGCCGCGAAAAGTAGCGGAGCAAAGACAAATAGGTTCTTCACCCATTGCTTAGGGCGAAGTAGTCGAAAGACATGCCACGCAGCCATTTTTCCCCTCGCGATTCCCTCATAGTTTAGGTTGTCTAGGCTTGAGGGTAGCGAGAGGCGCACATGCGATTGAAGAGTTGGGGTCGGCTGACCGAATACTCCATCGACGCGCGCGCGCTCGATTCAAAGAGCACCACCGCATCGCAACTCAAAGCTCGTCCGGCCCTTGCTCACGGAGCTAGCAGAAGCTACGGAGACGTGGCAATTTCCGCAAGCATTTGGCTCACCACAAACCTGGATCGCTTCGTCGAGTTCGACGAATCTACCGGTCAGCTAACCGTTGAAGCCGGCGTCCAACTCGGCGACATTCAAAAACTTTTTGCACCTCGAGGCTGGCTGCTCCCGGTGAGCCCAGGCACCCAATTCGTGACCGTTGGCGGCGCAATCGCCAACGATATCCACGGCAAAAACCATCACTCGGCAGGCACATTTGGCGAGCACGTCACCGCGCTTACGCTGGTTAGAACCGACGGCTCCGAAAGAACCTGCTCAACTAAAGACAACCGAGAACTATTTGAAGCAACCATCGGCGGGCTCGGGCTCACGGGTCTAATCACACAGGCAAGCATTTTGCTCAAAAAAGTGCCAGGGCCTTGGATCGATGCCGAGACGATTCCGTTCAAAAACATCGACGAATTCTTTAGGCTCAGCGCCGAAAGCGAGGCGTTCGAATACAGCGTGGCCTGGTTCGACTGTGTTTCGAAGAGCGGTCACGGCATCTTCACCCGAGGAAATCACAGCCTAGAGACCAAGGACCTAAAACCGAGCAGGGCAATGACTTTTCCGTTCACCCCGCCACTTAGCCTGATTAACCGCGCGACTCTCGGATTGCTCAACAACGCCTATTTCCTGCTCGGAGTCTCAACCAGGGGCAAAAAGACGATTCCGTATGAGCCGTTCTTTTACCCACTCGACGGAATCCGGCACTGGAACCGTGCCTACGGGCCCAAAGGGTTTTTTCAGCATCAATGCGTCTTGCCCGAGGCAACCGCTCGACTAGCCCTACAGGAACTCCTAGTCGCCATTCGCAAGGCAAAGGCTGGTTCGCTGCTGGCGGTTCTCAAAACCACCGGCGAACGCGAACTGCCCGGCCTGCTTAGCTTTGGCATGAAGGGCGTCACCTTAGCCCTCGACTTTCCGAACCAAGGAGCCAAGACCCTCGAGTTGCTCGCGACCTTGGAAGAAATCGTCGTGAAGCACGGCGGAAGGCTGAACCCCTCAAAGGACGCCACCATGAAACCCGAAACTTTCAAGACCGGCTACCCAAACCTGGGCAAGTTCTTGAAGCAGAAAGACCAAGGAATCACCTCGCTCTTCTTTGAGCGAGTAATCGAGAGGAAACCATGACCCGCATTTTGATTATTGGAGCAACGTCCATGATCGCCGAGCACACCGCTAGACTCTGGGGCAACAAGGACGTCGAGTTTGTGCTGATAGCCAAGGATGCCAAGAAGCTCGCCGGTGTCGCAGCAGACCTAGAGGTCCGCACCGGTGCCAAGACCGAGCAAATCATCATGGACTTCACCTCGCCAAAAGAAATCAAGGCGACGATGACGAGAGTCTTCAAACAACCGGTTCACACCGCTCTCATCGCCCAAGGGGTGCTCACCCGCCAGAAGGACGCCAAAGACACCTCGGTGATCTTCGACTCGGTCGCAATCAACGCAGCCTCGCCGGCAATGTTCGCCGAGTGCATCGCAACCGGCTTCGAAGTGCAGGGCTTTGGCCGTTGCGGCATCATCGGCTCGGTTGCCGGTGAACGAGGTCGCGGTGACCTCTACGTCTACGGAGCAAGCAAGGCATTCCTCGAAAAATTCGCCGAGGGCCTAAACAATCGGTTCAACTCGAAAAAGATCCGCTTCATGATTATCAAACCTGGCCCGGTAGCCACCCCGATGATTTCTCCGGGTACTCAGATGGCAGCAATCACCGCGAAACCAGAAACGGTCGCAAAAATCATTGTGAAAGGTCTAGCTAAGGGAAAGCGAAAGGT
>WLPL01000061.1 GCA_009698805.1 Actinomycetota bacterium | reverse complement strand
GTCTTCTCGGCGTCGCGGGTGGCAACGACGTCCCAGTGGTGGGTGGCGAGTTCGGTTTCGAACGCCATGATCTTGTGCGCGGCGGCGAGCGCGTCTGCCGACGAGTAACCGGCGTGCTCAAACATCGAGGCGATGTAAGGAACGTATGCATCGCGGAAGTCTGCGTACTTTTCTTCGCGGTAGTAAGACTCGTCAGGCAAGCCGAGGCCGCCCTGGAACATGTTGAGCAGGTAGCGCTCCGGGTTGCCCGGATCGTTGTTGACATACATGCCGAAGAAGCCGGCGATGCCTTCGCGCGAGAACTTGCCAAGAAGGTGAGTTAGGCCTTCTAGGTTTGCCTCCTGAATTAGCGCAAGGTCGGCTGCAATCGGAGCGGCACCGAGTTCTTTGGCACGAGCCTCGTTCAAGAATGACGCATACATATCGCCGATCTGCTGGCTAACACCGGCAGAAGGGTTCGCCTGGGCGTCCTCGAGGATCTGCTTTACGGCCTCCTCTGACGCATCCCGAAGCAAGTAGAACGAGCCGTGAACGGCCTGATCTGCGGGGATCTCATAGGTGTCGAGCCAATGCCCGTTGGTGTATCGGAACAGGTCGTCCTGAGGGCGAGTGTTCTGGTCAAAGTTGTCTACGTCTAGTCCTGGCTTTAGAGTCATAGGTTTATCCTAAGCCTGTCGCGAGGGGGTTTTCGGGCGTAAAATTGGGCTCGTGGAACTCCAGAAGATCATCCTTTATTACGGCTTTGCCCCGGTCGCTGACCCTGAGGCGGTAAAGCTTTGGCAGAAGACCCTGTGCGAGTCGCTTGGTCTCAAAGGACGCATCCTGATTTCTAAGCACGGCATCAACGGCACCCTCGGTGGCGACATGTCGGCACTAAAGAAGTACGTTCGCCAAACCAAGGAGTTCGCCGGCTTCAAGAAGATCGACTTCAAGTGGTCTGACGGCAACGGCAACGATTTTCCTCGCCTACGCGTACGCACCCGCTCGGAGCTGGTTGCCTTCGGCGACCCAGATGCCGTGAAGGTTGATGCCAAGGGCGTGGTTGGTGGCGGCAAGCACCTAAAGCCGGCGCAGGTCGATGCCCTGGTTGCCGAACGAGGTGACGATGTCGTCTTCTTCGACGGACGCAACGCCTACGAGGCCGAAATCGGCAAGTTCAAGAACGCGATCGTGCCCGATGTGCAAACCACCCACGACTTCATTGCCGAAATCGAATCGGGCAAATACGACGACATCAAAGACAAGCCGATTGTCACCTACTGCACCGGCGGGGTTCGCTGCGAGATTCTGAGCGCGATCATGGTCGAGCGCGGCTTTAAAGAGGTTTATCAGATCGAGGGCGGAATCGTTCGCTACGGCGAGAGCCAGGGCGACGAATCGCTTTGGGAGGGTTCGCTCTACGTATTCGACGACCGCATGAACGTCAACTTCACCGACAAAGCCAAGACGATCGGCAAGTGCGAAAACTGTGCAGGACCTACCTCACAGTTCAGAAACTGCGCCAATCTTGGCTGCAAAGACCTGATCCTGCTCTGCGACGCATGCGCTGCAGCCGAGGTAAACCTCGAGTGCAAGCCGACCCACACCAGGGGTAGACGCAGGGAAACCATAGGTTAGTTGTGCGCAAGGCGGGACTTGAACCCGCACGCCCTTGCGGGCACTGACACCTGAAGCCAGCGCGTCTGCCATTTCGCCACTTGCGCGTGCCCATTAAGGCAACCAGATGAGATTAGCAGAATCAGGTTCGGCGCTTAAACTTGTATTTCGCTAGTAAAGAGGTGCGCATGGGCTTTCTCGACAGGTTTGAAAAGAACCTTGAGCGACTCGTCAACGGCGCTTTCAGCAAAACCTTCAAAAGTGAGCTTCAGCCGCTTGAGATTGCATCGGCGATCAAGAACCAGATGGACTCACACGCCTCGGTGGTTAGCCGCGAGCGCATCCTGGTGCCAAACCACTTCAAGGTCTCGCTTTCGAGTGCCGATTTCACCCGCCTCCGCTCCCTTGGTGCGCGCCTGATCGAAGAACTGAACGACGCCGCCAAGCGTCACGCCACAAAACAGAAGTACCAGTTCGGTAGCGCACTCAAGATCGACATAGCCGTTGACGCCAACCTCGCCGTTGGTCAGCTCAACGTGGTTAGCAGCACCGAAAAGATTGAAGTGGAGTGGACTCCTGCACTCGAAATCGATGGTCAGCGTTACATCATTGCCAAGGAGCGCACCACGGTTGGCCGAGACGCCAGCGCCGACATCGCCATCAACGACACCCGGCTTTCTAGAACCCACTTCGAGATTCTCTGGGACGGCCAGAACGCCGGCCTTCGCGACCTCGGCTCGACCAACGGCACCAAGGTTGGCGGCAAGGCGGTAACCGAAACCGCGCTGCCTGCCGATAGCGTGATAACCGCGGGTCAAAGCCAGTTCTCTTTTCGTGTGATCGCAAAGGCGGTGGGTAGTGAGTGAATTAGCGCTCTTCCTGGTTCGCGTCGCCTTCGTCGGCGTCCTCTGGATCTTCATCTTCACCATAATTTCTGTGCTTCGTGCCGACCTGTTCGGGCAAAGGGTGGTTTCGAGGGTTACCGAAGAGAATTCGCCGACCGTGGTTTCGAAGCCGATACTGCCGGCAGCCCCAAATTCAACCGTTCGGGTGTTGGCAACCTCCGACGCACCGGCTTCGGCGGGTGCCACCAAGCTGGTGATCACCGAGGGTGAAAATACCGGCTTCGAGTTGCCGCTTACCGGGCGCGAGGTGACCATCGGACGCGCAATTTCGAGCGACATCGTGATCACCGACGAATACGCATCAACCCAGCACGCCAAGTTGGTTTTGATGAACGACGACTGGTTGATTCAAGACCTCAACTCGACCAACGGCACATATCTTGCCGGCACGCGTGTGGGAACCCCGGCCGTGGTCAAACTGAATACGCCGGTCAAGGTCGGCAAAACCGTGTTTGAGTTGCGAGCCTAGGCATGGCCGTCAAGCTGGTCAGCGCCGCGGCTTCGCACGTGGGTCGGGTTCGCTCGGCAAACCAAGACTCGGGTTACAGCGGCTACCAGTTGTTCTTCGTCGCTGATGGAATGGGTGGTCACGCAGGTGGCGAATTCGCCTCGGCACTTTGTTCGCAGCGAATTGCGCAGATTGATGCGAATTACGCGACGCCGGACGATGCCGGAGCAGCGATGCTCAACGTGATCCTCGAAGCGAACCACACACTTACCGAGACGGTTGCCGGTCACCCCGAGCTTTCGGGCATGGGAACAACATTCTCTGGAGCTCTCTTCGTTGACGAGCAGGTGGTGATTGGTCACATCGGTGACTCGCGCGTCTATCTGTTCAGAGATGGCGTCCTGACTCAAATCACCAAAGATCACACCTTCGTTCAGCGACTGGTCGACCTGGGGCGCATCACGCCTGAGGAGGCTCTGGTTCACCCGAGGCGCAACGTGATCATGCGTGTGCTCGGTGACTCGAACGAGGTGCCTCAGCTAGACGCCGAGGTTCTCGAAGTGAAGCCTGGCGACCGCTGGTTGCTTTGCAGCGATGGGCTCTGCGGCTATGTAAGCGACGAAATCGTGGCTCGAAACTTGGGTTCAAGCGAGTCGGCGAACGAGGTGACCGAGGTTCTGATCGGCGAAGCTCTCGAGGCTGGGGCTCCCGATAACGTGACCATCGTGATAGTCGATGTGCTTTCGCCGGCCACGGCAACCGCGGTCGAACCTCAGGCTAAATATGTCGGTGCAGCCGAAAACGAAATTGTGATTCAGGATCGAAAGGGTCGAACCAGTCTTCGCCTTCTGAACCCAAAGACCCTGAAAGACATCTTTAGAACCAGTGAAGAGTCGACCGACTTCTTGCCGGAATCCGACGCACTGCTCAACAAATTCCAGCGCGAGACAGCTAAGAAGGTCCGTTGGCGCAGGATTCGTCAACTCGCCACCGCCTTGCTGCTGGTTGTTGGATTGGTTGCGGGGCTCTATTTCGCTTACCAGTACACCCAAACCAAATACTTTGTTTCGGTTAGCAATGGGCACATCGCCATTTTCAAGGGAATTCGCGAAGAGCTCGGGCCGATCAAGTTCTCGAAGGTTTACAAAGAAACCGACTACCTGGTGAGTGACCTGCCCGCGTATCAGCGAACAGAGGTGGAGAATTCGATTTTCGCCACCTCAACTGCGGACGCCGACCGAATCATCAAAGAGATTCTGAAGGCGGCGGCGAATGGCTAGATCGCTCAACATCGCTCGAGTGATCCCTCGAAACCGCAACATCGAAGCACTGCTTCTGCTCTTTGCCGTAGGAATCAACGCCTTCGAACTAGCTCAGATACAACTCAGCGTGATCGACGTTGTTAACGGCGACTTCTTCATCTACTGGGCGCCGATTGCAACCGCGGCCTTCGTGTTTCACCTCGTCCTGCGTTTTCGGGCTCGAGACGCCGACTCGCTGTTGCTCCCACTCGCGGTTCTGTTGAACGGCCTCGGTGTCGCCATGATCTATCGACTCGATCTCGCAAAAATCTCCAACCACGACACCGACCTATTCGCCTTCAAGCAGGTGATCTGGACAGTCGTAGCCATCGCGGCGGCGGCGGCCGTGGTTCTCTATATCCCTAATCACCTGTTCCTTCGCAAGTACGTTTACCTCTCGGGCGTGATTGGTTTGGTGCTGTTGATCCTGCCGGTCGTGCCTTTCATCGGACGCAGAATCAACGGCGCCAGCCTCTGGATTGCGATCGGTGGCTTCACCTTTCAACCTGGCGAGTTGGCCAAGATTGCCCTGACGATATTCTTTGCCGGCTATCTGGTTCAGCGAAAAGACTCGCTTTCGGTGACCGGCCGCAAGCTTCTCGGAGTGCAACTGCCAAGGGCGCGCGAACTCGGGCCAATCTTGATCTTCTGGGTGGCCAGCCTGCTCGTTTTGGTTCTCGAAAAGGACCTCGGAACCTCGCTGTTGTTCTTCGGCCTGTTCCTGGTGATGATTTACACCGCCACCGGTCGCGCGATCTATGTGGCCGTGGGTATGGGCATGTTCTTGGTGAGCGGCTTGCTGGTGAGCCAGCTCGGAGGCTATGTCCAAGGCCGTATCGACTCGTGGCTCAACCCGCTAGATGACACCCTTTACAACGCTTCGGGTGGTTCGTACCAGCTGGTGCAAGGCATGTTCGGGCTCGCTCACGGAGGCCTCACCGGCACTGGGCTGGGCGGCGGATTCCCGCAGCTGGTGCCGCTGGCCGAGAGCGACTTTATCGTCACCTCAATCGGCGAGGAGCTCGGGTTGATTGGGCTTTTCGCTGTTTTTGCGGTCTACATCTTGTTTGTCGCGAGAGGAATTCGCATCGCGGTCAACCACACCGACGACTTCAGCCGCCTTCTTTCGGTTGGGCTTTCGTTCGTAATCGCTCTGCAGTGCTTCATAGTTATTGGCGGTGTGACCAGGGTCGTGCCACTGACCGGGCTAACCACTCCGTTGCTGGCCGCCGGTGGCTCGAGCCTCTTGGCCAACTGGATCATCATCGGGTTGCTGCTGCGCATTTCTGACTCCGTGAGATCGGAGACCGCATGAGAAAGCAACTAGGGCGCGTTAGCGGCACCATCTTCGCAATGTTCTTGGCCCTCTTGGTTTCGGCCACGATGATTCAGGTCCTAAGCGCGGACTCGCTAAATAACGACCCGAGAAACGTCCGATCCGTTTATGACACTTACAAAATCAAGCGCGGGGCCATCTTGGTCAACGGCCAACCGATAGCGCAATCGGTACCGAGCGACGATAACTACACTTACCAGCGCAAATACACATCGAGGATCTATTCGGCGGTTACCGGCTTTTACAGCTTGTACCAAGGCGCGACTGGAATCGAGAGTGCAAGCCACGACTACCTAACCGGCAAGAACTCTTCGCAGTTTTTCGAGCAGATCAACGCTTTATTCTCTGGTAACCCGGTCACCGGCGGCTCGGTTGAGCTAACCATCGACCCCAAGGTGCAAAAGGTTGCATACGACGCCCTCGGCAACCTAACTGGCGCTGTGGTGGCAATCGACCCGTCGACCGGCAACATCCTCGCGCTGGTTTCAACCCCCGGTTTTGACGCCAATAAATTGGCCGTGCACGACGGCACCGTTTCTGGCTCTAACTATCAAAAGCTCCTGAGCGCCAAGGGTGACCCGCTTATCGACAAAGCAATCAGTGGCAGCCTTTACGCACCAGGCTCTGTCTTCAAGCTCGTCGTGGCTTCGGCTGCGATTGAAAGTGGTGCATTCGCTCCGGGTACGAATATTCCCAACCCTGGTAGCTTCACTTTGCCGGGCACGACAACCAAGATTTACAACTCCGGCGAGGGGCGATGCGGCGGCTCTTCGACCGTTAGTTTGGCAGACGCGCTAAAGCTTTCGTGCAATATTCCC
>WLPL01000060.1 GCA_009698805.1 Actinomycetota bacterium | reverse complement strand
TCTGGCTGTGGCAGCCATCCGTTGCCTGAGCTGGTCGAGAAACCATTTGACTCGTTGACGCCGGCCTCCCAAGGGAGGGGAACCCGGCAGCCGTCGCGACCGACGCGCTCGCCGTTGGTTCTGAACCAGGTTGGGTCTTCGCGGTACTTGCCTTCGAGCGTCGTGTGCTCCGGGAGTCCTAGTTCTTCACCTTGGTATAGGTAGGCGCCACCGGGTAGCCCGAGCATGAAGGCGGTTGCAGCGCGGCCCTTACGTAGTCCGCGAGCTTCGTCTGGTTGCTCGCTGTTTGGGCCGATTCCGTCGCCCTGCGGGACGCCGTTGACCATTCCGAAGCGTGTGACGTGACGAATCACGTCGTGGTTCGAGAACACCCAGGTGCTTGGGGCGCCGACCTTGCCAAATGCCTCTAGGGATTCGGTGATGCTTTTGCGCTGGGCTTCCTTTTTCCAGTCGGCAAACATGTAGCCGAAGTTGAAGGTCTGGTGGTATTCACCAGGGCCGACCCAAGAAGCCATGCGGCTGAGTGGCATGATCCAAGCCTCACCGCACATTGCGCGGTCGTCATACTCGTCGAGGATTCTGCGGAATCGCTTGTTGATCTCGTGAACCTCTGGCTGGCCCCAGAAAGGGTTCTGCTCTTCGAGCTCGGCGATCGTCATGTCTGCTTCGGCCTTGGCTCCACCCATTTCGGTTGAAGACTCGCGGGTGTCTGGCAGGCCCTTGCGCTTCTTCATGCCGTGGGCAACGTCTATACGGAAGCCCGCTACACCGCGGTCAAGCCAGAAACGCAGGACGCCGTCGAAGTATTCGAGCACCTTCTCGTTGTCCCAGTTGAAGTCGGGCTGGGACGCATCAAAGATGTGAAGGTACCACTGGCCCTCTGTGCCATCTGGTTCGGTAATACGACTCCAGGCGTTGCCGCCGAAGACCGACTTCCAGTTGTTTGGCTCTCCTTCGCCAGAAGCGCCCTTGCCGTCGCGGAAGATGTACATGTCACGCTCGGGTGAGCCCTTAGGGGCCTTCAAAGCGGCCTGGAATAGCGCGTGCTGGTCACTCGAGTGGTTTGGTACCAGGTCGACAATGATCTTGATTCCCAGTGAGGATGCCTTCGCGAGCATGGTGTCAAAGTCGGCCAGATTGCCGAACAGCGGGTCGATGTCTTTGTAGTCAGAAACGTCGTAACCGGCGTCTTTCTGAGGTGATTTGAAGAAGGGTGAGAACCAAATGGCGTCGATGCCAAGGTCTGCAAGCGATTCCAGTCTCTCGGTTACGCCTTTCAGGTCTCCCATGCCGTCGCCGTTGCCATCGGCAAAGCTCCTCGGGTAAATCTGGTAGATAACGGCGGATCTCCACCACTCTGCGCTGGCTTTGGTTACATAAAGAAGTTCGTTTTTTGACATGTGTTTCAGGTTAGTGCATCCGTTAGCAAACACACGTCAATGTAAGCGTTTACATTTTTCGTAACCAGACCGTTATCAAAAACAGGCTTTTCAGGTTGCCTCAGAAGGCCTGCGCGTTGTTTGATTGTCTTGACTTGGTTTCAAGTCCTTCATCGACTCGTGAACTGAAAGGTTACAAATGAAGATTCGTAAATCAGGAATCGCAGCTATTGCAGGTTTGGCTACCGCCGCTCTGCTAGCTATTGCGACTCCGTCACAGGCGGACAACCCATCGCTTCTTATCTGGGTTGACAATGGCGCAAAGCCTGTTGTTCAGAAGGTCATCTACGACTGGGCATCAGACAAGAACGTTGACATCACCATCGTCGGTAAAGACTTCGGTTCAGTCCGCGATCTACTAAAGACCGCCGTACCAGGAGGAACCGGCCCAGACATTCTGGCCGCTGCTCCACACGACTGGACTGGTGACCTAGCAGCTGCTGGTGTTCTACGTCCGATCACCTTGACTGCATCGGTGAAGGCTGGCCTACAGAAGAACGCGTACGACGCATTCCTCTTCGGTGGCGCTCACTACGGTGTTCCAGGATGGACCGAGAACATTGCTGTTCTTCGTAACCCTAAGTTCATCAAGGCCCCGATCACTTCGATCACCAAGATTCCTTCAAACAAGCTCTCGGTTGGTAACAACTGGGGTGCCAACTCGGACCCTTACCACTTCTACCCATTCCAGACTTCTTTCGGTGCAAACGTATTTGCCTCGAACGCTAGCGGTTGGACCAAGACTGTTGGAATGGCCGGAGCCAATGGTGCAGCATTCGCTAACTACCTAAACTCAAAGAAAGCGGCGTACTTCGGTGGTCTAGACCACGGATGGAACAACGCGATCTGCGACCTAATCAACGGTAAGCGCCCTCTATGGGTAACCGGTCCTTGGGCCATCAGCTCAGTTGAGGGTGGCGTTGCTAACAGCGCTGGTACCCCTAACTGCTCGAAGGGTATCTCGGTCGCTAAGAAGACTCTTGCGATTGACCCATTCTGGAAGGGCACTGACGGCAAGACTGCAAAGCAGTTCATGGGCGTCCGTGGTTTCTACCTAACCAACTCGGCAGCGACTGCACTTGCTTCGGCAAACTCGCTACTGAGCTACATTGCCGGCAAGGAAGCACAGGTTGCTTTCTTCACCAAGGCCAACAAGACCCCTGCAAACCTTGCAGCTCTTAAGGTCGCCTCGGCAAACCTAACCATCAAGGGCTTCGCAGCCGCTGGTGCAACTGCCGTACCTATGCCAAACATTCCAGCAATGGACTCGGTTTGGGACAAGTGGGGCAAGGTTGAAGGTCGCATCATGAAGGGCATTGCTGTTGGTTCAGCAGCAGCCGACTGGGATGCAACCATGGCTGAAATTCAGGCCCTAGTAAACCAGTAGTACAAAACCGCAATTGAGAACGCGGGCCCTAACTCGTTAGGGCCCGCGTTTTCTTCGGAGTAACAAAATAGACTTGGCGGCAGAGGTTTAGCTCCTGCCGAATGTAAGAGAAGGAATCCCGGATAACTGTGCGTAACGACGGCGAAAAATCAACCACCCTGGTAAAACGGAAGAAAAGGTCAAGCAACTCCCTTTACGACTCGACCACGACTTCAACCAAAGGCTGGGTCACCAAGATCATTCTCTTGGGAATTGTCGATGCCGTAGCCGTTTTCGCATCCTTCATGCTTTTCATGCAGGAGCAGTGGCTCCCTCTGATCATCGAAATCGCAGTCGTTGCACTGGTGAACTGGATCTATATAAAGCGCGGTTCACTGCCGGCAAAGTATCTGGCCCCCGGCCTAGCGTTCTTGGTCGCCTTCCAGATTTCGGTTCTGGTCTTCTCATTCTTTACAGCTTTCACAAACTACTCGACCGCGCACAACGGTGACATCAAGTGGTCAACCGGTGCGATTTTGCAGACAAACTTTGCCACCACCGATGACGCCGCCAGCTACAAGGTTTCGTGGTTGAAAGACAGCAAGGGTCGGCCAGCCGAGCTCCTCAGTTTGCAAGAGCTCAAGACCGATGTAAATGGCGAGCCAATTCTTGACCCAGACACCGGCGAGGCGCTGTTCTCCTACACCGACATCAAGCTTGGCGTTCAGGGTGAGTTCGTTCAAGCTGTCGACCGAGCAATTGTGACTTGGGAGAAACCAGGCCCCGACTGTCTAACGGTCGGTTCGGATTGCGGTTATGCGGTGGCAATCCCCGGTTACGACGCTTTAGATGTGAACGCGCTTTCGAAAGCGAAAACCAACGCCCTCTACGAACTCAAATTTTGGGAAGACAAGTCGCGCACCGGGTTCATCAACTTGGCTGGTGGGCTCGACACTGCAGTTGCATCGACCCAGATCTACCGATTTGCTAACCCTGGCGGCGACTACTCGAAGCCAAGCTTGACCAAGATCGCCGACCCTACGCTCGTTTTCAAGCCTTCGAAAGATGGCTATTACCGTCAAGACGGAAAAATTGATGGTGAGAGAGCCAGCGAAACCGGTTGGCAGGTGTTCGTCGGAGGGCAGAACTTCGGCGTAATCTTCGGAGACCAAAAACTTCGCGAGCCACTTCTCAAGATCATCTCGTGGACCATCATCTTCGCGGTTCTTTCTGTCCTAACTACGTTCATTGTGGGTCTCGCGATAGCTCTGCTATTCGACGACGCTCGCCTGCGGGGTAAGAAGATCTACCGCTCGATCATGATCTTGCCTTACGCCTTCCCCGGCTTCCTTTCGGCCTACGTTTGGAAGGGTCTGTTCAACCAGAAGTACGGCTTTATAAATACCGTGATTCTTGGGCAACCAAACGGTGCGATCAATATGGACGCCTCCTTGAATAACGTCCCGTGGCTCGTTGACGGAACAGTCGCCAAGATCGCCGTTCTGCTCGTGAACCTCTGGTTGGGCTTCCCATACATGTTCCTGATCACCACCGGTGCTCTGCAGGCTATTCCTGCCGAACTGACCGAGTCGGCAACCATCGATGGAGCCACACCGAGCCAGATTCTGCGACTGATCAAGATGCCGCTTCTATTGGTTTCGCTAGCTCCGCTATTGATATCCTCGTTCGCGTTCAACTTCAATAACTTCTCGATCATCTATCTGCTCACGGGCGGTGGTCCGACAAATACGGCGACGGGCTACGATGCCGGTGAGACAGATATTCTGATCACCTTCGTTTACAAGATCGCCTTCTCGACCGGTACCGGTCGAAACTACGGTCTCGCCAGCGCGTTCTCGATCCTGATCTTCCTGGTCGTCGGATCCATGTCGCTAATCAGCTTCCGCCGCACCAAGTTCTTGGAGGACATCAACTAATGACTACAACAAACGCACCTACTGTTGCACCTCGTGTCATCAAAAAGAAGCGCCGCTCGTTCCCGAAGTGGGCAGTGACCACCGGTTGGAAGCACCTGATCGGTCTCGGCCTGATTGTCTACGCAATCTTCCCTATTCTCTACATCATCTCGGTTTCGGTTACTCCGGGTACCCGCGTTGACGATGCCAACAACCTGTTTGCCAACGGTTTCTCGATTGATGCCTACGTCAACTTGTTCAACGACCCAGACCGCCCGTTCGCGCGCTGGTTTGCCAACTCTGTAATCGTTGGTCTAACCACGGCGCTGCTGTCGGTGTTCATCTGCTCGCTAGCGGCCTACGCATTCTCACGTCTGCGCTTCCGCGGCCGTCGCGGTGGTCTGATGACCCTGATCCTGATTCAGATGTACCCTTCGCTACTTGGACTCGTGGCTATCTACGGAATCCTAGAAAACGTTGGACGCGTGTTCCCACCTCTAGGCCTAGACAGCCTCCTCGGCTTGATCATGGTCTACCTCGGTGGTTCGCTAGGCGGTGGAACCTACCTAATGTACGGATTCTTTAACACCGTGCCGAAAGAAATCGATGAGGCTGCTGCACTCGATGGCGCAAGTCACGCTCGCATTTTCTTCACGATCATCCTTCGCCTGGTTTCGCCAATCCTCGCCGTTCAGATGCTGCTCAGCTTCATCGGAATCATCTCGGACTATGTGTTGCCTTCGATCTTGATGACCCACGCCGAAAACCTGACCTTCGCGGTTGGTCTTCAGCAGTTCATCGCCGACCCTTACACCAAGGACTGGACTACGTTCTGTGCCGGTGCCGTTCTAGTCGCAGCCCCAGTGGTCGCACTGTTCATGTACCTGCAGCGTTACATCGTTAGCGGTCTTATGGGTGGAGCGGTCAAGGGCTAATGTCTAAGGCGCTGGAACTCCCTCTAGCACACCAGCCACACCACGACGGGTCGGCACTATACGTGCCAAACCAGTCGCCGGCTTTGGGTGACAAGGTAAAGATTCGCATTCGCATTCACGAGGCGATTGGTGCCGTAAAGACGGTTCGCGTTCGCTATTCAGAAAGCGGCGAGGCGTTTCCGAGCGGCCCGGCAAAGGTAATTCGCAAGGATGCCGGTTGGTCTTGGTTCGAAAACACCATCACCATGCACAACCCAAAGATGAACTACCGCTTCTTGATTGAGCTCGAAAATGGCAAGTTCTGGTGGTACAACACCGATGGCTTGCACGCGCAGATTCCAGCTGATATTCGTGATTTCAGAATCAACACCTTTTCGAGCGCTCCGGGCTGGGGCAAGAGCTCGATCATGTATCAGATCTTCCCGGACCGCTTCGCAAGGTCGAAGGCTGCCGACAAACACAAGACGCCTTCGTGGGCGATTCCGCAGGAGTGGGCAGACCCCGTAATCGTCGAGGGCGAAGGCCGCTCGCAGCAGTTCTACGGTGGCGACCTCTGGGGCGTCATCGAGCACCTCGATCACCTCAAGGGCATCGGCGTAAACCTCGTTTACCTCACACCAATGTTCCCTGGCACCTCAAACCACCGCTACGACGCATCGTCATTTCACCAGATCGACCCACTTCTCGGCGGCAACAAGGCGTTCGAAGAGCTAATCAAGCAGGCGCACAAGCGTGGCATGAAGGTTATCGGCGACCTCACCTCAAACCACTCTGGCGACCAGCACGAGT
>WLPL01000006.1 GCA_009698805.1 Actinomycetota bacterium | reverse complement strand
GAACATCTGCGCGGCGTCTACCACTTGGCTTTTTGGCCAAAGTTAACCTCCGAGGTACTTCGGTTACCGGAACCCTAAGTTTACCCGAACATTACTATTCGGGTGGTTGGTCAATCTGTGAAGTCTCTGACACTACGCAACGACGAATAGGTGAACCGCTAAATCGTGGTCAAGAGCTACGCCCTCGGCGTTGCCTGCTGAGGTTATCAAAATGCGAGTGCCGGAGTGTTCCGCCGAAATTCGGGCGCCAGGAAGGATCCCGAGTTCGCGAAGGTGCGCCAAAAACTCAGGATCGATCTGGACTGTTTCGGCTATGCGCGCCAAAATCAGGTCGTTGGCCGAACCGGTAGCTGCAATTACCGACGTGATTGGAGCGACGCCACTGGCGAAACTTGGGTTGGAAGCCAAGCCGAGCTCTTCGAGACCTGGGATCGGGTTTCCGTATGGCGAAATGTCGGAACGCTCAATCAGCTGCAAAATCTTGATTTCGACTTGCTGGCTCATGACGTGTTCCCAACGGCAAGCCTCTTCGTGCACGAACTCCCATTCGAGGCCGATCACATCGGCTAATAGGCGTTCGGCAAGTCTGTGTTTTCGCATAACTCGCACCGCCTGCAGTCGGCCCTGAGTGGTGAGGGCGAGTTGGCGATCGTCAGCGATTACCACAAGCCCGTCACGCTCCATGCGAGAAACCGTTTGTGACACCGTTGGCCCGGACTGGTGAAGTCGCTCCGAAATTCGAGCTCGCATCGGCGGTTGACCTTCTTCTTCTAACTCCAAAATGGTTCGAAGATACATTTCGGTTGTGTCAATAAGATCGGTCACTGCGCCTCCTTCAATTCGCTTTCAAGAATACTCGCGCGCAACTTGCCGCCCGGCTTCGTTCGATATACTTGGGTAATGGCAAACATCGTGATCCCCCAAGACCTGCTACCCGAGGACGGCCGCTTCGGCTGTGGACCTTCGCGTGTTCGACCAGCCCAAATCAGCGCCTTCGCCGCGGCTGGTGCCGAGTTGATGGGAACCTCGCATCGTCAAGCCCCGGTCAAACACTTGGTGAAACGCGTCCAGGATGGCCTTCTCGAACTGTTCCACGCACCCGAAGGTTACGAGATCGTGCTCGGCAACGGCGGCTCGACAGCTTTCTGGGATGTCGCCGCTTTTTCGCTCGTCCAAGCGAAGGCACAAAACCTAGTTCACGGTGAATTTGGCGCAAAGTTTGCAACTGCACTAACCAACCCCTGGTTAGAAAAGCCGACGGTGATTCAGGGCGAACCCGGTTCGCGTCTAGAGCTCGTAGCCGAAGCCGGCGTGGACTCCTACGCCTACGCCCAAAACGAAACCTCGACTGGTGTGGTTTCTCCGGTCAAACGAGTTTCGGGAGCCGATGAAGGTGCGATCTATTTCACAGACGCGACTTCGGCAGCCGGCGGCATCGACTTCGACCCGAACGAGACCGATGTTTATTACTTCGCACCGCAGAAAAACTTTGCTTCCGATGGCGGTCTCTGGCTCGCACTAATGTCTCCGGCGGCGATCGAACGCGCCGAGCGCATCGATGCCAGCGATCGTTACATCCCAGAGTTTTTGAGCGTAAAGACCGCGATCGACAACTCTCGGCTAAATCAAACCCTGAATACCCCGGCCATTGCCACCCTCTTCCTGCTCGCCGAGCAAATTGAGTGGATGAACAACAACGGTGGACTCGCCTGGGCAGATTCAAGAACTCTCGCCGCTTCTCAACACCTTTACGACTGGGCCGAGAGATCGGTTTATGCCATGCCGTTCGTCGCCAACCCGGAACACCGTTCGCAAGTAGTCGTAACGATTGACTTCGATGGAGTGGACGCCGCCGAAGTTGCCAAGACTTTGAGGGCGAATGGAATCGTAGACGTTGAGCCTTACCGAAAACTGGGACGTAACCAACTGCGGGTGGCCACATTCACCGCTACGGAATTATCAGACGTGCAAAAACTAACCAAAGCGATCGACTTTGTGGTTTCGGAGCTCGGTTAAGTTGAAGTTTTACGTAAAGAGTTCTGAACGCAAGCCTGATCCAACAACCCTAGAAACAAACCCCCGTCCGGTGATGCTGGTCGGGGTTTTGATCTGGGTTGCTCTACTCGGCCTTTTTGTTGCGGTTCCCGCGACGGTTCCGGCTTCTAGGCCTTGGTGGCCTTTCACCTGCGTCTTCGGTGTCGTCCTCGGCGTCCTCGCCTTGATCAGGTACCGCAGAAAGTAACTCGTCTTCGTCGACATCGACGATAACCAAGTCGTCGGCCGCGTCTTCTTCGCCATCGGTTTCTTCAACTTCTTCTGCATCTAGCAGGGCCTGGGCCTCTAGCTCGGCCTGAAGTGCCTTGTAATCGGCCAAACGCTCCGACCAAGGAATCCAGTCGGGTGCTACCAGCGAGGTTTCGCCAGGGAGCAAAACGAATTCGCTTAGTGTCGGGGTCAAACCTGCCGGCTGATGTAGCGTGACCGACCAGTGCCAGTCAAGGTAGCCCTTGAGCTCGCACTTGAAGTGGTATGAAAAGGTGTCGTCGCCCTCATCGACCGACGACATGAAGGCGCCGAAGGGCAGTTTCTCGGTGGTCAAAACCTCGCGAGCGAAATCGGTTTCGTCTTTTACCTTGGTTGTCTTAGTCATCTAGTTCGTCAGCAACCTTACGCAGGATAGCTGCGATTCGGGAGCTGGCCTTAGGGTCTGGCAGTCGGCCATTGGTAAAACTTGGGCCGAGTCCGTCCAGAAGGCGAATCAAATCTTGAATCATCACGGCTAGCTCGTCGGCCGGTTTTTTGTCGCGACGCGAGAGACTCACCGGAGCCTCGAGGATCCGGACCGACATGGCTTGGGCGCCACGCTTGCCATCGAAGAGACTGAACTCAACCCGAGTGCCGTTCTTCACGGAGGTGACGCCCTCAGGCAGAGCCGAACCGTGCAGGTAAACCTCCTGGCCTTCATCTGATGCGATGAAGCCGAAGCCCTTTACGTCGTCGAAAAACTTAACTTTGCCGGTTGGCATTTGGCACCTCCAAATGTGTCCTCCCTATTTTACCTGTGAAGAGGGGACATTGGGCAGGTATCCTATAAGGATGACTAAACCCAAGGACAGCGAGAGAGCTCGACCAGAAAATGTGCTCGCATTCATGATGGTTGGAGTTATCGGGGTTTCAATTTTGACCATCGTGCTGGTGTTACTTTCTTACCTCTTCAAATTTGAACTACCCCACCCGATTTCGTTGATTCCACTAATCGGCTTGCCGTTTGGCGCGTTACTTCTTATCGCCCTGCTAATTGTTCAGGCGCGAAAACTAACCAAAGCTAAGCGCTAACCACCGGGATGAGTCAGGTTCTCGATCTTGCCGGGCGGCTTAGGGCGCTCACAGACGATGAACTCGTTCGCCTGCTCAGAATTCGCGGTGGCAGCTCAACCAACCTCAAAGATTTCTTTGATCTAGCCGAATGGCTACTGCAACCGAAACACATGACTCAGTACGTCAATTCACTTCCCAAGTCGGCACTGCTGTATGTGAGTGGCTCCAACAACGACCATGCGTCACCGGTACTAGACTTCATTCGCTCCGGGGAGTTCGTCCAATTTGAAGACTCGAAGGTTTTGTCTCCAATCGAGACCAGGCAACCGACCAGCCCGAATTCGGATTCGGTCGCTGGCATCCACGCCTTCGAATCAATCTCTTCGATTACCGAACTGGTATTCGACCTCGAACACCGCATTTTGCGCGACGTGGGTAAGCAGGGAATCTCGTTAGCCGACGCAAAACGTCTGGCCGCGCTGACCGGCAAAGAACTCGACTTCGTGCGTAGCGTTTTCGAACTGTCGGCAGCCGCCGGCCTAATCACCCCGATTGACGGCCGATGGGCTCTGACTCTTCGAGCAGCCGATTGGGTGGGTTCAACCGCCGAACAGCGCTGGGGTTTGCTGGCTTCGACTTGGTTAGAACTGCTTGGCTTTGGGGCGGCCGAAGAATTGGGTCGCGAAATCTCGAGGGGCGTCTCACTCGAAAAGGCATTGCGCGACTGCTTCCCGCTCGAGCGCTTCGATGCCACCAGCCGTTTTGGTCACATTTTGACCTACGCCAACCTGCTTGGGCTAGCGATCGAGCACACCGTGTCAACTTGGACGCCACTGCTGCTAAAAGGCGACCGAGCTAAAGCCACCAAATTAATCAGCGCAGCGCTTCCGAAAACACAGGCTCGCATAATCATCCAAGGCGACCTCTCGGTGATTGCACCGGGGCCTCTCAGCACCGACGACGAACGCGAACTTAGATCCTTTGTAGAAATCGAGCAGGCGGGCTTGGCCTCGCGCTATCGGATGTCGGCGCTCAGCGTCAGCTTCGGCATGGAGTCCGGGCTCAGCGTGACGCAGATTCGCGCGACCCTGCAAAGGCTTTCGGGAGGCGCACTGCCTCAGCCAGTCGACTACCTTCTGAACGACGCGGTCAAACGCTTCGGGCGAATTCGAGTGGTCGAGGACGCCAGGAGCGGCGGCTGTTTCGTGACCAGCACCGACGCAACCCTGCTAACCGAGCTCGCGAACGACTCTCGCCTCAAGCCGTACAACCTAATTCGCCTGGATTCAATTTGCCTAAGTTCACGATTTGCGCGCGACATTCTCTACTTCGGACTTCGCGAGGTCGGCCACTGTGCAATTCGTTCGGATCAGTCGGGCAAGCCGATTTCGCCCCAGCGATTCGTCGCCAACGCTGCCCAAAAGGCCGAGTCAGGGGACTGGGTTCAAACGGTAGCCAGATTGCGCGAGAGCGATTTATCAATCAGTTCAAGTTCGGACGACGAAGCGATCATGCGTCAGATTTTGCTCGCCATCAAGAGCAAGGCAAAGATCTCGGTGGTCTTCACCGGTCAAAACGATGTCGAGCAGACAATGCTCCTGGAGCCGAGTGGTGTGGCCAACGGCCGAATGCGCGCGCGAGATCGCAAAGCTGACATCGAGCGAACGATTCCGATTGCCAACATTTCTTCAGTCAGTTTTCTTTAGTCGTCGGCACGAAATAGGCTATACGGATGACCACGGGGCCGCTAATCGTTCAGAGCGATAAGACCGCCCTGCTCGAAGTTGACCACCCGATGGCTGCCGACGCGCGCCACGACCTAGCGGTATTTGCCGAACTAGAACGAGCCCCGGAGCACATTCACACCTACCGAATCACCAGACTCGGGCTTTGGAACGCGCGCGCTGCCGGCCACGACGCAGATTTCGTGCTCGGCGTCCTAGATCGATACGCCAAATTTGCCGTGCCCCAATCGGTTCGCACCGACATCACCGAGACGATGTCGCGCTACGGGCGACTCACGATTCTGCGTGGTGAAGACGGCGAACTCGAACTCTTCTCAGAAGATAAGCCCGTCCTAGCGGAGGTTTCGCGCCATAAGAAGATCAACGAACTGCTTGGCGGGAGAATTAGCGAGACAACGTTCAGAATCTCGCCCTGGGCTCGCGGCCATGTGAAGCAGGAGCTCTTGAAGTTGGGCTGGCCGGCCGAGGATCTCGCGGGCTACACCGAAGGCACCCCTCACCCGATTGAGTTGTTCGAGAGTGACTGGCAGATGCGCGGTTACCAAAAGCAGGCTATCGAAAAGTTTTGGGCCGGCGGCTCGGGCGTAGTTGTTCTTCCCTGCGGCGCTGGCAAGACCATCGTCGGCGCTGGCGCGATGACGGTTGCCAAGACAAACACACTGATTCTGGTGACCAACACGGTTTCTGCACGCCAGTGGAAGAACGAACTCCTCAAGCGCACCAGCCTTACCGAAGAAGAGATCGGTGAATATTCCGGCTCGGTCAAAGAGGTTCGTCCGGTGACGATTGCCACCTACCAAATCCTCACCACGAAGCGTAAAGGCGAATACGCTCACCTCGCTCTTTTAAACGCGAACGACTGGGGGCTGATCATTTACGACGAGGTCCACCTGCTTCCGGCCCCGATTTTCAAGATGACCGCCGAGCTGCAGGCCAGGCGCCGCCTCGGGCTCACCGCCACACTGGTGCGTGAGGATGGCAAGGAAGGCGATGTCTTCTCACTAATCGGTCCGAAGCGCTTTGACGCTCCCTGGAAAGAAATCGAGTCACAGGGCTACATCGCGCCGGCTGCCTGCTTTGAGGTGCGCGTCGATCTACCCGAGCAAGAGCGTCTCGAATACGCGATTTCTAACCAGGAAGACCGCTACCGAATCGCAGCGACATCTCCAATGAAGATTCCGGTCATTTCGAGACTGATGGCAAAACACAAGGGCGAGCCGACGCTGATCATCGGCCAATACCTCGACCAAATTCATACCGTTGCCACCGCGCTGAAGGTTCCGTTTATCACCGGTGAAACCCCCGTTGATGAGCGCGAAGTCTTGTTCAACAAGTTCCGGACGGGTGAAATCTCAACACTGGTCGTCTCTAAGGTCGCCAACTTCTCGATTGACCTCCCGGAGGCCTCGGTCGCGATTCAGATTTCGGGTTCCTACGGCTCGCGTCAAGAGGAGGCCCAGCGTCTCGGGCGAATCCTGCGCCCGAAGGTAGACGGCAGAACCGCCAACTTCTATACGCTCATTGCGAGAGACACGGTAGACCAGGACTTTGCTCAAAACCGTCAGCGCTTCCTAGCCGAGCAGGGCTACTCTTACGAGATCATCGACGCTGAAGAACTGCTCTAAAAACTCGCAAGAGACACTCAACTAACTCACAGCCATCTTTCAGGTTTATCCAGCAAACTCTCAGCATGGAGACAATCAAAGTTCTAGTGGTCGACGACGAGTCGAGCATTCGCGCGCAGCTAAACCAAACCCTAACCTTTGGTGGTTTTACCCCTCACGCCGTTTCTACCAGTCAAGAGGCACTCGAGGTCGCCAAGGTAACTCCCCCGGACTTCTTCATCTTGGACATCAACATGCCAGCCTTCCTGGACATCAACAAAGAGAACCCTGAGGAAAGCGGCCGTAACGAAGGCTTGGCACTGGCCAAGGAGCTCCGCCGCCTGGGCCACACGGCACCAATCATGTTCCTGACTGCGCGGGACGATCGCGAGACCGAGGCTTCAGGCCTCACCTTCTGGGGTGACGACTACGTCGTGAAGCCTTGGAGTAACGCGGCTCTTCTAGCCCGCATGAAAGCAATTCTTCGCCGCTCTGGCAACGACGCTCACCGTCCTCGATTCCTAACCGTAGGCGAGGTCTCGGTCGACGAGGACGCCCACGAGGTCACCGTTGGCGGCACGCCGGTCGATCTCAGCCCGACAGAATACAAACTGCTGACCTACCTTATGGAGAACTCGAATCGAGTGCTTAGCAAGGCTCAGATCTTGGACTACGTGTGGGAATACGATTTCAATGGCGAAATGGGAATCGTCGAATCATACGTTTCATACCTGCGCAAGAAGTTAGACCCGTTGACCAAACAATCCGTGGTGGTTACCAAGCGCGGCATCGGTTACATGTTTAAATCAAACTAATGAAATCAAAAATCGCTGAGGGTTGGGCACGAATCCCCCTGCGCACCAAACTAACCGCATTCTCCGTCGCGATCATCGGCATCTTGCTGGTGGTATCAAGCGCTGGAACACTCTCAGTGGTAAAGACCTACCTTCAGCGAAATGCCGACTCAATTCTTGTCGACACCGCAAAGACTTTAGCTAACGAAGACCCGGCGCTGGTGCAGCTAAAAATCGCCGCTCGGCAACTAGACCTTCCGCGGCTACCTAGCGACTACTTCATCTCATACCTAGATCCAAACGGCACCGAGATTTTCTACATAATCTCATCTGCCGCGAACAAGGGGCTCAAGCCAAACCTCAGCCGCTTCAGCCTCAGCGCTGTTCTCAAAACTCATGGCCTACCCTTCGAGGTTGACTCAAACGGCGTGCCGGTTGCAGGCTTGGTCAACGGTAAGGGTTGGCGAATCGTCGCCGTTCCGCTGACCGTCGCCAGTGGTTCGCTGGTCGTCGCTCTCCCAACCGACTCGAACAACGCGATGCTCGACCAGTACCGAGTCATCGGAGCCTCGTTTGGGTTTCTACTGCTGATAATCAGCGCACTTTCGATTTGGATCACAATCACCTCTGCCCTTAGGCCGCTCAAAGAGGTTGAGCGCACAGCCGAAGCAGTGGCCGCTGGCGACATCACACAACGTTTGCCTCAGCGTCCGGGTAAGACCGAAGTTGCGCGCATCAACACCGCCTTGAACTCGATGCTCGACAGTATCGAGCTGGCTTTCGGCCAACGCGGACGTGCGCTCGAACAGATGCGCAGATTCGTCTCCGACGCCAGCCACGAACTTCGCACGCCACTGGCTAGCGTGCGAGGCTACGCAGAGCTTTACCGCATGGGTGCGCTTGACAAGAAGCAGGACCTGAGCGAAGCGATGGACCGAATCGAATCCGAAGCCATTCGCATGTCTGAGTTGGTCGACAATCTTTTGGTCCTCGCCCGCCTAGACGAAAAAACCGAGATTTCGAAAACCAAGTCCAATTTGGTTGCGGTCACGAAAGAGGTCGGCAAGGACATCGAGCTGAGTACCGGCGTGAAAATTGCCGTTACCGACTTCGACGGTAAAGAGATTTCCACCCACGAGGCAATGGTGGACGTCGGGGCTATTCGTCAGGTTTTGATCAATCTCTTGGCAAATGCGTCCAGATTCTCGAACAAAAAGCAGACCGTGGTGGTTGCCTTCGGCAAAATTGGCAAGCTGAACGTCTTCGAGGTGCGAGACAGCGGCCCTGGAATCCCGACGAATTTGCGTGACAAGGTTTTTGAGCGCTTTTATCGCGCCGACAACTCACGCAACCGCGAAACCGGCGGCTCTGGCCTTGGTCTTGCGATCGTGAAAGCCATTGTCGAACGGCACGGTGGTAGCATCTCGGCGCTCGAGACCCCTGGCGGCGGAGCAACATTCAGGGTTGAACTACCCTAGTTTTCCCCAGAATTCGCTTTCAACCCCCACGCCTTACGGGCTTGTAGTTGCATCATGCCATGACACATTTCACAGTAGATAGCGAGCAGGTGCTGGCCGCTAACAGCACGATTCAGGCAACCATCAATCGATTACAGACCGAGGTTGACAACCTTCACACCAATCTGCAGGGGCTGCAGAATTCATGGCAGGGCGTTGCTGCCACGAGCTTTCAAGAGTTGGTAGGCCGCTGGAGGATCACGGCGACAACCGTCCAACAACAGCTCGGCGAGGTGAGCATCGCGTTGGCACACGCCGCCAAGCAATACGCCGAAATCGAGCAGGCAAACGTTCGGTTGTTCCTTTAAACGAGAAAGGGCGGAGCCTCGCGGCTCCGCCCAACTCGTAAATGACTTTAGAAGTCCATTCCGCCCTGCTGTGGAGATGCAGGAGCCGATGGCTCAGGCTTCTCGGCAACTACGGCCTCGGTGGTCAAGAACAACGCAGCGATCGATGCAGCGTTCTGCAGAGCAGATCGAGTCACCTTTACTGGGTCATTGATGCCGGCCTTCAGCATGTCGACGTATTCACCGGTTGCAGCGTTCAAGCCGTGACCAGCTGGCAAGCTGGCTACCTTCTCGGCTACAACACCAGGCTCTAGGCCAGCGTTGATTGCGATCTGCTTTAGCGGTGCCGAGATTGCTACGCGAACGATGTTCGCGCCGGTGGCCTCGTCGCCGGTTAGTTTGAGGTTCGCAAATGCCTTGGTGCCTGCCTGCAAGAGAGCAACGCCGCCACCGGCGACGATTCCCTCTTCGACGGCTGCCTTGGCGTTTCGAACTGCGTCCTCGATGCGGTGCTTGCGCTCCTTGAGCTCAACCTCGGTGGCTGCGCCGGCCTTGATAACCGCAACTCCACCAGCAAGTTTCGCCAGGCGCTCCTGCAGCTTCTCTTTGTCGTATTCGCTGTCGCTAGCCTCAAGTTCGCGACGGATCTGGTCAACGCGACCGGCAATAGCCGAAGGCTCGCCCGCGCCTTCAACGATCGTGGTCTCGTCCTTGGTGATAACCACCTTGCGAGCGCGACCCAAAAGGTCAAGAGTTGCGGTCTCCAAACGAAGACCGATCTCCTCAGCGATAACCTGACCACCGGTCAGGATCGCGATGTCCTGCAACATTGCCTTGCGACGGTCGCCGAAGCCAGGAGCCTTAACGGCTACCGACTTGAAGATTCCACGAATCTTGTTAAGTACCAGAGTGGTCAACGCTTCGCCGTCCACGTCTTCTGCGATAAGCAGAAGAGGCTTGCCGGTCTGAATGACCTTCTCGATGATCGGAAGTAGGTCCTTCATTGCTGAGACCTTGCTGTTGACAATCAGAACGTAAGCGTCTTCGAGGACTGCCTCTTGGCGCTCAGGGTCGCTGACCATGTAGCCCGAGATGTAACCCTTGTCGAAGCGCATGCCCTCGGTGAGCTGTAGCTCGATGCCGAAGGTGTTGGACTCCTCGACGGTGACAACGCCTTCGCGACCAACGCGGTCGATTGCCTCGGCAATTAGCTCGCCGATCTGGGTGTCTCCTGCCGAGATCGAAGCGGTAGCAGCAATCTGCTCCTTGCTGTCGACTGGCTTTGCGTCCTTGATGAGTTGCTCGATTACCGCCGCGGTGGCCTTTTCGATTCCGCGCTTCAGGCTGATCGGGTCGGCTCCGGCTGCAACGTTGCGCAGACCTTCGCGAACAAGTGCCTGGGCAAGAACGGTAGCGGTGGTGGTTCCGTCGCCGGCCACGTCGTCGGTCTTCTTGGCGACCTCTTTGACGAGCTCGGCGCCGATGCGCTCAAACGGGTCTTCGAGTTCGATTTCTTTAGCGATCGATACGCCATCGTTGGTGATAGTAGGGGCGCCCCACTTCTTCTCGAGCACCACGTTGCGGCCGCGAGGGCCAAGAGTTACCTTGACTGTGTCTGCAAGGATGTTCAAGCCGCGCTCTAGGCCACGACGAGCTTCCTCATTGAAAGTAATGATTTTTGCCATTTGGGGTTTCTCCAAAAAGTAGTTTCTGGCACTCAGGTCTTTAGAGTGCTAAGTCTATTTTGGCACTCTCTACCCCAGAGTGCAAACGAAAAGCGCCACCCCTGTGGGATGGCGCTTTTCGGTGTTAAGTCTTTACTTAGCCAACAACGGTTACGTTGTCTGCCTGTGGGCCTTTGTCGCCACTCTTAACGTCGAACTCAACTCGCTGGTTCTCTTTGAGTTCCTTGTAGCCATCGCCTCCGATAGCTGAGAAGTGCACGAATACGTCTGCACCGCCGTCCTGAGTGATGAAGCCGAAGCCCTTCTCAGAGTTGAACCACTTTACGGTTCCTGTTGCCATTACTTACTCCTGTTACCTATGTTTAGTGCCCGATCAGTCGGACATGAGTCGCATAGAAACTGTTGTAACTATGGCAGCCAAGGGATCACCCCTGGCGGCACAACGACCTATTAGCCACGCTATCCCATTAAGTTCAAAGTAAATAGAGTCTTTTTAAAATAAAACAAGACCTTTATAGACCCGTTACTTTAGAAAATCTGCCCCGAGCACGACCGTAATCGGGTCTGAGTAGTTTGCGTCGAGCTTGATCGGGTACTTTCCGACCACGGCGGTAAGACTTTGAGCGGTCGCCTTGTAGTCGACGTTCGAGTAATAAATCACAGTTTTGCTGGTCTTCTTCGGCAGCTTATCGGCGGTCACCACGAACCAACCGGCGTCCAAAACTTTGTGGGCGACGCCGGAAGCTGTGCCAGCTGTGCCAGTACCGTCGAGGACTGTGACCGGGTAACCCTTGGTCGCATCGACCTGAACATTATTTGTTGGCGCCGGGGCCGAGAAGAGGTTTCCGCTGTCAACCCAGGTGAAACCAAAGTAACCGAGGGTCGCCACGACAAGCGAGATCAGCATGTAACGAAAGAATTCCCTTACGCGATCCCCACCAGTGCGTCGAATGCGATGACGCCCACCGTGGTTTGGCAACTGGTCGAATTCGTCCAGCGGGAACTTTTTTGACATTTAACCTCTTAGTAGATGTTGCTACCTAATATTAGGTCAGTTGAGAGAAGGAATAACCGTGGGCTTCGAAGTAGAAAAGACCGATGAGCAATGGCGCGAAGAACTTACCGAATTTGAGTTTCACGTTCTACGCGAAAAGGGCACCGAACGCGCCCACACTGGCGAGCTCTTGAATGAGGAGAGACTCGGCACTTTCTCTTGCAAAGGCTGCGGAGCCGAACTCTTCAAGAGCGAAACCAAGTTCGACGCTCACTGTGGTTGGCCGAGTTTCTACGAACCTAAAGAAGACCACGCCGTCAAGCTGATCGAAGATCGCTCTCACGGAATGACAAGAACCGAAGTAGTCTGCGCCAAATGTGGCAGCCATCTTGGCCACGTTTTCGAGGACGCCCCGCAGACACCAACCGGAGATCGCTTCTGCATCAACTCGGTGAGCATCACATTTGCTCCCGAGGTCAACTAACAGAGCCGACTATGGGACTCGAACCCACAACCCCCGCTTTACAAGAGCGGTGCGCTACCAATTGCGCCAAGTCGGCAAAACTTTTTACTGTTCTTAGCAAATAATACCCGCGGTAGCGGAGGCTATTTTGAACTTGCAGTGCTCAAGACCCACTGCGCAAACAGTGCCGGGTTCGTGAAGTTGCCGGTGAAGTGTTGTCCATTAAGGATGATGTAAGGGGTACCATCAACCTTTAGATCGGTGCCTGGCACGATTCGCTTGAAGACGGTGTTCTGCGTGTAGTCGAGAACATAAGACTTGTAGGTCGCGTTCTTGATGCAATCTAGAACTGGCTTGTTGTTAACGCCTACAGCCTGGGCTGTAGAGGCCAACTCGTCATTGCTAGGTCCGGCACTTCCTTCTGCTGGCTGGCTGGCGTAGAGCGCTGAGTTGTAATCAAAGAAATGATTTGGGTCACCGTTAGCAACGCAAACTGCGGCTCCTGCCGCACGCGAGGAATACTCGTTCGCGCTGTTTCCATCGAGAAACGCAATTGGGTGAATCTGAACGGTGTATTTGCCCGAAGAAACCCAGTCGCGCAACTGAGCGGCATTCGGTTGCTCAAAGTCGCGGCAGTTTGGGCACTGAAGGTCTTCGTAGATGATGATGTTTGGCGTGGTGGCCTGATCGGCGGCAGTGGTGATTGCCTTCAGACCTTTGCCGATCTTGATACCGCCGTCGAAAATCATATTCGCTGGGCTGGCAGCTGTCGGAACCGGGTTGTTCACTTCGCTCTTGATAGTTAGGACGACACCTGTGACGGCCAAAGCCACAGCGGCAACAATTGAAGTGATCAGAATCATGCGCTTGCGCGATGCACTTCTCTTGGTTGCTTCACGCATCTCGCGGGCTTTCGCTCTGGCGGCTTCGCGCTGTTCGTTGCGGGTTGGTCGTGGTGCGTTGGTCATAGAAATCCTTTATCACGATTGGGTGACTTAGTAGATTTTCTAGTCTAGAACAGGCTGCCCTGCTGGCATAATGGAGTTACCCCCGACCAACCGGTTTGGGGCTCTATCACAACGGATCGTCCGGCACGTCCCTGCCGGTGAGGAGAAAACAATGGCATCAGTAACATTTAAAAAGGCGACTCGCCTTTACCCGGGTGGCACTCGCCCGGCTGTCGACCAGATCGACCTAACCATCGCAGACGGCGAGTTTCTAGTACTCGTTGGCCCTTCGGGTTGCGGTAAGTCGACCACCCTGCGCATGCTCGCGGGTCTAGAAGAGGTCAACGAAGGTCACATCCTGATTGGTGACCGCGACGTCACCGACATCCCGCCAAAGGACCGCGACATCGCGATGGTGTTCCAAAACTACGCTCTCTACCCACACATGACCGTGGCCGAGAACATGGGCTTCGCGCTAAAGATTGCTGGCGTTTCAAAGGAAGAGCGTGCAGAGCGCGTCCTCGAGGCAGCCAAGCTTCTCGACCTCGAAGAATACCTAGCCCGCAAGCCAAAAGCACTTTCTGGTGGTCAGCGTCAGCGCGTAGCCATGGGCCGCGCGATTGTTCGCCAGCCTCAGGTGTTCCTAATGGACGAGCCTCTTTCGAACCTGGACGCAAAGCTTCGTGTTCAGACTCGTACCCAGATCGCTTCGCTTCAGCGTCGCCTAGGTGTAACCACCGTCTACGTAACCCACGACCAGGTCGAAGCAATGACCATGGGTGACCGCGTAGCAGTTTTGAAGGACGGCGTTCTTCAGCAGGTTGACACCCCTCGCGCTCTTTACGAGAAGCCACAGAACGTCTTCGTTGCAGGATTCATCGGCTCACCAGCCATGAACCTTCTCGAGCTACAGATCGTCGAAGGCGGAGTGAAGTTCGGAAACACCGTTCTTCCTGTCGACAAGTCGATCTTGGCAAAGACCAAGGCCAAGAGCCTGACCGTTGGACTTCGCCCAGAAGACCTAGTGATCGCTAAGCAGGGCCTAGAAGTTCAAATCGACGTAGTCGAAGAACTTGGCGCAGATGCGTTCCTTTACGGAAACGCAAAGATCGACGGTGCAAACGCCGACATCGTTGCCCGAGTCTCTGAGATCGACCACCCCAAAGCGGGCGCCAAGGTTACCCTTGCTCCCCAGGGCGGCGTAACTCACCTATTCGATATTGAGTCAGGTCTCCGCCTCAACTAGTTTCATCAGCTAAATACAAAAACTGCCTCGGTGGTCCCAGATTTCTGGTTCTACCGAGGCAGTTTTTTGGCTTAACCGAGCTAGTTGGTGCCTCTGCGTCTAGAAACCTCATAGAGGGCAACGCTGGCGGCAATGCCGGCGTTTAGTGACTCGGTGTGGCTGGTTATCGGAATCGACAAGATTGCGTCGCAGTTCTCTTGAACCAGGCGGCTAAGGCCCTTGCCCTCCGAACCAATTACAAGAACCAGTGGCTCGGTGCCGAGGTCGAAGCTAGGCAAACTGATGTCGCCGTCGCCGTCAAGACCAACCACGAAGAGTCCGCGCTTTTTGAACTCTTTCAGAGTGTTGTTCAGGTTGGCCGCCAAGGCCACCGGGATCCGGGCTGCGGCACCCGCAGAGGTTTTCCAGGCCGAAGCCGTGACACCGGTAGATCTGCGTTGCGGAAGGATTACTCCCTGGCCACCGAAGGCGGCGACCGACCGGAGGATTGCGCCGAGGTTGCGAGGGTCGGTGATGCCGTCTAGGGCCACGAATAGCGGCTTCTGGCCGCGGGCGATCACCTTGTCGAGCAAATCCATTGGGTGCAGGTAGTTGTAAGGCGGAACCGCGAGCGCGATGCCCTGGTGAACCGAGTCGAAACCGGTTAGGCGGTCGATCTCTGGTCTGGTCACTTCGTGCACCGGAATCTGACGGGAGTTGGCCAGTGTGATTGCCTCTTTGACGCGGTCATCAACCTCGATGCGGTTAGCAAGGTAAAGAGCCGTAGCCGGGACCTTCGCGCGCAGGGCCTCGACCACCGAGTTACGGCCAGACAAAACCTCGTTGGCATCGCTGGCCTTCGAAACCGGCTTCGAGTTGCTTCTAGCTGCCCCGGCTACGCCGGCGGTGCGAGCGCTCGGAGCAAGAAACTCACCCTTGCCCGTAGCGGTGCGGCGCTCCTCGGCACGCTTGCCCTTGAATGCCTTGTGACCCTTGCGCTCTGCGGCCTTGGGTGTTGGCCCGCGACCCTCGAGGCGAGCCTTGCCGTGACCACCGGTGCCTACGGTTGGTCCTTTTTTGCCTTTTGCGGTGCCAGGGCGGTTGCCTTTGCTAGCCATTGATGCTCCAAGTCGTTCCGTTTGCGGTGTCTTCGATCGAAACACCTAGTTGGCTTAGTTGCTCGCGAATCGAGTCCGATCGCGAAAAATCTTTGTTGGCACGTGCCAAGTTGCGCTCTTCAAGCAGCGTTTCAACCCTAGCCGCAAGTTCGGGGCTCGAAGTCTTTTGCTCGCTCGTGATACCAAGTACCGCAGCCATGGCCAAGATCTCGCCGATTGCCGATTCATCACCCGAGTTAGCGGCACGAACCGCGTCATGCAGCACTGCGAGCGCTCCTGGAACATGGAAGTCGGCGTCCATCACGCTCCTGAATTCTGCGGGCACCTCGGTGGCAACAGCGGTTGAGTTTCGAGCCATGAGGTTTTTGATGCGTGAAAGCGCGGTTTCGGCCTCGGCGATTACCCCTGGGGAATAGTCGAGATTCGATCGGTAGTGCGCCGATCCGAGCCAGTAGCGAACTGCCGCGGGGCTCCCCTGATCGAATACCTCATCGACCGAGACGCCGTTGCCAAGCGACTTGGACATTTTCTGCCCCGAAACCGTGACTAGGCCATTGTGCATCCAGTAGCTAGCAAACCCGTAACCGGCCGCGCTCGATTGCGCCAGCTCGTTTTCATGGTGAGGGAACCTTAGGTCGAGCCCGCCGCCGTGGATGTCGAAGGTTTCGCCGAATTCGGCGAAGGTCATTGCCGAGCACTCGATGTGCCAACCCGGGCGACCCCTACCCCAAGGTGAATCCCAGGCGGCGGTTTCTGGTTCGCCTGCCTTCGGCGCCTTCCAGAGCGCAAAGTCGTGAGCGGCTCTGCGGCCACCGCCGATGGCCTCGCCCTCCATGTTTTCAAGCTTTTGGTTGGTCAGTTCGCCGTAGCTCGACCACGATGCGGTGTCGAAGAACACATTGGCACTGCCTTCGGCCTGGTACGCGTGCCCTCGTTCGATCAGGGTCTCGATCAGCGAGATCATGCCGGCGATATGTTCGGTCGCGTGCGGGCGGTTCTCGACCCCTGCGCCGATTGACTCGTAAACCGAGTTGAAGAGCGCATCGACTTCTGCCGCGAGCTCGCGCCAGTCGCGGCCCTGCTCATTTGCGTTCGCAAGGACCTTGTCGTCGATGTCGGTGACGTTTCGGACCATTTTCACGTCTAAGCCGTGCCCGATGCGCAACCAGTTGGCGATGATGTCGAAGGCCACGGCACTTCGAAGATGGCCTAGGTGCGGCGCTGACTGAACTGTCGGCCCACAAACGTAGATTGAAACCTCACCGGGCTTGATTGGTTTGAAGGCGCGAAGCTGCCCGGTTTTTGAGTCGTGCAGGCTTAGGCTCACGATTCCAGCCTATCCAAGCGCCTTTTGATTAGTGCGGTAGCCACAACGGCAACCCCCTCGCTGTTGCCCAGGAATCCGAGGCCGTCTGTCGTGGTCGCACTCAGAGTCGTCGGTGCTCCAATCAATGTCGTCAGTGCGCTTTCGACTTTGCGGCGGTGCGGGCCTACCTTCGGGCGATTGCCGATGATTTGGGCCGAAACGTTGCCAACCTGCCAACCTGCGGTATCCAGAAGACGAATAGCCTCGTTCAAGAACACCGAGCCATTTGCGCCTGAAAATTCTGGGCGATCGACACCAAAGTTTGAGCCGATGTCGCCGAGACCCGCGGCCGATAGCAGCGCGTCCACAATGGCGTGGCTGAGGGCGTCGCCGTCGGAGTGGCCGTCCAAACCTCGCTCGCCCTCCCAGAGCACTGTTCCGAGGTATAGCGGCTTTGCTGTGTCTTCGGTGAACCGGTGGGTGTCGGTGCCAACGCCGGTTCGAGTTTCGGTTTCGAGATCCTCTGCGGTCGTGATCTTGTATGCCGTCACATCGCCTTCAACGAATCGAATCGAGGCTCCGGCGGCCTGCATCAGCGCGGCGTCGTCGGTGAAGTCAGAGGTGGCGGCTGCGTAACCGGCCAAAAGTGCATCAGTCATAAAACCTTGGGGTGTCTGTGCCCGGCGAAGCTTGCTGCGATCAACGGTTTCGAGAACCTGCTCACCCTCGACTCGTTTGATCGTGTCGACAACCTCGAGAACTGGCACCGTGCCCATGCCGGTCTTGCGAACACTGTCGGCGACCCGGTCAAAAACGGCTGCCGGGGTGAAAGCCCTGGCCGCATCGTGAACTAGGACGATTGGAGCGGTCACAACAGCGAGGGCGTTTGCGATCGATTGCTGGCGAGTGGCCCCTCCGGCAACAACGACGTACTCAACGTCGCCAACTGCTGCTGCCACGAGCCGTGAAACCAACTCGAGGTGATCTGCGGGTGCCGCGACCACTATTTGACTCAGCCCTCGGGCGCGCGAGGCGCCAATGAGTGCGTGTTCAAGAATTGTCTTGCCCGAAAACTCAACCAGAGCCTTAGGTTTGTCTGCGCCGAGGCGAAGGCCCTGACCCCCGGCAACCAAAACCACCGCTAGATCCGGCGTCATGGCAGGTTAGTCCTTCTTGGTGGAGAGAACTTTTTCGACCTCGCCGGCAGCCGCTTCTTCGGTGATTCCGCGGGCGAGAGCCCACTCGGATTCGAGAACCTGACGGGCCTTGGCGAGCATGCGCTTTTCGCCGGCAGAGAGACCCTTGTCTTGGTCGCGGCGCCAAAGGTCGCGAACCACCTGAGCGACCTTCATGACCTCACCCGAGTCGAGCTTTTCGTTGTTGGCCTTGTAACGGCGTGACCAGTTGGTTGGCTCTTCGACGAATTCTTCGCGAAGGCACTTCTTGACCTCTTTGAGCTGGTCGTCGTCGATAACCTTGCGAACGGGAACCTGACCTTCGTCGGTTCCGATCTTCGATACCGGGATCCAAATGTGCAGCGAGGTGATTGAAACCTCGAGGCGAAGGTGTGGCTCAACCTCTCCGCGAAATGGGCGATCGGCGATTTCGACGATTTTTGCCGCACCGTGGTGCGGATACATTACTGTCTTGCCCTTTTTGAGGTGAGCTGGGGTTGCCATGGAGTTAATTCCCTTCGAAATAACGATTTTACCACAGACACCCAAGTTTCTAAAGGGTAAACTAGACGGGTCTGCTGCCCATTTAAGGAATTATGAACATTCAAAAAACCGTTACCGCAGGTTTACTGGCCGCCACACTTCTCCTAGGAGCCACTGGCTGCAGCTTGACCAGCCAAGCCGAGAACGAAATGGTCGCCATCGCTAGCGACGGTAGCCTCGCCAACATCGGCAACGTAAAGCTTCGCAACATGATCTACCTGAGTACCGGAACCGGTGTCGGCAAACTAATTGGTACGGCAGTCAACTCTGGCGACAAAGTTGTTCAGCTGCAGATTCAGTGGGTGGACTTTGACTTATTTGCAAAAACCAACCCCGTTTTAATTCCAGCCGGTGAAGCGGTGTCTTGGGGTGCAAACCCAGAGGTTGCAGCTCTCGAATTGAGTATCTTGGGGGCCCCAGGAAGCAACACAACTATCTGGGTTTCGGTTGACGGCGCGACCGGGTTGCCAGTAACGGTTCCGATTCTTGACGGCACGCTAGAGCAGTACGCGCCCTACTTCAAAAACTAGGCTTCGAACTTGTAACCGAGGCCTCGCACCGTTATTAGGTGCTGAGGGCGCTCCGAGTCCGGCTCGATTTTGTTACGCAAGCGCTTCACGTGTACGTCCAGGGTCTTGGTGTCGCCGAAGTAGTTCGATCCCCAGACCCGCTCAATTATGAGGTGACGCGGTAGAACGCGATTCACGTTTCGCATCAGTAGCTCGAGTAGCTCAAATTCTTTCAGTGGGAACGCGACCTTGTTGCCATCTACCGTGACGATGTGGCGTTCGATGTCCAACCTGACCGGCCCCGCCGTGAGAACGTCTTCGTCATCGAATACCGGGTCGGTTCGGCGACTGAGTACCTTGTTGATTCTGGCGATGATTTTCGAAGATGATGCAAGCTTGGTGATGTAATCGTCCGCACCGATTTCGAGCCCCACGACCTCATCGGTTTCTGAATCTTTTGCCGTCAGCATGATGATCGGCACATTTGAGGTTTGACGGATCGTGCGGCAGACCTCATTGCCGCTGATGCCTGGGAGCATTAAGTCGAGGAGTATCAGGTCTGGGGCGCTATCTGCGAAGCGGGCAAGCGCTTCATGGCCATCGGCTGCGAGCACAACCTCGTGGCCTTCCTTCGGTAACAAAACCGCAAGGGTTTCGCGGTATGAAGCTTCGTCTTCGACGACCAAGATTTTAGCCATTAGTAACCTTCTTCTTCGCTACTAACTTTTTATCGGCTAAAGGTAACCGCAAGGTAAACGTCGAGCCAATTCCCGGCTTTGATGAAACCTTGATTTCGCCGAGGTGAGAAGTGATCACGTGCTTCACGATACTTAGCCCCAAACCAGTGCCGCCAGTTTCTCTAGAACGAGCCGGATCGGTGCGGTAAAAGCGTTCAAAGATGCGCTTTAGATCCTCTTTAGAAATACCCACACCGGCGTCGACGACTGTCACTTCGGCGACGTTTCCACTCTGCGAGAGTGACACCCCGACTTTTGAACCCTCAGCTGAATAGACGATCGCGTTTTCGACGATGTTCTTGAATGCCACCGCGAGCATCTCTTCGTCACCGATTACCCGAACACCCTTTTCGCCCAGGTAGTCGATTTTCACCTTTCGGCGCTCGGCCTTGAATGCGTTTCTGTCGATAGCGTCGCGGACCACAGCGTCCAGGTCAATGATCTCGGCTCCGACAATGGTTTCTGCGGCTTGAATCCGAGAAAGCTGAATGATGTCTTTAACCAGGGCACTGAGCCGCTTGGACTCCTTGAGCACGTTTTCAGAGAACTTCTGCACCAGTTCGGGATCGTTGGTGTTGTCCAGAATCGCCTCCGAAAGCAGTCCGATAGCGCCTACGGGGGTCTTGAGTTCATGTGAAATGTTCGCCATGAAGTCGCGCCTAGTTTCGTCAAGTCTCTGCGATTCGGTCTTATCATCAACAATCAGCAGGACGCTGCCCGCACCAAGATCGGCAGCCCTAGCGCGAACGAAAAGCTTCTTGACACCCTTGATTCCAGCGCTAAGTTCGAGTTCTTCGACCTCGATGACCTGGGAGTCTCGAGCGCGAATAACAAGTTCGAGAAGCTCTTTGTGAACGATTATTCTGTCGCGGATCAAACCCATGGCCAAGGCGCTGGTTGTGGCTCGAACCACCCGGTTCTGTGGGCTCAAAACAATGCCCGCTTCGGCCAAAACCTCGAGAAGTTCGGCTGCACCATCTGAAATCGCGGCGGCTTCGTCGTATTTGGCCAAGACGTCCTGGCGAACGAAAAACACGAGCAGACCCATCGCACTCATACCGAGCACGAAAGCGAGTATCAGCAACCAGAAGTTCACGCCTTAAGGGTAACCTCCAGTCAAACTATTTTTCTCGGGGTTAAGGGTTTGTTTGGCAATCGTTTACTATTCACTGAGAGGCTCTTTAGTAACTAGCAACCGAATGAAGGTGCACCATGCGCGAAGTTTTCCAAAATGAACTCAAAGAGGTTCAGGACCGCCTAGTTGAGATTGCCTCCGACGTCACCAACGTCATGAAAAACGCGACCATTGCGTTCACGACTTCGGACGTCACCGTTGCAGATCAGGCAATCGCCAGCGCCGACGCCATCAGCGAAAAGGCCCTAACCCTCGACGAGCTCGTGATTCGGATCCTCGCACGTCAGTCTCCGGTTGCCCGCGACCTCCGAATCCTAGTTTCGGCTCTTCGCATGAGCGCTTCACTCGAGCGCATGGGCGCTCTTGCTTCGCACATCGCGCAGATCGCCCGATTTAGATTCCCTGGGTCCGCTGTTCCAGAAAGCCTCATGCCTGTTTTCGTTGAGATGGGCAAACTAGACGTCGAGCTAGGCAAGAAAATCACGAAACTGCTGGCCAACCCAGACGTAGACGTTGCCCGATCGATTCAGGCCGAAGACGAGCGCGTAGACGAGCTACACCGAGGCGTTTTCGAGACAGTTCTAGCCGATTCTTGGAAAGAGAACGCGATGTTCACCGTCGACGTAACCCTTGCCAGCCGTTATCACGAGCGCTTCGCCGACCACGTGGTCGACATCTCCGCCAAGGTCAGCTATTTGACCACCGGCGACTGGTCTGAGTAACTAACTACTTCTTAGCGCCCTGAGCTGCCACTGCGGCCGCTCCGGCTGCTGCCGCTGCCGGGTCAAGGTATTCGCCGCCGGCAATCAATGGCTTGAAGTTTTCGTCCAGTTTGTAAACCAATGGGATTCCGGTTGGGATGTTCAGTTCGGCAATGTCTTCGTCGCTGATCCCATCTAGGTGCTTGACCAGCGCGCGAAGCGAGTTGCCGTGCGCGGTGACCAGGACGGTCTTGCCAGCGATTAGATCCTGCTTAATTTCGTCGTCCCAGAGTGGAAGCATGCGAACCAAGACATCTTTGAGGCACTCGGTCTTAGGAATCTCGCTCAGACCGGCGTAGCGCTCGTCGTGGGCCTGTGAATACTTGTCGTTGTCGTCGATCGGCGGTGGTGGAACGTCAAACGAACGGCGCCAGATTTGAAACTGCTCGGCGCCGTACTCGGCAAGAGTTTGAGCCTTGTCTTTGCCCTGCAGTGCGCCGTAGTGACGCTCGTTTAGGCGCCAGTCGCGCTTGACGTCGATCCACGAACGCTCGGCGGCGTTCAGCGCAATGTGCGCGGTGTTGATCGCGCGCTTTAGACGCGAGGTGTAGAGAAGCTCTGGTTTGAGGCCACTCTCGGCCAGCAGTTCGCCGGCACGTTGTGCCTCGGCGCGACCCTGATCGCTGAGATCCACGTCGACCCAGCCGGTGAATAGGTTCTCCTGGTTCCAGGTGCTGTTGCCGTGACGGAGCAGGATGAGAGTGTATTTGTGAGCCATGACTTAAGTTTAGAGCGTGGCAAAACCAATCGGCACTGTGACGCGTGGCACGACCAACCCAAATCGGTTGCGTCGCGTCGACCGCTACATCGCGAGCCTGCCGATTATCAAAACTCCGAACCCCGTGGTCGTCGATCTCGGCTTTGGCGCGAGCCCAATCACCGCGGTTGAACTTCGGGCTCGACTTCTCAAGGTGAATGCGGGCGTCCGCGTTGTCGGTGTCGAGATTGAGCGCGAGAGAGTGGAGCGCGGTCTTGCGGTTGCGCAACCGGGGCTCGATTTCACCCACGGCGGTTTCGAGACTCCCCTGCCTGCTGGCCTGAAGGCGGCAACGGTGATTCGCGCCTTCAATGTGCTTCGTCAATACGACGAATCTGCAGTGGCTGCCGCCTGGCAACTGATGCAGTCGAGGCTCGCACCTGGCGGGCTACTGATCGAGGGCACCTGCGACGAAATCGGTCGGCTGAGCTCTTGGGTCACCTTGGACTCAGCGAGGCCGCTCTGGTTCACCATCTCGCTGCGACTGAACGGTTTAGAGCAACCGAGCAAGGTTGCCGAACGGCTCCCCAAGGCACTGATTCACCACAACCTACCAGGCGAGAGAGTCCACGACTGGCTAGCGGCTCTAGACAAGGCCTGGGCGATGCAGGCACCGCTTTCGACCTTCGGTGCTATTCAGCGCTGGGTCGCGGTTTGCGAGCAACTCGTTGGTGAGGGGTGGCCAATAACGGTAGACCGAAAGCGTTGGCGCCTAGGTGAAGTTACGGTCGACTGGAACGCCGTAAAGCCCTAGATTTCGGGCAGTTCTTCTCGAGCGTCTTCTTCGCTCATGCCGCTGGCGCAGAGCAGATCAACAAGCATCGGGCGTAGCAGCAGCAAAACCGAGGCTTCGCGAATCTGATCGGCCAAACCAAACTTCTTCGGATCGAGTTGGTGAATGACCTCGAGAAACACCTCTTGGGCATCGCTAAGTGCCTCGGGCTCGGAGAGCCCCTTCTTCAGCAAACCAGCTCCTGCCAAGAGTTGCTCGAAAAGGTCGGCAAGGTGGGGCCTCTTTTGCCCGTCACGCAGAAGAAAGTCGATGCGTCTGGCGACGACCCGCAGGTTTCTAGTGGCGAGATCCATGCCGCGCATCAAACGCACTTGACCGCGTAGTTCATCGCGGTACTTGATTAGGAACGGCGAGACCCGACTAATCGAAATAGCGCTGTCGAGCGACATTCGCCAGTTATCGATGAGCGGCTGGGTTCGTCGAACCTGCCTGAGGGTTTCATCGGCAACCTCAAGGTTTACATCGCGAGTTGCGGTCTTTAGCGCCTCGATGCTGTCGATGAAAACCTCAAAAAGCTTGCCGGCGTCTTTGCGAGCTATGCCTCTCGGGTCCCGCGGAATCAGCGCGGTCACAAGCAAGGCAACTGCACCGCCAACGATTCCGTCGATACTGCGCATGTAAACGCCGCCGGTCTGCACCTGCAAAAGTTGCACGAGGATCGCCTGAATTCCAACTGTTAGTGCGAAGGACGCGCTACCAGAGATGAACCGAGCGAGCGACAAACAGAGCAAGAGCGTAATGACCATCTGCCAGATGCCAGGCCCGAAAGCCAACAGCATCGACTCGGAGAGCGCGATTCCCGTGATCATTCCTAGCGCGGTTTCTAAGACTCGCCTCGGTCTTGCGTCCCTGGTGAAACCGAGGGCGGTGATCGTTACCGTCACCGAAAGAAGCGGGGTCTGGTGACCCAGAACCCAGTGCGAGAACCAATAGCCGACGCCGGCGGCAAAGACGATCTGCAGAATCGGAACGATCGAATCGAAAAGTCTCGCGAGGGCGTCCTTCAAACTCCACTTGATGTTCATCGGCGTTGATTCAACTCACTTCGAGGCGGCAGCGAGGCGGCCTTGCCCGCGGTTGGGGGAACAATTACCTCTTGAGCGGCCGAAACATTTCCGACCATCAGGGTTGCCTCAACCGGCACCGAACGAGAGAGCACGGCGAGCGCTATCGGGCCCATTTCGTAGTGGTTGGCGACCGAGGTCACTCGGCCAACAACCTTGCCATCGAGCGTCACATCGACCTCTTCTGGCAACAGGTGGTTGGAGCCATCGAGGTGCAAGAACGTTAATCTGCGCGGCGGGTGACCCAGGTTGTGAACCTTGGCAACGCTCTCTTGGCCGCGGTAGCAGCCCTTGCTCAGGTGCACCGCCGTTGAGAGCCAGTCGAGTTCGTGCGGAAGCGTTCGATCATCAACCTCGTTGGCCTGGCGCGGGCGGCGGGCGGCAACTCGAAGCGCTTCGGCTGCGTCCAAAGGCACCAACTCGATTTCGGGAGCCGACTCGAGAATGTGCTCTCGACCATTGAACACCGGGGCGTCTTGCGCATAACGCACTCCACCGCCAACAACATTTGGCCACGGGTCAACCCAGGTAATACCAAAGTCGGTGTCGATTCCGAAGAACACCTTGAGTTCTGGGTGATCGGTCACCCGGACGTCCGAGCGAAAGATCATTTTGTCAAGCCAGACCAAAAGCGCTTCCTTGGTGGACGATTCAACGATTGCCCAGGTGCGCTCGCCATCCTCGACTAGGTGCAAAACAAACTCGACGTGACCGTGGGGGTCTAGCTGCAGGGCTTCGGCGCTTTGGCCTTCGCCAAGCGAACGAAGTTCTTGAGACAGGATCGAATTCAGCCAAGTGTGACGGTCGTTGCCCTCGATGGCAATCACCGCACGGTCGGTAAGCGGCGCGAGAGCCTTACCTTCGGCGAGCGCTCGTTGCTCGAGCAGTGGGTTTGGCATTACCCAACACGTTCCAAGCGGGCGGACGCGTGCGACTTCAGCTCGCCGCCGGGCATTGCGATATCCCAAGCCCAAAGCAGTGCGCCTTCGACGAGCCCGTAGATCCTGGTGCTGTGGCGATAGATTTTTGCGCTCTCAAAAGCGACTCCGTGAGCGCTGGCGAGGTGAATCTGGGCCAGCTTGACGTAGCCGTGGTAAAGCTCGGCCGAGCCGCCGGGGTGAATGGTAGAAACTTCGATGTCGAATCCGCCGGTCGCGTTTCGATACTGTTCTAGATCTTCGTGAGTCTGAATCGTGGTTTCGCCTACTCCAGGCAACAAGCCGGGGCCAGCGTCGAAGTCTTGTCGAGGTCTTGCAACCCGCCAGTAGCCCAGCTCGCTGGGAAGCGCGGTCTTGTTGTCGTCGTCTAGCGACGCAGTCGAAATGTAGGTAAGCGTGCCGTGGCCGCCATCGGCGAACTCAATGCGCTGGTGAAACTCTTGCTCTTTGCCTTCGAAGGCAATGATGCCCGTGCCCTCCCAAGAACCAATAAGGAAAGACAACGGGGTCAGCTCGATTGGTAAGCCTTCGGGCAGTTCGAACAACTACTTCTGACCCTTGAAAAGCTTGTAGAGAACGAGGACCGAAATCGCTGCGATTGCGAGAGACGCAAGAACTAGCAAACCGGTGAAAAAGATATCCGCAGAAAAGACCATGGGCCCATTTTACCTTTGAAAGAACAGAACATAGATGCTGGCGATTGCCAACATCAGATAAGAACCGCCGGCGACGTAAACCAGTTTCTTCACAAAGCCTTGATGACCTTCGAGAAAAAGGTGAATCATTGAGACCAGTGCCGTGGCGCTAGCCAGAATCGCCCCAAAACTGGCGAGTACCTGCGAATGCGGCACAGTGAAAGTCGCGACCAGCGTTGCCAGGGCGACCAGCACCCAAATGCTTATGATCTCGATCCAGCCACTCTTCACAGTTACATTGTGCCAAACATGAGCCTTTAGACTTGATAAATAGGTCTTTTAGGAGAGAAATGGCCCACCTCCTCGTTTTGTCGGCAAATGCCGGTAGCGAGGTTTTGCCTGCCCTCAGCCTTCTCCCACACAAGATTCGCGAAATCGAGGCCTCGCCGGCAAACATCGTCATGGCCCCCTCACACGACCTCGTTTTTCTTGATGCCAAGCGCGACCTAGCCGCGGCAAAATCCCTTGCCCGCGTGATGCGAACCACCGGACTTTCGGTGCCTCTGATTGTCGTGGTAACCGAGGGTGGTCTGGCTGCGATGTCTCACGAGTGGGGCGCAGACGACATAATTCTCGAATCGGCAGGCCCCGGCGAGATCGAAGCCAGAATTCGCTTGGCCCTCAGCCGCAACAAGGGCGAATCAAACGATGAACTTATTAGCTCGGCTGGCGTAGTCGTCGACGAAGCGAGCTACTCGGCAAGAGTCGACGGTCGCCCGATGGACCTGACGCTCATCGAGTTCGAGCTTCTGAAATACCTGATGCAACACCCCGGCCGAGTGTTTTCCCGTGCACAACTACTTAGCGAAGTTTGGGGTTACGGCTACGCTGGAGAAACCCGCACGGTAGACGTTCATATCAGGCGTCTTCGGGCAAAGTTGGGCGACCGAGGTGGCTTGATTGGCACCGAATACGGTCGCGGCTACCGGTTCAACCTATTGAAGGATGAGGAGGCTTATGTCTGACATGTCTGACGAAACAATGTCAATCACAATGCCTGCTCCGAGCGACCTGCCGAACGATCGGTTCCTCGACCGCGAGGTTTCCTGGCTGGCGTTTAACCAGCGCGTCCTCGAACTTGCCGAAGATCCAGAGCTATACCTGCTCGAGCGCGTCAACTTTTTGAGTATTTTTTCGTCCAACTTGGACGAGTTCTTCATGGTTCGCGTTGCGGGCCTAAAGCGCCGCATCGCAACCGGGCTCACCACGATTGCGGCATCCGGCAAATCTGCCGAGGAGGTGCTCGACTCGATCCGCGAGAACGCGCACGCCCTGCAAATGCGACAGGCCACGTTGTTCCGCGACGAAATCGAACCCGCGCTGCACAAGCACGGAATCTCGGTGGTGCGTTGGAACGATTTGAACGAGACCGAACAGACCAGTCTGAACGAGTACTTCCACAACCAGATTTACCCAGTGCTAACCCCCCTCGGCGTTGACCCGGCCCACCCGTTCCCATACATCTCGGGCCTTTCGCTCAACGTCGCAGTGGTGTTCCGCAAACTCGATGACGGCACCGAACAGTTTGCCAGGGTAAAAGTTCCGCCACTGCTGCCGCGATTTGTGCGAATTCCAGGTGAATCTGGCACGGGCAATTACCGATTCCTGCCGATCGAGGAGCTCATCGGCGAGAACCTGGGCGAGCTGTTCCCGGGCACCGAAATGCTTCAGCACCACCTGTTCAGGGTCACCCGCAACGAAGACCTAGATGTCGACGAGGACGACGGTGAAAACCTACTGATCGCCTTGGAGCGCGAGCTGTTGCGCAGAAGGTTCGGCCCACCAGTGCGACTTGAAGTTGCCGAAGACATGAACCCAGAGGTGCTCGACCTCTTGGTTCGCGAACTCGACATCAGCGAGGACGACGTTTACCGGTTGCCTGCACTGCTCGACCTGACTGGTCTGACCCAGATTGCCGCGATCAAGAAAGCCGAACTGAAGTTCCCACCGCACCCGGTAGTCACCAACCGGTTCCTGATTCCAGGGGAAGACGAAAAGACCAGCATTTTCAAGGCGATCCGTGAGCGCGACATTCTGCTTCACCACCCTTACGAGTCTTTCGCGACCAGCGTCCAAGCATTCTTAGAGCAAGCAGCGGCCGACCCAAAGGTCCTGGCAATTAAGCAGACTCTTTACCGCACCTCGGGTGATTCACCGATCGTTGACGCCCTAATTTCGGCTGCCGAAGCCGGCAAGCAGGTCCTGGCCCTGGTCGAGATCAAAGCCCGGTTCGACGAGCAAAACAACATCACCTGGGCCCGCAAGCTCGAGCAGGCCGGCGTGCATGTGGTCTACGGAATCGTCGGTCTCAAAACCCACTGCAAGCTGTCGCTAGTGATTCGCCAGGAGGGCAACCAACTTCGCCGCTACTGCCACATTGGCACCGGTAACTACAACCCGAAAACCGCTCGCTACTACGAGGACTATGGCCTACTGACCTCTCGCGAAAGCGTCGGCGAAGACCTGACTCGCCTGTTCAATCAACTATCGGGCTATGCCCCCGATGCAACCTTCAAGTCGCTGCTGGTTTCGCCAGGCAGTGTGCGTCAGGGGCTGTTTGATCGCATTGAGCGAGAAATTTCTCATAAAGAAGCCGGCAAAGAGGCGAAAATTTCGCTCAAGATCAATTCCCTGGTGGACGAGCAAATCATCGACGGACTCTACCGTGCCGGGCAAGCGGGGGTCGAAGTCGAGATTCTCGTTCGAGGCATGTGCGCGCTAAGACCAGGGGTTCCCAGCTTGAGCGAGAGCATCAAGGTTCGAAGCGTTTTAGGCCGGTACCTCGAACACTCTCGAGTCTTTAGTTTTGCGAATGGCGGCGATCCCGAATACTTCATCGGCTCTGCAGACATGATGCATCGAAACCTTGACCGACGGGTCGAGGCGTTGGTGCGAATCGTGCAACCCGACCACATGAAAGACCTCGCCGGCATGTTTGCCCTGGCCATGAGCGACGAGGCGTCCTCGTGGCACCTAGGTGCCGATGGAATTTGGATTCGTCACAAGACCCCGAAAGATGTTCAAGACGAGATCATGCGCGACATCGCCGCACGTAAGGTTGGCCGCTAACAAATGACAATTTATGCGGCCGGCGCGCTTTGCTGGCGTGAAGAAAAAGGACGCCTACTCGTAGCGGTAATTCATCGCGCGAGGTACAACGATTGGGGTTGGCCCAAGGGCAAGGTTGACCCGGGCGAAACGCTGCCTGAGACCGCAGTACGTGAAATTTTGGAAGAAACCGGCCTCAGCATCCGTCTGGGCATGAGCCTTGGTGTGCAAAAGTACAACCTGCCAAATGGCAAAGAAAAAGAGGTCCACTACTGGGCCTCCAAGGTCACCTCGAGGGCTCTGAAAGCCTCAAGTTTCAAGCCTTCCGAGGAAGTAGCCAAGGTCGATTGGCTTACCCCCGACGAAGCGACCCTACTACTGACATACGAACACGACAAAACCTTCCTCGAAAAGTTGGTCTTGTTACACGCGCAGGAACAGCTCGATACCAAGCCCTTCATCGTTCTTCGCCACGGCAAAGCCACCCCAAGGTCTGCTTGGACCAAGGGCGAAGATACCCGCCCATTGCTTGCCGCAGGAAAAATGCAGGCGAAGTCGCTCAAGCTATTGCTCGCCTGTTGGGGAGCCAAACGAGTGGTTTCGAGCCCGTGGGAGCGCTGCAAGGCAACGGTTGCCCCGTATGCGATGGTCCGAGGCATTCCAGTGGAATATAAGGATTCGCTCACCGAGTCGGGTAATAAAGAAACTCCCTCGGTAACGCTGAAGGTGATCCACAAACTAATTCAGGACGGCCGATCCACAATCGTGTGCACACATCGTCCGGCGCTACCGACCGTCCTAGAAGAGCTCGCGAAATACAACCCACTCGAAAAACTGGCGCTGCTAGAAAACGCGAGAGCAATCAAGCCAGGACACTTCGTTGTAGCCCACCTGACCAGGCAGGCACCTGGAAAGAACCGTCAGATCGTGTCGGTTGAAACCTACGGCCCATTGGAGGCAAAATGAACGACTTCGCAGAGTGGGTTGAAACCCGCAACAAGCAGTGGAGAAACCCGACCGGCTTCCTAGCCGTAACCGGCATGCACTGGCTCTCAGAGACGCCACAGAGCTTCGGCGACGTCACTGGCGAGTGGTGGGCGATTGGCCACACCGTTCACGCCAAAGGCTACGAAGGCTCTGCTGAGGAGCAAAGCTGGACGCTCGAGCCAAGAGCCGAGATGCAGATTCCGATGACTGGAGGCGCGCTTGAGATTGCCAGCCGAGGCGGCAACATGGTGCTTCGCCCACGTCACAGCGACAGCAAGATGTTCGACCTGTTCGATGGCGTAATCACCTACGACTACAACCCGGACTTCAAGGTTGTTGCCACTCTAGAAGAGAACCTGAGAGATGTGCCAATCAGTTCGGTAATCGGTGACCTCGGTATCTCGATGGAGTCAGCCGGAACCCTGGTCTTCAACCTCGGTGAAGACGAAGTGCGGCTCACCGCATTCACTCGCCCAAATCCAGAAGTGCTCTACGTGATCTTCCGCGACGCAACGAGCGGCAAAGAGACTTACGGCACCGGCCGCAACGTCAGCGCAACACATCTAGAAGGTGACAAGTGGCAGATCGACTTCAACAAGTCGGCGAACTTCCCTTGCGCTTACACCGACTTCGCAACCTGCCCGGTTGCCCCGATCGAAAACCACCTGAAGGTTGAGATTGCCGCAGGCGAGAAGACCCCGAAGATTAAGAGCACGGCCGACGGTGTCGTTACGCACTAGTCGCTTGGCGACTTTTGCACTGCTCGCGGTCACTGCGAGCTGGGGCGTTGCCTTCGTCTGGATGAAAGACGCTATTAGCCAAGAACCGTTCTATTCGTTCCTGGCCGTTCGATTCACCATTGCGACAGCCGTGATGTTGGCCATTCGCCCGAAGACACTCAAAAAGATGAATCGCGGCCTTCTATTGCGAGGTGGGCTGCTCGGCCTGATTCTCGGAATCGCTTACATCGCTCAAACCATCGGACTGGAGCAATCCACCGCCGCTGTCACGGGCTTCTTCACAGGTCTTTACGTCGTTCTGACACCGCTACTCGCCTACGTTCTGCTAAAGCAAGGTCTCAGCTTCAAAGTGCTGATCGGTGTGGTCCTGGCAACCGCGGGACTCGCGCTCATTTCGATAGACGGCCTCACGCTGGCGAACGGCATCATTCCTCTGCTTATATGTGCCCTCCTCTACGCCCTGCACATCGTGGGCTTAGGTGCTTGGAGCAAAGGCCTAGACACCTACGCCCTAACAGTCGTCCAAATGTCTGGCGTCGCAGTGGTCTGCTGGGCCTGCGCGATACCCGCCGGTTTCACCCCGCCGCCGAATGCCAACGTCTGGTCTGCAGTGATTTTCTGCGCACTGTTCGCCACCGCCGCCGCCTTCTTCATTCAGACCTGGGCGCAATCAATCATGGACGCATCCCGGGTCGCCATTATTCTCACCAGCGAAGTCGTGTTTGCCGCCGGCTTTGCCTACGCAATTGGCCAAGAGCCGGTGAAAGCGCTGACCGTTTTCGGCGGCCTGGTCATGATCGGTGCGATGCTCCTGGTCGAGTGGCCCAGTCGCAAAGCAAAACGCGACGTGGTCGAACTCGGCACCGACCCGATGACCCACTAGCCTTTTCGCATGGCAATCCTTTCGATCGACGCAGGCACCACGGGTGTAACCGCTTTGGTCGTTGGCCGCGATGGCGGAGTTCTTGGCCACGGCTACACCGAGTTCGAACAGCACTACCCTGAACCCGGTTGGGTCGAACACGTTCCCGAGCAAATCTGGGCGGCAGTTCTCAACTCGGTGAAAGCTGCAATTGAGTCCTCGAACGAAAAACCGAACGCAATCGGTATCACCAACCAACGCGAGACGCTGGTGCTCTGGGATAAAACCACGCTTCAATCGGTGAGACCTGCAATCGTCTGGCAGGACCGCCGAACCGTTGAACTCGGCTTCGACGGCGATCGCATCAAGCAAATATCCGGGCTACCGCTCGACCCGTACTTCACCTCTTCAAAGCTGCTCTGGGTCAAGCGCAACGAACCAGAGATCTGGGCCGGGGTCGAGCAGGGTCGAACCATGATCGGAACCGTCGACTCTTATGTCATCGCCAGGATGTCCGGTGGTCGTCACCACATCACCGATGCCTCGAACGCCTCGAGAACCCAGCTCTACAGCCTTGAATCCGGCGACTGGAGTGACGAACTACTAAACCTTTTCGAAGTCCCACGGCACGCCCTACCAAGAATAGTTTCGAGCTACGGAATCCTCGCCGAAACCATGCCCGAGGCATTCTTGGGGCTCGAGCTCCCTATCACGGGTCTCGCGGGTGACCAGCAAGCGGCTCTGTTTGGCCAGTGCGCATTCGAAGCCGGCGACGCAAAATGCACCTACGGAACCGGAGCATTCCTGCTCAAGAACACCGGAACCGAAATCGTCGTCGTGCCTGATCTTTTGACCACGGTTGCCTGGCAACACCCGAACGGCAAACGGCAATACGCGATCGAAGGCTCAACCTTTGTTGCCGGAGCCGCTGTCCAGTGGCTTCGCGATGGCCTTGGCATCATCGAACAAGCAAAGGACGTCGAACAGGTCGCCGCCGAATCATCAGAGGGCGTCATTTTTGTGCCCGCGCTGACCGGCTTAGGGGCACCGTTTTGGAAGCCTGAGGCGAGAGGTGAACTCACCGGACTCACCCGCGGCTCGACGAAGCACCACATCGCCAGAGCAACTCTCGAGGGAATAGCCATGCAGATCTTCTGCGTGTTTGACCTGATGGGTGAACCAAAACGTTTGCGTGTCGACGGCGGAGCGAGCGCCAACAACCTGCTCCTGCAAATTCAGAGCGACCTGCTGCAAACGATTGTCGAGAGGCCCACCCACGTTGAGGCCACCGCAATCGGTGCCGCATACCTCGCCGGCCTCGGCAGCGGCTTTTGGGCTAGCCAAGAAGAACTGCAAAACCTGAATCCGATTCGAACGACGTTTAAACCTGGAACAAAAGACACCGACCTGATCGAACGCTGGGTGAAAGCCGCAAAGGCTATTTAGTCAGCACCGTCGAGTAGATTTCGAACCCGTTAGCCGGCACCACAAACTTTTGCGATGAAACCAACTTCGTCTTCACGCCCGTGGAGTACTTGTAGAAGGTTCCGGCAGCTGCCGAACCCAACTTGACCACGTCGGTTTGGGCCTTGGCCGTGAGGTTGATGACTACGACAACCTTGTTAGTGCCCTTTACGCGTGTGTAGGTGAGCACGTTGTCGTTAGAACCCATGTACTGCTTCACGGTGCCGCCGGCCGAACCGTTCCATAGGGCAGGGTTCTTGGTCTTCAAAGCAACGAGCTTGCGGTAGAAATCGGTCATCGAAGACGAAGTCCAGGTAATCGGATCGTTCTCGAAGAACTGCAGCCTGCGCTTCAAACCAATCTCTTGCCCGTTGTAGATCAATGGCATTCCGGGGATCGTGAAATACAGGGCCGAAAAACGCTTTACGAACGTGCCGAGTCGTTCGTATTCGGTGCCGTTCCAAGAGTTCTCGTCGTGGTTGGTGATAAAGGTCATCGGGAACGTGCCCTTTGGGTATTCGTTGGCCACCTGCTTGAGCGTGCCAATGAACTCAAACGCGTCACCCTTGTTGCGGGCAGCTGCGTTTAGATCGTTGAGTAGCGACCAACCGTAGTTGGCTACGAACGCACTCTGCAGCTGTGAGTAGTCGTTCCCGTTCTCCGAAAGCATGAACAGTGGCTTGATCGCCTGCAGCTGTGTGTTGGCTTCCTCCCAGAAGTCGGTTGGAACACCGCCCGAGAAGTCACAGCGGTAGCCGTCGATGCCAACCGTGTTTACCCAGTACTTCATGGCGTCGATCATCGCTGCGCGCATGTCAGCGTTCTCATAGTTCAGGTCGGCAACGTCGGTCCAGTCGCTGTTCGGCTGAATCACCCCATTGACCACCGTCTGATACCAGTCCTTATGAACCGTCCAAACGTTGTCTAGACCGGTGTGGTTTGCCACCCAGTCGAAAATCACGTGGAAGCCCTGAGCGTGCGCGGCATCTACTAGAGACTTCAGCGAAGCTAGGCTTCCAAATTCTGGGTTGACCGCCTTGTAATCCGATACAGCGTAAGGCGAACCCAAAGATCCCTTGCGACCCTCAACCGAGATTGGGTAAATCGGCATCAGCCACAAAATCTTCACGCCAAGCGCCTTCAATCGCGGAAGCTGTGCCTTGACCGCGACAAACTTTGAGCCAGCGGCAGCGCTCGAAAACTGCCGAACATTCACCTCGTAGATTGACGCGCTTTGAGCCCAGGTTGGCAGCACTGGCTTAGGCACGACAATATCCGGGTTGGCCGTGTAAACGGTGACGACTCCGCCCCTCACCCAAACCTCCGCGTTGCCGTTCACAAAGTTTCGAATCGAACGGTCAATCGTGCCGTCCTTCTTCGAGAAGTTTCCAACCTTGACGATGAACCCGATATCTGTCACCGAGTGGTCAAAGGTATAAGTTGCGACCTTGCCAAAAGCATCGGTCGCAGTGAAATCAACGTTGAAGCCGTTTTGCGAAGGCTCCCAGAGCCAGAGGTTCCAGTCGTCGGTGTTGCCCGCGGCTGGTTGGTAGTGAATCGTCACTGTTGAGGTGGTGGACGCATTTGAAAGCGAGCTGAAACCTAGGACGATTACTAGGGCGGCAATGACCATGACCAAGAATTTACGCATGCTCCAATTAAACTCCCCATCAGCCGACAAATCAGGTGAAAAGCCATAGAAAGCCATTCGCCGACCTGCGCTAGAATTGGCGAGTGCCTTCGGGCACATGGGCCTCTAGCTCAGTTGGTTAGAGCAACGGACTTTTAATCCGTGGGTCGTCGGTTCGATCCCGACGGGGCCTACAACAATAAAGGACACCCACCTGGGTGTCCTTTATTTTTTTAGTTTTAGACAACTCCAAGTAGGTCGATGACAAAGACAAGAGTTCTACCCGATAGGTGGTGGCCAGCACCGGCTTCGCCATAGGCGTAAACCGGTGGGCAAATTAGCGTGCGACGACCGCCGACCTTCATGCCGGGAATACCTTCTTGCCAGCCTTTGATCAGGCGGTTGAGTGGAAACTCGATTGGCTCGCCGCGACCCCATGAAGAATCAAACTCTTCGCCAGATTCGTAGTCGACACCGAGGTAGTGAACCTTTACGGTTGCACCACTTGGCGCTTCGATTCCGGACCCTTCGTATTCGTCTTTGATGGTGAGAACGGTTGGGGCGGGTTCGAGCATTGGCTCGACGACTGGGCGAGGGATTTCATTCATGAAAAAACACTAACGCAAGCGAGCCTAAGACGCTTGAGATTCAGGGGGTTTTAGGCTTTGGATTCTATGCCGAAGCCAAGAACCCTCCCCCGCGAGCTGACTCAGCCACACCCTGACCTGCTGAACGAGTCGCACCCGCATTTCGAAGAGATCATGCTCGCGCATAATGAGTCGATGAAACTCGAGGAGCCCGGGTATCTTGACCCAGAAACAGGATTCTTTGTTTTCAACGCCAAAACTCTCGCTGACAACCGAAAATGCTGCACGAACATTTGCAGGCATTGCCCGTTCAAGCGCTAGCGTAGAACTTGCTAATCGAAAGTTTGGAGACGTGAAATGAACGAAAAAGAACTTATTGACCTCTGGAACAAGAGTCGCACCCAGCTTGTGGTTGCCCAGTTCGCTCCAACCTTCTTACTGATCACTACCGCAGGGCTTGTACCAGCGGTTCGCGCGGCTGGTGGCTTCACTGTCTGGTCTGTTCTCGGAATTCTGCTTGCGTCCGGCATTTTGGGGGCTTTGGTTGAGTTTTCAGCTGCTCACGAGGCTCAGGCCGTTGCCCGCGACATTGAAGCACGGGCAACTAAGAGTTCAATATCTCGAACAATCTCAAAAACTGCTCCCTGGCTCCACGTTGCGAAGTATCTGACACCAGCAATCTTTGTTGGCATCTTCGTTGCTCTCGCTTTCGCCTTGCTGTCCTGAGCGTCGAGCGCTTTGGGGCGAGGTCGCAGGCAGCAGGGTGAGGGTTCTGACAGTCAGCCCAGGGGCAACAAAAACCGAGTTCTTTGAGGTCGCAGGAGCCAAACCAATGGGTTCATTGGCCCCAGTTGCAAACG